>CAYPVL010000024.1:0-36481 GCA_964414165.1 uncultured Cognatiyoonia sp.
AGTTATCTCCGATGTTGGGGTAAAATCACTAAATACGTACCTTTGCACTTCTTAGAAATCTAGAGCATAATATAGATATGGACATATTCGAAAAAGTAGGCAAGGTCAAGGAGGAAATCTCTAACTATCCGATCGATTCTGCAGAGACATTGGAGGCATTCAGAATTCAATATCTCGGGACAAAAAATCAAATCAAACCGCTATTTGGTGAGATGCGAAATGTTCCCAATGACCAAAAAAAGGCATTTGGCCAAAGCCTCA
Organism: uncultured Cognatiyoonia sp.; assembly: GCA_964414165.1. Lineage (GTDB taxonomy): Bacteria > Pseudomonadota > Alphaproteobacteria > Rhodobacterales > Rhodobacteraceae > Cognatiyoonia. Next base: position 262 of record CAYPVL010000024.1, read on the forward strand.
ATGAATTGAAGCAAATCGCAGAGGCAAGATATGAAGAACATAAGTCTGGAATGGAGGGGAGTCAGCAATCAGCTGAAGCGGCGAATATGGATCTGTATGCTCCTGCTTCTGAGCTAGGACTAGGGTCGAGACACCCCGTCTCTATTGTGATGGATAGAGTGATTGCGATATTTGAGAAAATTGGATTTTCTACAGCTGAGGAACGAGAGATAGAAGATGACTGGCACAATTTCACTGCGATGAATACGCCAGAAGATCACCCAGCAAGAGATATGCAAGACACCTTCTACCTCAAGGCTGATGCGAATAGACTTCTACGTACGCATACATCTAGTGTACAAGCGAGAGTGATGGAGAACAGTACTCCTCCAATCAGAATCATCGCTCCTGGCAGAGTGTATCGTAATGAAACAATCTCAGCTCGTAGCCACTGCCAATTCCACCAAGTAGAAGGACTCTACATTGATAAAAAGGTATCATTTGCGGATATGAAGCAGACATTGCTTTACTATGCAAGAGAGATGTATGGTCCAGATACGAAGATCAGATTGAGACCGAGTTACTTCCCATTCACCGAGCCAAGTGCTGAGATGGATGTCTACTGGGGACTGAAGAATGAGACAGATTATCGGATCACCAAAGGAACCGGATGGCTAGAGATACTTGGTTGCGGGATGGTAGATCCCACGGATCATCTATTCGGATGCCTATTCATCCGAGATGGTGGCCTACGCCGACCTGATCCTGCCAGACACGACCTACCTTGAACGGCATGATTGTATCTCACTGCTCGACCGCCCGATTTGCGAGGCGGACGCTGTGGCCGATGCCATCCGCTGGCCCGTCGTGGAACCTGACCGCGATGTGCGCGGCTTTCAATCCGTGCTTTGTGAACTGGGTGCGCGCCTTGGCCTGCCCGGTTTCGTGAATGCGGATGGCAGCCAGAAATATGAAGATTACGCCGACTATATCACCAACCACATCCGCCGCCCCGGCATCGGGCCCTTGGCGGGCTTTCGTCTGGGCGAGAATGCAACGCTGCAAGGCGGGCGCGGTGACGTGAACGAAGCGCAGCTTGATAACTACATCGCCAATGGCGGCTTTTGGATGGAACATGTCCCCGAGGACGCCGCCTTCTACAAACCCTTTAACGCCGCCTATCAGGCTTGGGCTGTGAAGATGGGCTTTTATGATGTTGAACAGCCCTACATCTTTCAGATCTACTGCGAACCGATGCGCAAGTTCCAGGCCGCCGCCGAAGGCATCGGTACACGCCAGCCACCCGAACACCTGCGCGACCAGATCAAGGATACGATGGACCCGCTGCCGATCTGGTATGCACCGTTTGAGGACGCCCGCGTTGACCCGGATGAATATCCGATCCACGCCCTGACGCAGCGCCCAATGGCGATGTATCACTCATGGGGGACACAGAACGCATGGCTGCGGCAAATTCACGGGCATAACCCGCTTTATGTGCCGACCAACGTCTGGGAGGCGCATGGATTCGAAGATGGCGATTGGGCCAAGGTCACATCGGCCCATGGATCGATTGTGGTGCCGGTCGCGCATCAGGCGTCCTTAAATGCGCACACGATCTGGACGTGGAACGCTATCGGCAAACGCAAAGGCGCATGGGCCTTGGATGAAGACGCATCTGAAGCCAACAAAGGCTTCTTGCTGAATCACCTGATCCACGAATTGCTTCCGCCCAAGGGCGACGGGCTGCGTTGGGCAAACTCGGACCCGATTACGGGGCAAGCCGCATGGTTTGATTTGCGCGTGAAGATTGAGAAGTCAGCAGTGCCAAATGAAGCACAACCCGCCTTGCCGCCGATCAAGTCCCCGGTCCCCAAGGGTCCGAAAGATCAAGCATGGAAGGTCGGAAAATGAGTCAGCCACAGATCCTGATGCTGATTGCAGCCTTTCTGCTGCTGACAATCGGCAGCTTCATCTACTTCATCGCGACATGGGATGCCGAGAAAGAGCAGCCTGTTAGTATCATTTTGCCAAAAATACTCCCGCCGGAGGCATACGATTTTTCGCAGAAAAATCTCCGCCCCGCCAGCCAAGGTGCACGCTCATGACAACACTTCCCCCACCCTCGGCCAAGAAACTTGGCCTTGTCATTGATCTGGACACTTGCGTGGGTTGCCATGCTTGCGTGGTGTCCTGCAAAGGCTGGAACACCGAAAATTATGGCGCGCCATTGTCGGATCAGAATGCTTATTCGGGTGCTGCAAGCGGGACATTCCTCAATCGGGTGCATTCCTATGAGGTGCAGCCCGATGAAGGTGCGGCCCAGCTGATCCACTTCCCGAAATCCTGCCTGCACTGTGAAGATGCACCTTGCGTAACGGTCTGCCCGACTGGGGCGAGCTATAAGCGCGCCGAAGATGGGATCGTTCTGGTCAATGAAAGCGACTGCATTGGTTGCGGCCTCTGCGCATGGGCCTGTCCCTACGGCGCGCGCGAAATGGACGAAGCCGAAGGTGTCATGAAGAAATGCACCCTATGTGTGGATCGGATTTACAACGAAAACCTTCCCGAAGAAGACCGGCAACCTGCTTGCGTGCGCACGTGCCCGTCAGGGGCGCGCCATTTTGGCGACTTGGGGGATGAAACATCGGATGTGTCGATTCTTGTGGCCGAACGCGGCGGCTTTGATCTGATGCCAGAGCAAGGCACAAAGCCTGTGAACAAATACTTGCCCCCGCGCATCAAGGATGCAGAGCCCGAAATTGATATTCTGGCCCCCTATCTTGAACCCGTCGCCCAAGATGCAAAAGGGCTGATGGGGTGGCTTGATAAAGCCCTGTCCGCCATGCCCGGAGGAGCCAAATAATGCATCCCGCACCATCCGTCATTATCTTCACAGTCTTTTCCGGCCTTGGCTTTGGCCTGCTGTTCTGGCTTGGCTTTGATGCAACCCCGCCGACCGGCTGGGGGGCGTTCATTTGGTTTGCCATCGCATACGCCATGGCTGTCGGCGGTTTGCTGTCATCGACCTTCCACCTTGGCCACCCCGAACGCGCGATCAAGGCGTTGAGCCAATGGCGCAGCTCATGGCTGTCACGCGAAGGCATTGCAGCCGTGGCGACCTTGGTGATCATGGGGCTTTATGCCCTTGGTTTGGTCTTCTTTGGCAGCGTCTGGCAGCCGCTTGGTTGGCTTGGGGCTTTGGGCGCATTGGCAACGGTTTTCACGACCTCAATGATCTACACCCAAATGACCACCGTGCCGCGCTGGAAGCATTGGACGACGCCCACCTTGTTCCTGACCCTCTCGGTCGGGGGCGGCGCGCTTTTTGCCAATAAGCCTGTGATTGCGATCATCTTGCTGATCATCGCCGGGGCGGTGCAGGCCTATGCGTGGTTCAGCGGTGACAGCCGCCTGTCAGAGAGCGGCACAACCCTCGCCTCGGCCACCGGCCTTGGGCACATCGGCAAGGTGCGCGCGTTTGAGCCGCCGCATACTGGCACGAACTATCTGCTGAAAGAATTCGCCTATCAGGTTGGGCGCAAGCACACGCAGCAATTGCGCCTGATTGCTTTGGTGCTTGGCTTTGTTGTGCCGGTGATCCTTTTGGCTTTGGGACTTGGGTATTTCGGTGCGTTCATCGCTATTGCAAGTCATATCGCAGGGGTTCTGGCCCTGCGCTGGTTGTTCTTTGCACAGGCCGAACATGTGGTGGGACTGTACTACGGCAAGCGCTAGGGGGCGGTGGATCAAGATCCACCCTACGGGCTGAAGCTGACGGTTGCGAGTGGTAGAGAGTGCGGACCCTCCGGGGGGCATATTTTTATTCAAAAGAAGCATTGAGTAAGCTCTACAATAAGAAAGGCCCGGGGGATGATCCCGGGCCTTTTTAGTTTTTGCGGTGCAGTATTGTTTGACCCTACGAGCGGATGCGCGCTTCGGTTTCTCCGTCGAACAGGTAAAGCCGCTTGGCTTCAAATGTCAGCCCGACCCGGTCGCCTTCTGACACCCGTTCATCCCCGCGTTCTTCTACAACGATCCGCTCGCCGGTTGGGCCTTCGAGATAGGCGTAAGAGACGCCCCCAAGGCTTTCGGTCAGGTCCACCCGCAGCACGTCGCCTGCGGGATCAATCGTCAGATGTTCGGGGCGCAGACCGGCGCTGACGGTGCGGCCTTTGTAGGCAGGCGCGATGGCCGCGGGGATTTTCTGGGCGATGCAGGGCACGTCGATTTCGCCGTCCCCAACGGTGCCATTCATAAAGTTCATCGCGGGGGAACCGATGAAGCCTGCCACAAACTTGTTGTCCGGGTCACGGTACAAATCCATCGGCGCACCGACCTGTTCGATCACGCCCTTGCGCAGCACGACGATCTTGTCGGCCAGCGTCATCGCTTCGACCTGATCGTGGGTCACATAGATCATCGTCGCGCCAATTTCCTTGTGAAGGCGCGCGATTTCGACCCGCATCTCGACCCGCAATTCCGCATCAAGGTTTGAGAGCGGCTCATCAAAAAGGAACACATCAGGCCCCCGCACAATGGCGCGTCCAATGGACACGCGCTGGCGCTGCCCACCGGACAAAGCGGCCGGTTTGCGGTCCAGATAATCCTCCAGCTTTAGAATACGCGTGGCCTCGGCCACTTTTTCCGCAATCTCGGCCTTGGGGTGCCCATTCATCTTCAGCCCAAAGCCCATGTTATCGCGCACAGTCATATGCGGGTACAAAGCATAAGTTTGAAACACCATTGCCACGCCACGTTCAGACGGGTCCATCCGGGTGACGTCGCGGGTGCCGATGTGCATTTCGCCTTCGGTGGTTTCCTCAAGCCCAGCGACCATGCGCAGCAAGGTCGACTTGCCGCAGCCCGATGGGCCCACGAAGACACAAAACTCACCATCTGCGATCTCAAGGTCGATCCCGTGGATGACCTGTGTATCGCCGTATCGCTTAACGACGTTCTTCATGGTGACACCGGACATGGCCTAGATCCCTGTAGCTGAATGTTGGTTGTGTTGATCGGGGAAGGACCAGTGCTTGGCCTCTTCTGCAATGGCGTTTGCGGCGATGCGCAGTTGCGGAACCTGCTGTTCCAGCCCAGCCAAATTCGTGCGCGTTGTCGTGCTTGTCACAGACAGCGCCCCGATCACCCGGCCCGTTTCCGTCAAAATCGGCATCGCCACGCAGATGATGCCCGGTTCGTGTTCTTCCCGATCAAACCCGTAGCCATTGGCCCGGATATCCGCCAGTTCATTAAGAAGCGCCTTTGCCGACCCAAGCGTGTGCGGTGTAAAGATGTGGAACGACTGTTGCCCAATCACGATATCGGCTTCGTCTGCGGGCAAAAAGGCCATCATTGCTTTGCCGACCCCGGTGCAATAGGCGGGGCCGACCTTGCCTGCCTGACTGAACATCTCAACCGGCTGCGCCGCGTTGCGCTTGTCCAGATAAAGCACCTGCGCGCTGTCAAGTTGCGCAAGATGCACCGTTTCCCCGGTTGCTTCGCTAAGCGCATGCAGGTGCGGGCTGGCCACCTGAGCCAATGTCGATTGCGCCCAGGCGGCATGGGCGAATTTCATCAACCGCCCGCCGGGCGCATAGGTGTGCCGGTCTGGATCGAAGGCAAGCATGCCTTGGTTCGTCAGTGTTTGCAGCAATCGATAAAGGGTCGGTTTGGGGAAATCGCTTTCGGCCAAAAGTTCAGCAAAACGCACTGGTCTGCCGCATGCGGCAACCTGATCAAGAACCTTCAAGGCCTTCCCGACTGTACCGTCCCCCGCACCGCCTGACATATCGTTCCTCCCCGGCCCCGCACTTTTCATTTATCGCGCTGTCGTGTCGCGCAATTAAACGTCGCGGCCTTGTTGACATTATTAGGCGAGTCGCGCTTTAGTATCAACATCCAAAACCAAGTTTCATATAATGAGACTTCTGTAGGAAACTCGGGTGGGCTTGGTTTACTCATGGAAGCACCTAGGGAGGACACTATGCATTCCATTCTAAAAACGTCGTTCGCGGCGATTGTTGCTGCTGGGATTGCGACATCCGCAGCAGCAGACGGGCACAGCCTGTCAGGCGACCTTCGCATTATTTCCGACATGTCCAACCCAGCGCCCCGCGCTGTGATGGAAGGCCTTGCTGCCGATTTCGGCGCAATGCACCCCGACTTGAATATCGACCTGACAATCGTTGACCGCGAAGCGTGGAAAACACAGATCCGCAACGCGCTGTCTGCTGACGCGCCAGACGTTGTAAACTGGTATGCCGCGACACGCATGCTGCCTTATGTCGAATCCGGCCTGTTCATGGACATCTCAGATCTTTGGGATGAACCAGCCATGGCCGATCTTGCTTCAACCAAGGGCGCAATGACCCTTGATGGCAAGCAGTGGGGCGTCCCCTACACATACTACCAGTGGGGTGTTTATTACCGCAAAGACATCTACGCAGAGCTGGGTCTGTCTGAGCCTGCGACATGGGAAGAAGAGCTGACGAACTGTCAGGCGATCCTTGATTCTGGTCGTAAGTGCTACACCATCGGGTCCAAGTTCCTGTGGACCGCTGGTGGTTGGTTTGACTACATCAACTCGCGCACCAACGGCTATGACTTCCACATCCAGCTTGCGAAGGGCGAAATCCCTTGGACTGATGACCGTGTGCGTCAGACCTTCGCCAACTGGCGTCAGCTGATCGACATGGGTGCCTTCATTGATGACCACCAGTCATACAGCTGGCAGGAAGCGATGCCCTTCATGGTTGACGGCGAAGCGGCTGCTTACCTGATGGGGAACTTCTCGGTTGCGGCATTCCGCGACGGTGGCCTGACAGATGATCAGTTGGACTTCTACCAGTTCCCAACAATCAACCCCGATGTGGCCCCTGCAGAAGATGCGCCAACGGATACGTTCCACATTCCATCCGGTGCCCAGAACGTCGAAGCGGCCAAAGCATTCCTGCTTTATGTCACCTCACCCGAAGTACAGACAGCCATCAACGGCGGCGACGCCCTTGGCCAGCTGCCTGTGAACGCAAAAGCGTCGGTTTCTGATGACAAGTTCATTCAGGAAGGGTTCGATATGCTGTCCAACAATGCGACAGGCGGCATCATGCAGTTCTTTGACCGTGACTTTGAGGCCGAAATGGCCGGGATCGGCATGGAAGGTCTGCAAGAGTTCATGGTGTTCCCAGACAATCTGGACGACATCCTTGAGCGTCTGGAAGCAGAGCGTCAGCGCATCTACCAGTAAGCGACACAAGCGGGTGGGCAGGAATGCCCACCCGACCAACCCATTCGCAAAGCGCGCCTCCGCTTTTCGCATGTGTTGATCATCAAGACAGGAACCCCGGCATGGCCAGCCTCGCTGATCCCTCACAGCCCCGCCAACGCAGTTGGTACAAGCGCAATGAGATTGCGATTACGCCTTGGTTGTTCCTGATCCCCGGCATCGCCTTTTTCGCGCTTTACGTGATCATCCCGATTTTCCAAAGCTTCTATATCTCGCTCTATGAATGGAACGGGCTGGGCGATATTCGCGAAAACGGGGAATATGTCGGCCTTGCCAATTATGAACGTCTGCTCACCTCGGATCGCAAGTTTGAAGTGTCGTTTTGGAATAACATCCGCTGGCTGTTTCTTTACCTGCTTGCCATCCCGCTGGGTCTATTCACTGCACTTTTCCTGAACCAGAAGGTCGCGGGCATCCGCTTTTACAAGTCGATGTTTTTCTTTCCCTTCGTCATCAGTCAGGTGGTCGTAGGCCTTGTGTTTGGCTGGTTCTACCTGCCCCAAGGCGGTTTGATCAGCGAGGCCGCCCAAGCCCTTGGCTTTGACCGGGTGAACATTCTGGGCGACCCCAAAACCGCCACCTATGGCATCATCGCCGCAGGTCTTTGGCCCCAGACCGCCTATTGCATGATCCTGTACCTCACGGGGCTGAATGCCGTTGACCCCGAACAGATCGAAGCCGCCCGCCTTGATGGTGCGAAGGGGCGCAAGATGCTGTGGTATGTGGTTTTGCCGCAGTTAAAGCCTGCGACGTTCATCGCTTTTGTGGTGACGATCATCGGATCATTGCGCAGTTTCGATCTGATCTCGGTCATGGCCCCGAACGGGAACCCCTTCGGATCAACCCGTGTGTTGGCCTATTACATGTTTGAACAGTCCTTGTCTGAACGTGGGTTCCAGATGGGGTACGGAGCTGCCATCGCGGTTGTGCTGTTCTTCATCATGCTCTTCTTCATCGTCTACTTCCTCTATTCGATGTGGCGCGACGAACAGGAGGCGCGGTAAATGTTTCCGACTCCTATCGAAAAGCGCACCCCCGGTGCCCGCGCGGCCTATCAGGTTGCTTTGCCTGTGATGCTGATCCTGTGGCTGTTGCCCCTGATCGCGGTCGCTATCTTCTCAATCCGGCCCGAGGCTGACTTTGTGAGTGGCAACTACTGGGGCTGGCCCTCCAGCTTTGAGGGCGGCACCAACTACGGCAAGGTCTTCTTTGAATCCGATATGCCCCGCTATATGTGGAATTCGGTCTGGATCACGGTGCCCACGGTCATAGGCGCCGTCGCCCTGTCATCCATGACAGGCTTTGCGCTGGGCGTGTACCGCTTCCGCGGCAATCTGCTGATCTTCTTTATGTTCATTGCGGGCAACTTTGTGCCCTTCCAAATCCTCATGGTTCCCGTGCGCGACCTGACGTTGGATCTGAACCTCTACGACACGAAACTTGGCCTCGTGCTGTTTCACATCGCCTTCCAGACCGGGTTCTGCACGCTGTTCATGCGCAACTTTATCCGCGCCCTGCCCTTTCCGCTGATCGAAAGCGCGCGGGTCGAAGGCGTGGCCGAATGGCGCATCTTTGTCTTCGTTGTCCTGCCCTTGATGAAGCCCGCATTGGCTGCTTTGGCCGTGCTGATCTTTACCTTTATCTGGAACGATTATTTCTGGGCGGTCGTCCTGACCCAAGGCCCTGATGCACAGCCCGTAACGGCCGGGATCACCAGCTTTAATTCGCAGTTCCGCGCCGCCTATCATTTGATGAGCGCGGGGTCTATCGTGGCTGCTCTTCCCCCGGTCATTATGTTTTTCCTCATGCAGAAACACTTTATCGCAGGCCTCACCCTCGGTGCCGTTAAGTAAGAGACCCGATGATCACGACACACCGCCTTGATGATGATCGCCAGACGCTTGTTCTGGCGGCGACCAACGACCGCCTCCCTCAGGTGGTTTACTGGGGTCCTGCCTTGCCCAAGGGCGAAGACCTTGAAACCTTGTATAGTGCGAACATCATTGATGTGACGGGTGGCATGCTGGACGAAAATCCCGATCTGTCGATCTGTCCTGAGGCCACGCGCAGCTTTCCGGGCCAGCCCGGTCTGATCCTGCGCGACACAGATGGCACGCCTTTGCTGCCAAAATTCTGCTTGGAAAGTGCTACGCAAAACGGCACGCTAACGCTGGTCTACAAAGATGCCAACAACGGTTTGACGTTAACCGCCGTTTTTGCCGTCGACCAAGACACCCACATCATCACCTGCCAGCACACGCTGGATGCAACGCGGCCCGTGCACCTTCACTGGCTTGCCGCGCCGGTCCTGCCAGCCCCGCAGCAATCGGACGACATGATTGATGTGTCGGGGCGCTGGTGCGGTGAATTCCAACTGTCCCGCACGGCATGGTCTGCGGGCATGCGCTACCGCGAGAACCGCACAGGGCGCACGGGGCATGAGCATTTTCCGGGGCTGCTGATCCCCACAGTGGGCACAACAAACACGCACGGCGAATGCTATGGCTTCCACTATGGCTGGTCGGGTGGTCACAAGATGATCGCCGAGGAATTGCAGGATGGCCGCCGTCAAATCCAGTTCGGTCACGCCGCGCGCATGGAACATGACCCGGCGACGCAGTTCAAAACTGCGCCGCTTTACATCACATATTCCGACACCGGACTGAACGGCTGTGCTGTCGCGTTCCAGCGCCACCTGCGCGACCGGATTGTGACCTGGCCCAAGCCCGATAAGCCGCGCCCGGTGCATTATAACTGCTGGGAAGCTGTGTATTTCGATCACAAGCTTCCGGTCTTGAAAGACATCGCCGACCGCGCCGCTGCCCTTGGAGCTGAAAGGTTCGTGCTGGATGACGGCTGGTTCGGCAATCGCGATGATGACACGCGATCCTTGTCCGATTGGGAAGTCGATCCGCGCAAATACCCCGATGGGCTAACCCCATTGGTGGACCATGTTCATGGGCTGAACATGACCTTCGGTATCTGGTTCGAACCCGAGATGATCAACGATGACAGCGACATCGCCCGCGCCCATCCTGACTGGATTTTAGGGGCAGAGGATCAGACTTTAGGTCGCCAGCAAAAGGCGCTGAACATGGCGCTGCCTGCGGTGCGCGATTTCCTTTATGCGCGCATGTCCAAAATCCTACGCGAGACGGATATCGATTATATCAAGTGGGACCATAACCGCGTGCTGCCGATGCCTGATGCGGCGCAAACGCGCGGGTCTTATGCGCTGATTGACCGGTTGCGCACCGATTTCCCGCATGTCGAGATTGAAAGCTGCGCCAGCGGCGGGGGCCGGATTGACTTTGGCATTCTGGAGCGCACCCAGCGGGTCTGGCTGTCTGACAGCAATGATGCGCTGGAACGCCTGCGCATTCAACATGACGCGGCCCTGTTCCTGCCCTTGGCTGTGACGGGGTCGCACGTTGGTCCGCGTGTTTGTCACACATCCGGGCGCACGCTGGATATCTCGTTCCGCGCTTGGGTCGCCGCTCAGCGCCACATGGGCTTTGAAATGGACCCGCGCGAGTTGACGGATCACGAGGCGCGCGTGCTGAGTGAAATCACAAGCTGGTGGAAGCATCATCGCCACTGGATGCACAGCGCCGATATCCTGCGGCTTGATAGTGCCGATCCGGCAGTCATCGCCGAACAACAGCACGCCCGCGATGGCAGCCGCTTTGTGGTATTTGCAGGCAAAGCCGCGACCTCGGCGCAGATCGCCCCACGCCCTTTGCGTTTGACGGGTCTGGACCCACAGGCGATGTACAGGGTCACGCTGGTGAACCGGGAAACCGCACCGGCGCTGTCGCGTGGGATAACGGCTTTGAAAAGTGATATGCTTGAATTATCAGGCACCTATCTGATGCGTCACGGGATTACACTGCCATGGTCATTCCCGGAACGCATGTGGGTTGTCGAAGGGGAAAAACGATGAACGCCACTTATTCTGATCTTGCAGATGCCTCTGTCTTTATTACCGGGGGCGGCAATGGCATTGGGGCTGAATTGACGGCCGGTTTTGTGGCACAAGGTGCGAAAGTTGCGTTTGTCGGGCGCTCTGATGCGTCTGGTTTTGTGGATCAATTGACCGAAACCGCCCGCCATCGCCCGCTGTTTATCCAATGCGATGTGACGGACACTGCCGCCTTGCAGGCCGCGATGGACAAGGCTGCCAGCGCCCATGGCCCCTTTAAGGCCGTTGTGAACAATGCCGCCAATGACATGCGCTATGATGTGGCCGATATCACGCCCGAGATTTGGGATGACATGCAGGCGGTGAACCTCAAGGCCTATTTCTTTGGCTGTCAAAAGGCTGCGACCTGCATGGCCCCCGGTGGGTCAATCATCAATTATGCATCAATTGCCTATATGATCGGCGATCCAAGACTGGTCCCCTATAACAGCGCCAATGCGGGTATCACTGGCATGACCCGGTCCCTTGCCAAAGGGTTTGGCGTTGAGGGGATCCGCGTCAACGCGATTGCGCCGGGCTGGGTGTTTACCGAAAAGCAGGAAAAGATGTGGGCGACGCCCGAAGCCAAGGACGCCTTCCTTGCCAAGCAATGTCTGCAAACATTCATGCGCCCTGAAGATATGGTCGGGCCAACCTTGTTTCTGGCCTCGGATGCGGCGGCGATGATGACGGGCCAATGCATGATTGTGGATGCCGGCGTGGTGACGACAGGATGACCGCGCAAACGCCAGATTGGATCGCCTCTGATTGGGGCACGACGCATCTGCGGGTCTGGGCGATGTCCCACAGCGGAACCGTGCTGGCCCAAGCCAGTTCGGATCAGGGCATGAACAAGCTGACCAAAGATCAGTTCGCGGGTGCGCTGCTTGATCTGGTTGGGACATGGGTCACCAAGCCGACCCCGGTCATTGCATGCGGGATGGTTGGCAGCCGACAAGGCTGGAGTGAGGCGGCCTATGCCACCGTGCCCTGCGATGCGACCGCAACTGGGTTTGCAAGCGTCCCTGCGTTCCACGATCACCTGTCGGTGCACATCATCCCCGGCCTGCGCCAGAACCGCCCTGCGGATGTGATGCGCGGCGAAGAAACACAAATTGCGGGATTTCTGGCCCTGAACCCCAAATGGGACGGTGTCATTTGCCTGCCCGGCACCCATACCAAATGGGTCCACGTCAGCGCAAACGAGGTTGTGAGCTTTCAAACCGCGATGACGGGCGATCTGTTTGCGGCGATTTCGGGCCATACGGTGCTGAAACACTCGATCACCGACGGCTGGGACGCCGAAGGGTTCGCCCAAGGACTGGATGATGCGATTTCGCGGCCCGAAAAGCTGGCAGCACGCCTGTTTTCCCTGCGTGCCGAGGGCCTGCTGGATGGGCTGCCCAACGCCGTTGCCCGCGCCCGCTTGTCGGGGCTTTTGATCGGGGCGGAACTGGCCGCGACCAAACCTTACTGGCTGGGCCAGCAGGTTGCGGTGATCGGTGCCGGGACCCTTGCCAAGATCTATGTCGATGCCCTTGCCACCCAAGGCGTTGCCGCCACACAAGCCGACGGAGACCGCGCCACACGCGCAGGCCTCACCGCCGCCTATCGCCGATTTAAGGAGAGCTGATATGTCTCGCCCCCTCATCGCCATTCTGCGCGGCGTGACCCCGCCCGAGGCCGTTGATATCTGCGGTGTGATTCTGGATGCGGGGATTGACCGGATCGAAGTGCCCCTAAACTCACCCGATCCCTTCGACAGTATCAAAGCGATGGTCGATGCTTACGGCGACAAAGCCCTGATCGGAGCAGGCACGGTGCTATCAAGTGATGACGTGGGCCGCGTGGCCCAAGCCGGTGGCAAATTGATCGTGTCGCCCAACTGCGACCAGCGCGTGATCGTGGCGACCAAAACGGCCGGTTTGCAAAGCTGGCCCGGTGTCATGACCCCGACCGAATGTTTCACAGCGCTGAAAGCCGGGGCCGATGGGCTCAAGATTTTCCCGGCCAGTATTCCCGGCCCTGATGGGGTCAAAGCGATCCGCGCCATCCTGCCAAAAGGAACGCAAGTTTATGCAGTGGGCGGAGCAGGCCCCGAAAACTTCGCCCAATGGATCGCCGCCAGCGCGGATGGTTTCGGGATCGGCTCGGCACTTTATAAGCCGGGCGATAGCGCGGCCACGGTTGCGCAGAAAGCCAAATCCATCGTTGCAGCCTATGATTTGGCCGCATCATGATTTTTGATAAATCCAAATGCCAACTTGGCGAAGGCCCCCTTTGGCACCCTGAACGCGCGGAACTTTTCTGGTTCGATATCCTTGGCAAGCATCTGCACTGCGCAGACCGGCACTGGCAGTTTCCGGGCTATGTGTCCGCCGCCGGATGGGTTGATCACGACACGCTGCTGATCGCCTCAGACATTGCGCTGTCGCGCTTTGATATCCCCTCTAGTGACAGCACCCATATCTGTGCACTGGAAGCTGATAACCCTGTCACCCGGTCAAACGATGGGCGCGCTGATCCGCAGGGCGGCTTTTGGATCGGCACGATGGGGATCAACGCCGAAGACGGTGCTGGCGCGATCTATCGCTTCTATAAAGGCGAATTGCGTCAGCTGTTCGCCCCAATCACAATCAGCAACGCGATCTGCTTTGCGCCCGACGGCACAACCGCCTACTTCACCGACACGCCCACGCAGCAAATCATGCGCGTGCGTCTCGACAAAGATGGTTGGCCCAACACCGACCCTGAGGTCTTCATCGACCTGCAAGGCACAGACTTCCGCCCCGATGGCGCGGTCGTTGACACCGATGGCAACCTTTGGAGCGCGCAATGGGGTGCCGGACGTGTCGCAGGCTATGCGCCGGGTGGTACCTTCATCGCAGCCTTCCCGTTTCCTGCCGCCCAAACCACCTGCCCCGCCTTCGGTGGCCCGGATATGACCACGTTACACTGCACCTCGGCCGCAGTTGGGCTTGATGGAGATGAGGACGGCAAGACCTTTGCCACACCCACAAAATACACTGGCCAAAAAGAACATCGCGTGATCCTTTAGGGCACAAATCCCATCCTCACTTTTTCAAAATACTCAAAAAGGCTCTGCCATGAAACGCACGCTTGGCGTCTGCTATTACCCCGAACACTGGCCCGAGGATGAATGGGCTGATGACGCCGCCCGTATGGTCGACGCTGGACTATCATGGGTGCGCATTGGCGAATTTGCATGGCAGCGGATCGAACCCAAACGCGCCGTTTTTAACTGGGATTGGCTTGACCGCGCCGTCGAAACGCTTGGAAACGCAGGGCTTCAGATCATCATGGGAACGCCCACCGCAACGCCGCCGCGTTGGCTGGTGGACGAGATGCCGGGGATGCTGCCAGTGGATGAACAGGGCCGCGTGCGCAAGTTTGGATCGCGGCGGCATTATGATTTCAGCCATTTGGGGTATCGGGACGATTGCCGCCGGATTGTGCGTGCAATGGGCGAACGCTATGGCGCGGATAAACGCATCGCGGCATGGCAGATCGACAATGAATATGATTGCCACGACACGACGCTGTCTTATTCTGAGGCGGCCAAAACCGGCTTTCAAGACTGGTGCGCCCAGCGCTATCAATCCACCGATGCGCTGAACCGCGCGTGTGTCAATGTGTTCTGGTCGATGGATTATGACCGCTTTGATCAGATCGAACTGCCCAACCTCACAGTGACCGAACCCAATCCCGCCCACGTGATGGCGTTCCGGCGCTATAGTTCGGATCAAGTGGTGGCGTTCAATAAGGTGCAGGCAGACGAGTTGCGCAAATACACAAGCGCGCCGCTCATCCACAACTATATGGGGCGCATCACGACGTTTGATCATTGGGCTGTGGGCGCTGACTTGGATATCGCGTCTTGGGACAGCTATCCGATCGGGTTTCTATCAGACCGGATTGAGGGGACGGCACAGGAAAAGCAGGTGTTTCTGCGCCAAGGGCACCCAGATAATCAAGCCTTTCATCATGATCTTTACCGCGCCGTCGGCAAAGGGCGCATGTGGGTGATGGAGCAGCAACCCGGCCCGGTTAACTGGGCACCCTACAACCCTGCCCCCCTACCGGGTATGGCGCGTCTTTGGGCATGGGAAGCTTTCGCACATGGGGCCGAAACCGTCTGCTATTTCCGCTGGCGACAGGCCCCATTTGCGCAAGAACAAATGCACGCGGGGCTTTTGCGACCTGATCGCGCGGATGCCCCCGCCTTGGCTGAGGCGCGACAAGTCGCTGATGAAATCGCAAAACTGCCCACAGTTGGCACAGCGCACGCCCCGGTCGCCTTGATCTTTGATTATGAAAGCGCGTGGGCCTGGGACACGCAGCCCCAAGGCGCTGATTTTGATATGTTCCGGCTGGCGTTTGCCGCCTACCGCGCGCTGCGCCGTGCCGGATTATCGGTTGATATTCTGCCGCCCGATGTGGCCGACCTGTCGGATTACAAACTGGTGCTGGCCCCCGGTTTGATGACGCTGTCCGACCCGCTGCGCGCAGCACTTGCCGCCTATAAAGGGATCGCGCTTATCGGGCCGCGCACGGATACGAAAACCGATGAACTGTCAATCCCGCTGCCCATGGGCCCGAACCTGCCGGATACGGATGTGACGATTGCCTTGACGGAAAGCATCCCACCAACCGATAAGATCAAACTTCAAGGCGGCGGGCGATTCCTGCATTGGTTTGAACATCTTGAAGGGAACGCACCGGTGCATCTCTCCACAAAATCCGCACAGCCCGCGATTATGGGCGGCGATCATCTGCGCTATCTTGCAGGCTGGCCCGATGATGCGACTTTTGATCAGATCATCGGCGGGCTTTGCGATGCCGCCGGGCTTGAGACCTATGATCTGCCCAAAGGCCTGCGCATCCGCGACACAGACACCCATCGCTTTGTGTTCAATTACGCAGCCAAGGCGCGCAAATGGAATGGCGTGACCATTCCGGCGGCGGGTGTGCATTGGGAAGTACGATGATCTTTGGCACTGCCAGCACAGGCGAAGATGTGCAGAAACTGACGCTGTCGGCGGGTGATCTGACGATTTCCCTGCTTGATTGGGGCGCAATTTTGCAGGATGTCCGCCTTGCGGGCGTGGATCGGTCGCTGACCTTCGGGTCCAAGGATTTCGCTGATTATGAAGGGCCCAAGCGCTTTCACGGCAGCCTGATTGGCCCAATTGCCAATCGCATCAGCACAAGCCGCGTGGAAATCGACGGCATGATGTACGAACTTGAACGTAATCAGAACGGACGCATTCACCTTCATTCAGGCGTGCAGGCAACGCATCTGCGCATATGGGAAGTTGTAGCGCAAAGCGATCACGCTGCCACCCTGCGCTGCACGCTGATGGACGGGGAATGTGGCCTACCCGGCAACCGGATTATCACCGCGACTTTCACGTTGACGCCCCCCGCCACGTTGACCCTTGCGATTGATGCAACAACGGATGCGGCGACATGCATGAACTTTGCCAATCACAGCTATTGGAACTTTGACGGCAGCCCAACATGGGAGGGGCATCAGCTTTGGATTGATGCAGATCACTATCTGCCCACCGATGCAGACGCCTGCCCAACCGGAGAGATCGCGGATGTCACAGGGACAGATATGGATTTCCGTGCACCGCGCAGGATCAAACCCGGCAGCCCGGTGCTTGATCACAACTTTTGCGTATCAGGCAATCAGGTGCCCCTGAGCGAGGTGGCAAAGCTGACAGGACAGTCAGGTGTTGGGGTGAAGATCGCAACAAATCAACCGGGGGTGCAGATCTATGACGGGCGCGATAGCGTGTCCAATTACGGCGCTTTGGCGGTTGAATGTCAGGGCTGGCCGGATGCGCCAAATCACGCGGGTTTTCCGTCAATCAACGTAACACCCGCAGCGCCCTATCATCAGATCACCCGATTTACGTTCTTCAAACCCGGTTAATCAGCTGCCACGGTAGGTTGAAAAACTGAAAGGAGAGACCAGCAAAGGCACATGATAATGGCTGGTTTTGTCAGAAATTCCAAAGCGGATCGGAATTTCGTTCAAGAATTTAGGCGTGGCCAAGGACAGGCCGACCTTGTCGAAATAGGCACCCGCATAAAATAGCAATTCATACTGTCCCGCCTGAAACTGATCGACCGGCAGGATCGGTCCATCAGTACGGCCATCATCGTTGGTCCATTTCGTGGTAAGATGCACCCAAGCATCGCCTTCTATCCGGTAGAGGTCAATTTTCATCCCCCCCGCCGGCAGGCCCCGGGCCGTATCAAGCACATGTGTCGTCAGAAATCCGTCAGGCATCGCCCATCCCCCGTTTCTTGCACAACAAGCGCATGCATGGCTGATCTGTCAAGGGCGCAAGGTTGCAAGTTGCTGAAATTAGGCGACTCTTAAAGTTTATGCCAGAGTGTCCGCGCTTTGCTGTCGCACCGGGCTTTGCAGGTGCAGAAAGCGACCTATCTTTGGGTCAACACGCAATACCGGACGGAGAAAGAAAGCCATGGAAACCCTGCTGTTATCGCGCATTCAGTTTGCGGCAAACATCTCATTCCACATCCTGTTCCCAACGATCACCATCGCTTTGGGCTGGGCACTGCTTTATTTCCGCGTGCGCTATAACCGGTCGGGCGAAGCGCGCTGGATGGAGGCCTATCAGTTCTGGGTCAAAATCTTTGCTCTGTCGTTTGCGATGGGCGTCGTGTCTGGCATCACCATGTCGTTCCAATTCGGCACAAACTGGCCCGGTTTTATGGAAAAAGTCGGCAATATTGCAGGGCCACTGCTTGCCTATGAGATCATGACAGCCTTCTTCCTTGAGGCAGTGTTCCTTGGGATCATGCTTTTTGGTTTCTCCAAAGTTCCGCGTTGGCTGCATACCGGGGCGACATTTCTTGTGGCCTTCGGAACATTGATGTCGACCTTCTGGATTATCGTGCTCAATTCATGGATGCACACACCGCAAGGCTTTGAAATGATTGATGGGGTGGCACACGCGACCGATTGGTCTGCCATCATCTTTAACCCATCCATGCCCTACCGCTTTGCGCATATGGTGCTGGCCAGTTTCCTGACCTGTAGCTTCCTGATTGCGGGCGTCAGCGCATTCCGTTGGCTGATCGGTGGCAGAACAGAAGGCGTGCGCGTCGCACTGCGCACAGGTGTCTTTACTGCGGCTCTGTTGATCCCTGTCCAAATTTTCGTAGGCGATCTGCACGGGTTGAACACGAAGGAATACCAACCCGCCAAAGTTGCCGCCATGGAAGGTGTCTGGGAAACAGACACCGGCGTACCGCTGCTGCTGTTCGCGATCCCTGATGAAGAGGCGCGCGAGAACCGCTTTGAAATCGGCATCCCGAACCTTGCGTCATTCATTTTGACACATGAATGGGACGGAGAGGTGAAGGGCCTGAACGAATATGTGGCCGAGGATGGCACTGTGCTTCACCCCCGCGTCGCCCCTGTGTTCTGGTCATTCCGGGTCATGGTGGGGACCGGCATGGCGATGCTGCTGCTCAGCTGGCTTGCGTCCTACATGATGCTGCGCCGTGACAAAGAAGGTTTCGGACGTCGCGGCGTCGAAGGCCTGCCCAAGTTCATGCTGATCGCCCTTGTCGGGATGAGTTTCAGCGGCTGGCTTGCGACCCTTGCCGGCTGGTACACCACTGAAATCGGCCGCCAGCCGTGGCTTGTCCAAGGGATCATGACCACAAAAGAAGCCGTCGCCGACGTGCCTGCGCCTATGGTTCTGTCAACACTGATTGCATATCTTGTGGTCTACGCGATCTTGCTTGGGGCCTATATGGGCTGTATCTTCTACCTTGCGCGCCGCGCCGCGCACGGCAAGCCGATCAAGCAGCGCGTACCAGCTTCGGGCAAAGCCGAAGTTGAAGCAATCCCGGCGGAGTAGACCTGATGAACACCTTCGGAGACCCGGCCATCTGGCTCCCATTTGTATTCGCCGGGTTGATGGGCCTGTCGATCCTGATCTACGTCGTCCTTGACGGGTTCGACCTTGGGGTCGGCGTCCTGTTCCCCTTCGCGGATGAAGACGAAAAGGACCGGATGATCGCGTCCATCGGCCCCTTCTGGGACGCGAATGAAACCTGGCTTGTGCTGGCCATCGGTCTGCTGCTGGTGGCCTTCCCTTCAGCCCATGGCGAAATCCTCACCGCGCTCTATCTGCCGGTCACGATTATGCTGATCGGGCTGATCCTGCGCGGGGTTGCGTTTGAATTTCGGGTCAAGGCCCCAGCTGCCTATAAAACCCTGTGGAACAATGCCTTCTTCGCAGGCTCACTGATCACATCACTGTGCCAAGGGTTCATGCTGGGTATGTATGTGATGGGGCTGGACTACACGTGGGGGCACTTTGCCTTCGCGATCCTTACATCCGTCTTCCTCACGGTCGGCTACAGCTTCATCGGGGCCACATGGATCATCCATAAAACTGACGAACACCTGCAACGCAAAGCTGTTGACTGGGCCAAAGGCGGGATCTGGGGGCTGGTTCTGGGCATTGGTGCGATCTCGCTTGCGACCCCTTTCGTGAGCGAGCGGATTTTTGGCAAATGGTTCGACTTCCCTCAAGCGTTCTACCTTGCCCCCTTCCCGATCCTGTCTGGCATTCTTGTGATCTGGCTGTGGAGCATGCTGCGCCGCATGCCTTTCGCAAATGATCGCCATTCATGGCTGCCGTTCGCTGCGGCAACCGGTCTTTGGATCACCGCCTTCGGTGGCATGGCTTACAGCTTTTACCCTTATGTCGTCCCCGAAAAGATCACGATCTACGAGGCCGCCAGCGCGCCGGAAAGCTTGTGGATTATCCTGATCGGGACCTGCATCGTGCTGCCAACAATCATCGCCTACACGATCCTTGCCTATTACATCTTCCGGGGCAAAGCCACAGAACTGACCTACGACTAAAGGCACCAACCCTATAACTCTTTGGTTTCAAAATATCCCCCCCGGAGGGGCCGCACTCTCATGCAGCACCGGCGGGGAACAAACGCGAAGGCCTCACAACGGGCGTAGGGTGGGTTATGAACCCACCTCACCCCAACCGCCACCACCCGGCGTTTCCATCACGAACACGCCCCCCGCAGGCAGATCGACCTCGGCGTTACCGGGCAAAACCTCTTCACGCCCATCGGGGTAAATCACCCAATCGCGCCCCTTGGCCCCGTCAGCGCCACCCGCCGCACCAAAGGGTGCAACCATGCGGCGCGACCCAAGGGTCGTCACCGTCACAGGCACCAAAAACCGCATGCGCCGCAGCGCCCCATGCCCGCCGCGCCATGCGCCCGTCCCACCTGAACCTTCCCGAATACCAAAAGCCTCAAGCCGCACAGGAAAGCGTTTTTCAAGCACTTCAGGGTCGGTCATCCGTGTGTTGGTCATATGGGTCTGCACTGCATCACAACCATCAAACCCCGGCCCGGCACCCGTGCCGCCCGCAATGGTTTCATAGTTCTGAAACGCCGCATTTCCCCAGATGAAGTTGTTCATCGTTGCCTGCGAACAGGCCATGACACCCAGCGCGCCATAAAGCGCATTGCAGGCCGCCTGCGACACCTCGGTATTCCCTGCGATCACCGCCGCCGGATAGACGGGGTTCAGGAATGACCCTTCAGGCACAATGATATTGATGGGGCGCAGGCAGCCTTCGTTCAGGGGAATATCTGACCCAACCAAAGTGCGGAACACATAAAGCACCACCGCGCGGCACACCGCCAAAGGCGCATTGTAATTCCCTGCGTGCTGCGGCGACGTGCCGGTGAAATCGACCGTTGCGGTCTTGCCTTCAATGCGCACTGCGACGTTGATCACCGCGCCGCTGTCCATTTCATAGCGAAACGCCCCGTCCGTTAAGTCCGGCAAAATGCGCGCCACACTTGCCGCCGCGTTGTCCTGCACATGGCCCATATAGGCTGTGACCACATCCGCGCCATACGTCCCGCACACCCCCAAAAGGGCCTGCCGCCCGGTTTCATTGGCCGCAACCTGTGCCTTCAGATCGGCCATATTCTGATGGATGTTGCGACAAGGATAGCGGCCCGCCCCCAAAACAGCGCGCGCCTCATCCTCAAGCAGACGCCCCGCGCGCACGAGCTGCACGTTGTCAATCAACACGCCCTCGTCTTCGATATGCGTACTGTCTGGCGGGCCAGACCCCGGCGTGCGCCCGCCGATATCTGCATGATGCCCGCGCGACCCAAGCCAGAAGGCGGGCCTGCCACCAACAAAAACGGGCGTCACCACCGTTACATCCGGCAAATGCGTGCCGCCATTATAGGGCGAATTCAGCATAAAGGCATCGCCCTCGGCCACATCAGGGTTCAGGCGCATCACCGTTTTGATGCTGTCAGACATCGACCCAAGGTGCACCGGCACATGGGGGGCGTTTGCCACCAGATCGCCAGCCGCATCAAAGATCGCGCAAGAAAAATCCAAGCGTTCCTTGATGTTCACAGACCAGCTGGTGTTGGCAAGTGTCGCGCCCATCTGATCGGCCACGGACATGAACAGGTTGCTCATCACCTCCAGCAGGATCGGGTCGGCTTTGGTGCCTGCTGCTGCCGGGCGCGCCTCATCGGACACAAGGTTCAACACCAGATTGCCAAAGCGATCCGTCGTCGCGGCCCATCCTGGCATGACGACGGTGGTACCTGTGTCCTCAATAATGACGGCCATACCTTTGATCGTTTGGCCGACGCCAATATCGGCGCGGCGAAAGAAAGGCAGCGTGGCTGCGACCCCGCCCTCGCCCAGCATTTCGCCGAAGCTGAACGGCTGCGGGTCGGTCGCCTGCGATACCTCTGGTAACACATGTTCCGGCGTCGCCCCAATCGCTTCGGCGCTGACCATATCAAACAGGATCGCCCGTTCGGGCGACGTGAAACCAAAGCGCTGCTGATGCACCGCCTCAAACGCGGCCTGCATTTCAGTCACCGTGCCAAAGGGCACCTCAAGCGGCTGGTGCGACCCGTCATAACGCAGATGCGCGCGGTGAAGCGATTGGATATCCGCGATGCCTTGGGCCGCGACCTCTGCGCGGGCTTCGGTATCAATGGCCTTCAAAGCTTCCTGCGCAACCGAAATCTCCGCAAGCGGCGCATCCACCTGCACTTCGCGCAAAGCCCGCACTTCGGCCAAGCCCATGCCATAGGCTGACAAAACCCCGGCATGGGGATGCACCAAAACCCGTTTCATCCCCAGCGCATAGGCCACAGCACAGGCGTGCTGCCCGCCTGCCCCACCAAAGCATTGCAGCGTATATCCCGTCACGTCATGACCACGCTGTACGCTGATTTTCTTGATGGCATTGGCCATGTTATCAACCGCGATACGCAGGAACCCGATGGCCAGATCAGCAGGCGCGCGGGCAGCCTCGCCCGTCTCACGCGCGATCAGATCGGCCATGTCTTGCAGGCGCACCGCGACCGCATCCGGGTCAAGCGGTTCATCCCCACCGGGGCCAAAGACCGCCGGGAAATGATCGGGCGACAGATACCCCAGCATCACGTTACAATCCGTGACCGTCAGCGGTCCGCCGCGCCTATAGCACGCTGGCCCCGGATCAGCGCCAGCGCTTTCCGGCCCGACCTGAAGACGCCCATCCTTGAACGAACAGATCGACCCGCCCCCGGCAGCGACGGTGTGAATATCCATCATCGGCGCGCGCATCCGCACGCCTGCAACCTCGGTCTCAAAACTGCGCTCATAATCGCCGGCATAGTGGCTGACATCCGTGGACGTGCCGCCCATGTCAAAGCCGATCAGCCGATCAAATCCAGCCTGTTCCCCCGTCTTGACCATGCCAACAATCCCCCCGGCAGGGCCCGATAGCACCGCGTCCTTGCCCTGAAACATCCGCGCATCCGTGAGGCCGCCGCTGGATTGCATGAACAAAAGCCGTTCGCAGACGCGCCCAACATCCAAAGCGCCCGCAACCTGATCGACATAGCGGCGCAGGATCGGCGATAGATAGGCATCAACCACCGTCGTATCCCCGCGTCCGACAAGTTTCGCAAGGCGGCTGACGCCCGCACTGGTGGACACTTGGGTAAAGCCAATGTCGCGCGCAATCTCGGCCACCGCATCTTCATGGGCGGGGTTCAGATAGGCGTGCAAAAAGGCGATAGCAACAGCGCGCAGACCTTGATCATAAGCGCTTTGCAAGGCCGCCCGCGCGCCATCAGCATCCAGCGGCGTGACAACACCACCTTCAGCATCAAGCCGCTCGGTCACTTCGGACACATCCTTGTAAAGCCGCGTGGGCCGGATGATCTCCAAATCAAACAAACGCGGCCGGTTCTGATAGCCAATCGTCAGCAAATCCTTGAAGCCTGCGGTGATCAGCAACAACACAGGCGCGCCCTTGCGTTCCAGCAAAGCGTTCGTCGCAACAGTCGTGCCCATCTTCACGGCACGGATGGAACCGGGGGGCGGGGCATCTGTGCCCATCAGCTCTTTGATCCCCTGTACAGCCGCGTCCGCGTAGCGTTCGGGGTTCTCGGACAAAAGCTTGTGCGTGACGATCTGCCCATCGGGGCCTTGGGCGACGATATCGGTAAATGTGCCGCCCCGGTCAACCCAGAATTCCCACTGTTTGGCTGTCATATCCGCCCCCATTGCCTTGATTGCTTCTACCCCATCCTGAAAGCCGCAAAAACCGAAGAATCGGTTTGACAGACGTGCCCCCGTTGCTTAATTGCGGCCCGTGGTTAGGCGCGGTAGCTCAGTTGGTTAGAGCGAACGACTCATAATCGTTAGGTCGGGAGTTCAAATCTCCCCCACGCCACCACTTATTATCCCCTATACAGTTCATATAGGCATCAACATTGCCAGTAGCGTCCGCGTGAAAGCTGGGGCTTAATAAAGAGCGGGAGGATTGCACCATGATTGACACACTCGCCGGAATTGTCGGCCCATCTTATGTGCTGACTGGCGACGACACGGCCAAATGGCAGCGCGACTGGACCGGGGCCTACGTTGCAACCCCGGTGGCCGTGGTGCGCCCGGCGAATACGGCCGAGGTCGCGGCGATCATGAAGCTTGCACATGATGCAGGCCAAGCGGTTGTACCGGTCTCTGGAAACACGGGGCTGAATGGCGGGGCCTTTGGTGAGGGGGCTTTGCTGCTTTCGGTCGATCGCCTCAACCAAATCGAGGCGATTGATTCCACAGGGCGCACCGCAACCGTCGGCGCAGGGGTAATCCTGTCGCAACTGCATGACGCGGTCGATGCACATGATCTGATCTTCCCGCTGACCTTCGGGGCGCGCGGCTCTGCGATGATTGGCGGCGTTTTGTCGACCAATGCGGGTGGATCAAATGTCGTACGCTACGGCAATACCCGCGATCTTGTGTTCGGGATCGAGGTGGTGATGGCCGATGGGCGGATCATGAACCTGATGACAGCTTTGCACAAAGATAATTCCGGGCTGAACCTGCGGCACCTGATGATCGGGGCCGAAGGGACGCTGGGGATCATCACCCGCGCCATCGTGAAGCTGTTTGCAAAGCCGCGTGCCTATGGAACGGCGACGGTGGCCCTTGCGTCTTTGCCTGCCGCGCTGGACCTGTTGCACCGCCTGCAAGACGCAACCGGCGGCGCGGTTGAGGCGTTCGAATATATGCCGCGCAACTACATCAACGGGCATTTAAACGTCGTGGCGGGGGCGAAAGCGCCATTCGCGCAAAGCTATGATGTAAATATTCTGGTCGAGGTCGGCGAAGACGCGACCCGACTTACCGATGTGCTGGGGGCCTGCCTCGAAGAAGGGTCCGTGCTTGACGCCGTGATCGCCCAGAACGAAGGCCAGCGGGCCGAAATGTGGGCACGGCGCGAAGCGGCTGCCGAGATCGCCTTTCACACACGGCCCTTCGTGGATACGGATATCGCCGTCCCACTTCCGATGGTCGAAACCTTTCTGGATGAGGCAAAGCGCAGGCTTGCAGCCTTGGATGTAGGGGCCACCGAACTGGTCGTTGCGCATTTAGGCGATGGGAATATCCACTACACGGCCTACCCCACCTCGGACGACGCAAGCCTGAAGGATGCGATCAAAGAGATGGTCGAGGATATCGTGGCCGAACTTAACGGATCATTCAGCGCCGAACATGGGGTCGGGATTTCCAAGCTGAACACCATGGCGCGGCGCAAGGATCCGGTAGCTTTGGATACCATGCGGGCAATCAAGCAAGCGCTTGATCCCAAAGGGATTTTGAACCCCGGAAAGTTCTATCCACCTAAGAGTGGGTAAAGAAGTCCGGGCCAGCTTGGGCAAGCAGGCTTGCCGCCATTTGCCGCCCCATCGCCGGGCCGTCAGAAACCAGACCTTCTGCTTCCTCGGCCAAAACCTCTGATCCATCTTCGCGCAGGATTTCACCGCGCAGGCGCAGCGTGTCGCCTTTCAGCTCTGCCAAGGCGCCAATCGGCGTCTCACATGATCCATCCAGCGCACCCAGAAAGCTGCGTTCTGCCGCCAAGCGATGCCCGGTGTCGGCATGATGAATCGCAGCAAGCATATGCGCGGCGCGCGCATCACCGATGCGTTGTTCGATCCCGATAGCCCCTTGGGCAATGGCAGGCAGCATGTCGTCGGGATTGATCGGGGTGTAGGGCACGTCATCCATACCAAGACGGCGCAGACCAGCGGTGGCAAGGAAAGTGGCATCAGCCACGCCATCAGCCAGCTTCTTGAGGCGGGTCTGGACGTTGCCGCGAAACTCCACGACCTTTAGCTTTGGAAAGCGCGCGGCAAGCTGCGCACGGCGCCGGGTCGAGGATGTGCCAACGACCGCGCCGTCAGGTAATTCAGCCAAAGACTTATACTTTAACGACACAAATGCATCGCGCACATCTTCACGGGGCAGAAAAGTTTCCATTTTCAAACCTGCGGGTTGTTCAACCGGCATGTCTTTTGTGGAATGGACCGCAATATCAATCTCGCCGGCTAACATCGCCTCTTCGATCTCGCGGGTGAACAGGCCCTTGCCGTCAATCTCGCGCAGGGGCTTATCAAGTATCTGGTCGCCGGTGACTTTGATCACGCAAATCTCGAACGCGGCTTGCGGCAAATCGAAGGCGGCCATCAGACGGCTGCGCGTCTCATGGGCTTGGGCCAAAGCCAGCGGAGAACCACGGGTTCCGATCTTGAAGGGTTGGGCGGGGGTCGGTAATTCAACAGTCATAACATATTCCTAGCGGTGTCAACTTGGGTTGACAACTCCCTCTGTAATTGGGACCACAGACAGGCAATTGAAGGACACGATATGACAGCCGACAAAACCATTCTGCGCGCCCTTGCGGGTGAAACCCTTCCAACACCGCCGATCTGGATGATGCGCCAAGCCGGACGCTATTTGCCAGAGTATAAGGCGACGCGGGCGCAGGCTGGGGACTTTTTGTCACTGTGTTATAACCCGGAACTCGCCGCCGAGGTAACGCTGCAGCCGATCCGGCGCTATGGCTTTGATGCGGCGATCCTGTTTGCTGATATCCTGTTGTTGCCCCAAGCTTTGGGTGCCGATCTGTGGTTCGTGACCGGTGAAGGGCCACGCCTTTCGACGATCACGACAGCAGACGAACTCGCCCAGTTGAAACCAATTTCGGACATTCACGAGGTGCTGAACCCGATCTATGAGACCGTGAAAATCCTGCGCGAAGAACTTCCCAAGGAAACCACGCTTATCGGTTTCGCAGGCGCGCCCTGGACCGTTGCGACCTATATGATCGCAGGCCAAGGCACACCCGATCAAGGCCCGGCCCACGCGCTGAAGGCCGAGAACAAGGCGACGTTTGAAGGCCTGTTAAAGGTCATCACCCTTGGCACCATAGAATACCTGTCCAACCAGATTGATGCCGGGGCCGAGGTCATCAAAATCTTCGATAGCTGGGCCGGGTCGCTGAAGGGCGATGACTTCATCAACTACGCAATCAAACCAACGCAAGAGATCGTCAGTGCGTTGAAAAAGCGCCACCCGGATGTGCCGATCATCGCCTTCCCCCGTGGCGCGGGCAAGGCTTATGCCGGGGTACATGCTGCCACGGGCGCTGATTGTGTCGCCTTTGACGACGGCGTTGATGCGGCTTGGGTCGCTGAACACGTCCAGAAAGATGGCTGCGTGCAAGGGAACCTGAAATCCAGCCACATGGTCACGGGCGGGCAGGCGTTGGTCGATGAAACCCGCCGGATTTGTGACGCGCTTTCCGAAGGTCCGCATATCTTCAACCTTGGTCACGGGATCACGCCGGATGCGGACCCTGAAAATGTCACATTGATGATTGATACTGTGCGCAACGGATAACTATTTGCGGACAGCGCCCATGCGCATCGTCTTGAAAGCATTGTTCAAAGGGGTGATGGCGCTGTCGACCATCGCGATGATGACGCTGACCTTGCGACCTGCAACAGATGCCGAGGCCACCGCCCTTGGACCCGACAACAACCGCTTTATGCTGGTGCAGATGCGTCTGGCCAAGACAATGCTGACCGTCGCGCCGGATTTTGCCGTTGCACAGTATGCGCAAGCGACCGGCCTGCCCAATTACGTCATCCGCGACATGCTTGAGGCGAAGGCAGCCGGGGAATCAATCATTCCACAAAATGACAGTGCACGTGCGGGTGGCCTGTCTGTTGGTCGCGCCCGCCGCACCGATGCAGGTGGGGCGTTATTCGCAACGCCGGACTAGGTCCACTTCGCCAGCGGCGGCAAACTCATCAGCACCGCGTTCGCGTCATGCCCTGTCGTCAGCCCGAACTTCGTCCCCCGGTCATAGACCAGATTATATTCGGCATAAAGCCCGCGGTGGATCAGCTGCGTATCCTTGTCCGCCTCTGACCACACGGTCCGCATCCGCTTTTCCACCAGCGGAACGTAGGCGGGCAAAAAGGCCTTCCCGATATCTTGGGTCAGCGCAAAATCTGCCTCCCAATCCCCAGTACAATGGTCATCCATAAAGATTCCACCCACCCCACGCGCGCGATTACGGTGGGGGATATAGAAATATTCATCCGCCCATTCTTTCAGCTTGGGATAAAGCGCCTCCCCATGTGGATCGAGGTGCGCCTTCTGCGTGGCATGAAAATGCGCTGTGTCTTCCGCGTATTCAATGCACGGGTTCAAATCAGACCCGCCCCCGAACCACCACGCGTGCGGCGTCCAGAACATGCGGGTGTTCATATGCACGGCGGGCGCGTGCGGGTTTTGCATATGCGCGACAAGCGAAATGCCCGACGCCCAAAAGCGCGGATCATCTGCCATCCCCGGCACGCCGCGCGCGGCCATGGCCTTTTGCGCAGCGGGGCCAAGTTCGCCGTAAACTTCGGATGTGTTCACGCCGACCTTTTCAAACACGCGGCCCCCGCGCATGACAGACATGATCCCGCCGCCTGCATCTGATCCATCATCAGCGGTGCGCTTGGTTTCGGTCCGCTCAAACCGGCCGATGGGGGCATCGCCACCCAAAGTATCCTCTAACCCCTCAAAGGCTGCGACGATCTGGTCGCGCAATTCGCCGAACCAGGCTGCTGCCTTGGCTTTCTCTGTCTCAAATCCGCCGGTCATGGGGGTCCTTACGTCTGTGATATTGCATAACACTGTGGTTACGCCATGTTATGGTGCAACCGACCACAAAACATTGATCAAGATCAAGCCGGAGTTTCCGATGCGTCCTCACCTTATTCTATTGCCCCTGATCGCCCTTGCCGCCTGCGCCTCTCCGCAAGAGCGTTGCATTAGCGGGGTTGCCCGCGAAATCAACACGATTTCCGGGCTGATCCTGCAGACCCAACGCAATATCGACAGGGGCTTTGCGGTCGAGACACGGCAGGAAACCCGGCAAGTGGACGCGACATGTCTGGGCAGAACCGAAACCGATGAAGAGGTCCGGGTGCGCTGTCAAAAGACGCAAGTCCGCGATGTGCGCGTGCCCGTGACGATTGATATCGCCGGAGAGCGGGTGAAGCTTGCGCAATTGCAGGAACGCCAGCGCAGACTACAAGCTGAAAGCAGTGCTGCCGTGGCGCAGTGCCGGGCACAGTTTCCGAACAGTTAGTGAGCGGATACGGCGGTGGGGTCGATCAATGTGCGCCCCCCGTCGACCGTAATCACCTGCCCGGTGACAAACCCGGCCGCGTCCGAGGCAAGGTATTGCACGGCATCAGATACTTCGCTGGGGCTTGCGATGCGGTGCAGCGGGGTGTTTTCGACAATCGCTTCGCGGGTTTCATCGTCGCCCTTCAATTGGCCTTTCAGGCTTGCGCTCATCACGGAACCAAAGGCGACGGCATTCACCCGGATACGCTTGGGGGCCATGGCCACCGCAAAGCTGCGCGTCATCTGATCAAGGGCCGCGTTGGACACTGAATAGGCCAGCAAGGCAGGATGCGTGCGCCGGGCTGCGATGGACGAAATGTTCACAATCGATCCAATCGGCCCTTCACCTTCATTGTCGGCGGCCTGTTTGATCATCCGCCGCGCCACGCCTTGGGACAGGCGTAAGGGCAACAGCAGGTTTTGCTGCAACAATTCGTCCATCGACGTATCATCAGGGTTCAGCGGGTCAGTTTCCATCACCTGGCGCGCTGCGTTCACAAGGATATCAACCCGGTCAAATGCATCCACACAGGCCGAAATCAGGTTCTTTGTGGCCAGCTTCTTGCGCAAATCGCCCGCAAAGATGCGCACATTTTCTTCGCGCGCGGCCTCGTCCCCGATTTCATCGTTCAGGCGTTCTTCGTCCATATCTGCAAAGACCACGTTGGCCCCTTTGCGCATGAAATGCTTGGCAATCGCAAGGCCAACCCCATTGGCGGCCCCTGTTACGATCGCCGTTTTTCCGGCAATAGAAAATGTCATTTGGGTCTCTCTCCCGATGATTCCCGTATGATTTTCACGTGCAGCCTAGCGCAAGGGCCGGTTGGCGTGCACAACTTTGAACGCACCATCGCCCCCAACTTCGTCAACATTGCGGAAACATTCGCGCAAAGTAGCTTCATAGGGCAAATGGCGGTTGGCGACCATCCAAAGCTTACCGTGCGGGGCAAGCAAGCGCCGCGCGGCCTGGATAAAGGTCCGCCCAAGGGCAGGGTCTGACGCGCGACCTGCGTGAAACGGCGGGTTCATGATGATCCCATCATAGCCTTTGTCTGCCTTGAATGTCGTCGCATCGGCCCAGTGAAACGTGGCGCGCGGATCGTTGATATTCAGCTTGGCGCAGTCCAGCGACAGCGCCTCGGCCTCGATCAGGTCAAGCGATTTGACGCCTTCGCGCGCAAGAATTGCATGCGAAAGAAAACCCCAGCCTGCCCCAAGATCGGCCAATCGGGCGGGCAGTTTCGCAGGCAGGCAAGCAACCAAAGCCGCAGAACCCTTGTCAATTCCACCTTCCGAGAATACGCCCGCAGCCGTATAGAACCTGTGATCACCTTTGGCAGGTTTGGGCGCGATCCAGTCAGCGAAGGTGGCACCGGGTTCCATCCAGAAAATGCGCCCGTGGTCTTTGGCAAGCGTTGGCAAACCGCCCAGCCGCTTGCGGGCTTCCTTGAACAGGCTGTCGATCCCATCGGTTTTATAGCCATCGACCACAACGATCCGCGCCTTTTGGGCCGCCGCAGCAATCATAGCGCGGGCAAGCGCCTTGGCGCGGGGGATGACAACAATCGCAATATCGCAAGTTGCCGCTGCCTGCACCACGTCATAGCCTGCATCGGACCAAGCCGTGCTATCGGGATAGAACGTATGGCTGATTGTGACCCGGTCGCGCGGCAAAGCAGCGACGTCATACCCCGCAGGCGGGCGCATCACGCAGATATCACCCGCTGGCAGTGTCAGCAGACCATCGGCGATTGCGGTGGATAGGCGGGATACAGCGGCCATGGGCGAACAGCGCGGGGGCTATTCCTTCTCCATCGTGCATTGCAGCGGATGCTGGTGACGCTGGGCGAAATCCATGACTTGGGCGACCTTGGTTTCAGCGATCTCGTGACTGTAGACACCCACCACGGCAAGGCCCTTTTTGTGGACGGTCAGCATCAATTCAAACGATTGGGCGTGGGTGAGGCCAAAGAAACGCTCAAGCACCATGACGACGAACTCCATCGGGGTGAAGTCATCGTTCAGGATCATCACCTTATACATTGGTGGGCGCTTGGTCTTTGGCTTGGTCTCAAGGGCGACGCCGACATCGCTGTCGTTATCGTCCTTGTTGCCCGCCATCATCGTCACATTTGTGCGCATGCTGTCCATCAGTGTTCAGGGATTCGCCGTCTGGGCTTTATATAAGGTGCGGGGCGTGGGTGAAAACCCCTTGCCTGTGGATCAGGTGTTTGCGTCTTTCCGCCGAGCGGGGATAATGCGCAATTAGCTTATCTTGGGGCACGTGCGCGTCAAACCTCAACATATAGCAATTGTGCATGAAAAGCACACCAGAAGCCTTTGAATATAAGCTGTTTTCGGAATCAAACCCCTGTGTTAGCTTGGCTGCAATTAATAAGGCCACCGTCATAAGTCGGGGCCACCGAGGCAGTAAAAGATGAGGCAAGCGACGTGACAAGTCGTCCAGTGGTGCACGCTATGCGTGCTATTTTCCTATGTGTATTTTCACTTTGCATCCTTCTTGCGCCTGTGCGCGGCGATGCGGCCCCTTATGCCGCGATGGTCATGGATGCCCGCACCGGTGAGGTGCTGCATTCACGCAATGCCGACACCCGCCTGCATCCGGCCTCATTGACGAAGATGATGACGCTTTATATCGCGTTTCAGGCGATTCAGCGCGGTGAGATCACGCTCGATACCGAAGTGCGCATTACGCGCAACGCCGCAAGTGAGCCGCCATCCAAACTGGGCCTGCGTGCCGGGCAGACAATCAAGCTGCGCTACCTCATGCGCGCTGCTGCTGTGAAGTCCGCCAACGATGCAGCCACGGCTATCGGCGAAGCGATCTCTGGCTCGGAAGAGGCGTTTGCCGTCCGCATGAACCGCACCGCTGCAGCGATGGGCATGACCAACACCACATTCCGCAACGCCCACGGGCTGACCCAATCGGGGCATATGTCCACCGCACGGGATATGTCTGTGCTGGGGCGGCATGTGATTTATGACTTCCCGCAGTATTACAACCTGTTCTCACGGCGCACCGCTGATGCAGGCGTGGCCCAAGTGCGGCACACAAACCGCCGTTGGCTGGACAGTTATGAAGGCGGTGACGGGGTCAAAACCGGCTATACGCGCGCGGCGGGCTACAATCTTGTGGCCTCGGCCCAGCGCGGACAGGAGCGGATCATCGCGACTGTCTTTGGTGGATCGTCCACGGCCAATCGCAACAAGAAGATCACCGAACTGATGGACATGGGCTTTAACCGCGCGCCCAACAATTCCACCCTGCGCCGCCCGCAGCCACCTGCGGCCAACACGGGCAATACAGATATCGTCGTGGGCAATTCGACCCCCACCACCGGCGGCGTCGGCAAAACAGTGCGCGTAAACGGCCTTGTGACGGTCAGCCTGCGCCCGCAATCGCGCCCCTTGGCGCAAGCCCCGGTTTCTGAATTGGCGGTGGATGCGGATGCAATCAATAACAGCGTGATGGCAGCATTGGCCGGAATTGTCGAAGAACCAACCGTCGCCCCGGCTGCGCGCCCGGCGGCAGAGGTGACACAAGTCGCATCGGACCAATCACAGATTCAGGAAATCGTTACACGCATTTCCACCTCTGGCGGGCGCCATTGGGGTGTGAACGTGGGGCGCTATTCGTCGCGCTATGAGGCCGAGCGGGTCTTGCTGAAAGTCGCCTTGAACGAGATGAGCACGCTTGACGGATCGCTCCGCCGCGTCGTGCAGCGCCAAGGCGGGTTTGATGCAAACTTTATGGGGCTGTCGCGCGAAGGTGCTGATCTGGCCTGCCGCCGCCTCCAAGCACGGGGCACAACCTGCTTTATGATCGGGTCTGAGGGTTAAGAGGCCCCGCTGGCACGTCCGCAATAACCTCTACCGGGGCAACGTCATCCAGCGTCCGCCCTTCAAAGGCCGCCGCCATCAGCGCCTTGGTGTATATCGTTTCGGGCGCATCAAAGATGTCTGCCGCATCCCCCGCTTCGACCACATCCCCCTGCTTCATCACCATGACCTTATGGGACATGGCGCGCACGACCTTCAAATCGTGGCTGATAAACAGATAGGCCAGCCCGTATTTCGTCTGAAGTTCGCGCAGCAGATCAACGATCTGTACCTGCACGGTCATATCCAAAGCCGACGTCGGTTCGTCCAGTACCACCAGCTTGGGGCGCAGGATCATCGCGCGGGCGATAGCGATGCGCTGTCGCTGGCCGCCGGAAAATTCATGGGGGTAGCGATCCATCAAGGCCGGATCAATCCCGACCTCTTCCATGATCTCACCCACCATCGCACGCCGATCACGGCCCTGATCCAGCCCATGTTCCACCACCCCTTCCGAGATGATCTGTTCAATCGTCATGCGCGGTGACAGGCTGCCATAAGGGTCCTGAAAGACGATCTGCATATCGGTGCGCAGCGGGCGGACCTGCTTTTGGTTCAGGTCCTGAATATCGCGGCCCTGAAAAGTAATGCGCCCTTCGGATTGCAGCAGACGCATGATCGCAAGGGCAAGCGTGGTCTTGCCCGACCCGGATTCGCCCACGATCCCCACAGTCTCGCCTGCGCGCACAGACAAGGTCGCGCTGTTCACAGCCTTCACATAACCCGCCGTGCGCTTGAGCAGGCCGCGATGGATCGGGAACCAGATCTTCAGCTTTTCAGTTTCGGCAATGACTGGCGCATCATCCGGCACCGGGGACGGTTGACCAACCGATTCAGCTGCAAGCAGTTTCTGGGTATAGGGATGCTGGGGGTTATCAAAAATCTCAGCCGTTGGGCCGGTTTCAACAATCTCACCGTCCTTCATCACGCAGACCCGGTCAGCGATCTTGCGCACGATGGTCAGGTCATGGGTGATGAAGAGCATCGACATGCCCGCGTCACGTTTGAGATCATCCAGCAGATCAAGGATCTGCGCCTGAATGGTCACATCCAGCGCTGTCGTCGGCTCATCCGCGATCAACAGGTCCGGGCCATTCGCCAGCGCCATTGCGATCATCACCCGCTGACGCTGCCCACCGGACAGTTGATGCGGATATGCCGTCAGGCGGCTTTCGGCGTCGCGGATACCAACACGTTCGAGCAGTTCAATAATGCGGTCGCGCACCTGCGGGCCGCGCACGCCTTGGTGCAATTCAATCGATTCCCGCAACTGCTTTTCTAGCGTATGCAGCGGGTTCAGAGAGGTCATCGGTTCCTGAAAGATAAAGCTGACGTCATTGCCGCGTACACGCCGCAACTCACGTTCATCCGCGCCAACCATCTGAGCACCGTCATAGGTGATCGAGCCTGAGATATGCGCCGCCTCATCCAGCAACTGCACGGTGGACAAAGCGGTGACGGATTTGCCCGACCCGGATTCGCCGACCAAAGCAACCGTCTCGCCCTTCTCAACCGTGAAGGACACGCCTTTCACCGCATGGGTGGTTTTCCCGTCCTGTCGGAAACGCACGTGCAAGTCGCGTACATCAAGGGTGGTCTTGGCCATGATTTATGTTTCCTGCGCCACGGGTGCGTCTTCTTCCAAGGTCGGGCCACTGGCGAATGTTTTGCGCGGATCGAATGCATCGCGGATGCCCTCAAAGACGAAGACCAGTAAGGACAGCATGATCGCGAAAGCAAAGAACGCGGTGAAACCCAGCCACGGGGCCTGAATGTTCTGCTTGGCCTGCAAGGTCAGTTCCCCCAAGGACGGGGCCGAGGATGGGAGGCCGAAGCCAAGGAAATCCAAAGCAGCCAGCGCACCAATGGCCCCGGTGACGATAAACGGCAGCAAGGTCAGCGTCGCAACCATCGCATTGGGCAACATATGGCGGAACATAATCTTGACGTTGGACAAGCCCAAGGCTTTCGCTGCGCGCACGTATTCAAAATTGCGCGCGCGCAGAAATTCGGCACGCACCACGCCCACAAGGGCGGGCCAGCCAAAGAGGATGGAGAGGAAGACAAGAAGCCAGAAACTTCGCCCCAATATCGCAAAGATAATGATGATCACATAAAGCGACGGCGTGCCGGTCCATATCTCAATAATCCGCTGAAAGATCAGATCGGTCCAACCCGCAAAGAACCCCTGTACCGCACCTGCCGCAATGCCAATGATTGAGGCAAAGAAGGTCACGATAAAGGCAAAGGCCACCGACAAGCGGAAGCCATAGATCACCCGCGCAAGCACATCGCGCTTGGTATCATCCGTGCCCAGCCAGTTGTTGCCATCAGGGGGCGACGGGGCGACACCTGCGACATCGACGATGGTGTTATAGCTGTAGGGGATGATCGGCCACAGGGTCCAACCAGCGGCGAAACCTTCGATATCAACGGCCTCGCCCGCATCGACCTGCGCGATCAGGTCTTCGGGCATATCAAAACATTCGACCAACCCGCCAGTGACGATCAGGCATTCCACCTCTGGATCGCCATAGTTCGCCTCGGTCAGGAAATCACCGCCAAAATCCTGCTCGGAATAAAAGCTGAACAGCGGGCTGCGCAACTCTCCGCGGTAAGAGGCAAGGATGGGTTTGTCATTGGCAATGAACTCAGCAAAGAGCGACAGCACGAACAGAATGCCAAAAATCCAAAGCGACCAATAGGCCCGCTTATTGCGCTTGAAGTTGCGCCAACGGCGTTTGTTAAGGGGGGAAACGCGCATTAGCCCCTTGCCTCAAAGTCGATGCGGGGGTCGATGAAAACATATGTAATGTCAGTGATAATCCCCACGATCAGCGCCATCAGCGTGAAGGCAAAAAGCGTGCCAAAGACGACCGGATAGTCACGGGCCACAACAGCCTCGAAGCCCAAGCGCCCCAAACCATCCAGCGAAAACAGCGTTTCGATGATCAGTGAGCCGCCGAAAAAG
>CAYPVL010000025.1:0-16015 GCA_964414165.1 uncultured Cognatiyoonia sp.
CCGTGGGCACCGCCGGGTTTACCGCAATGCTGGCGGTGATGGCGCTTGAAGATCAGGGCATCAAGGATGGCCCTGTCCTTGTGACCGGTGCTGCGGGTGGTGTGGGATCGGTTGCCACAGCGATCCTTGCCAATCTTGGTTATAAGGTCGCCGCAGTCACCGGGCGCCCTGAAACCGGTGATTACCTTAAAAGCCTTGGCGCGACACAGATTGTGGCCCGCGAAGAGCTAAATGAAACCACCAAACGCCCGCTTGAGGCGGAAACATGGGGCGGCTGCGTGGACGCTGTTGGGGGTGACATGCTTGCCCGTGTGTTGGGCCAGATGCAATATGGCGCAAGCGTTTCGGCTGTGGGTCTGGCAGGGGGCGCGGGTTTGCCTGCGACCGTTATCCCGTTCCTTTTGCGCGGTGTGAACTTGCTTGGCATCGACAGTGTAATGCAGCCCTATGACAACCGGGTCCGCGCGTGGGAGCGGATCGCCAAAGACCTGCCGATGGATAAGCTCGAGGCGATGGTGCAGCCTGCGACTTTGGCCGATTTGCCGGGCCTGGGGCGCGATATTCTGAAAGGTCAGGTCAAGGGCCGTGTTGTGGTTGATGTGAACGCCTAGGGCCCCTCCGGGGGGGCGTGTTTTGAAAAAAGCGAGGGGGGCGTTGCTCTCTTATTGTGTTGGGCTACCTCATCAAAAACGGGCGAGGGGCTATGTCTGACAAATCTGCGATCTTAATGTGGTTTCGCCGGGACTTGCGTCTGGGCGACCACGCGGCGCTGACCGCGGCTTGTGAAACGGGCCGCCCGGTTATTCCTGTGTTTATTCATGATGAGTTGACCGATGCAATGGGGGCCGCCCCCCGCTTTCGGCTTGGCAAATCCGTGGAAAGCCTTTCGCGGGATTTGGCAGATAAAGGCAGCAAACTGATCCTGCGCCGTGGCAAGGCTTTGGATGTTTTGCAAAAGCTGATCTCTGAGACGGGGGCAGGTGCTGTCTATTGGTCGCGGCTTTATGATCCCGCAGCAAAGGCGCGCGATACGGATGTGAAGACGTCCCTGAAGGATCAGGGCGTCGAGGCCGAGAGTTTTGCAGGCCACGTTTTGTTTGAACCCTGGACAGTCGAAACCAAGACGGGTGGGTACTACAAGGTCTACACGCCCATGTGGAAGACGGTGCGTGGGCGTGATGTGCCCGATGCCATCCCCACGCCGGGCAAGATTGCGACACCTGATCAATGGCCAGCCTCGGACGCTTTGGAGGATTGGCAGATGGGGGCGGGCATGAACCGGGGTGCGGATATTCTGGCGGACTACTGCACCGTCGGAGAAAGCGCTGCGTCCCATCGCCTTGGGGCCTTTATTGCCAACCATGTGGCCGATTATCAAAAGAACCGCGATTTGCCTGCCGTCAAAGGCACATCTGGCCTGTCGGAAAACCTGACCTATGGTGAAATCAGCCCGCGCAAGTGCTGGCATGCGGGATGGCGGGCGTTGCATGATGGGAAGCCGGACGCCGAGGTGTTCCTCAAAGAACTTGTCTGGCGCGAATTTGCCTATCATCTGGCGTTCCACACCCCCCGGATTGTGACCGATAACTGGAAAGAAGATTGGGACGCCTTCCCTTGGAACACAGACGAACGGCTGGCCGAGGTCAAGGCTTGGAAGCAAGGGCGCACGGGCATTCAATTTGTCGATGCGGCCATGCGCGAGATGTATGTGACGGGAACCATGCATAACCGGGGACGGATGATCGTGGCCTCATACCTGACCAAACATTTGCTGTGCGACTGGAAGATCGGGATGAACTGGTTTGCCGATTGCCTGATCGATTGGGACCCTTGCAGTAACGCGATGGGCTGGCAGTGGTCGGCAGGATCAGGGCCGGATGCAACGCCCTATTTCCGGGTGTTCAACCCTGTGACGCAGCTCGATAAGTTCGACAAAGATCGGGAATATGTGAAAAAGTGGATCGCGGAGGGGCGCAAAACCCCAAGCGATACAGCGCAATCCTATTTTGATGCGATCCCGCGCAGTTGGAATATGGCCCCGACTGATCGCTACCCCGATCCCATCGTCGCCGCAGACGTGGGGCGCAAACGGGCATTGGATGCCTATCAGTCACGGGGTTTTTAGCGCGCGTGACGCAAAGTCTTAATAAGTTCTGAAACTTAGACGTGACTCTGCGCGTGTAAGTATTAAGTTAACGAATGCTGGTCGAAAGATGCATCCCATTGCAGGTCAGCCAAAGAACAGAGCTACAGGGCACACTATGATCTTGACCACGACCGAGGGGCAAAATGACCTGCCTCGCTACTTTGCTTCAGTTTATGACATCATCAAAAAGATGAAGCGGGGGCGGCTGGATTTGGTCATGCCCGACGGGCGTGTGTTTCGCTGCGAAGGGGCTGACCCGGGCTATGTCGCCGAAATCCATATCCACAACCCTGACATTTTTGCACGCACCATCCGCGATGGGCATATGGGGTTTTGCGAAGGCTATTTGGACGCATGGTGGAGCACGCCTGACCTGATGGCTTTCATGGACCTGATCCATGATGATGCTGATGATATGTATGACGGATTTCCGGGCCAGATGGTGGTGCGTGCCTATGAAAAAATCCGCTTTTGGTTCCAGCAGAATTCCAAAAAGCAGGCCCGCAAGAACATCAGCTACCACTATGATCTGGGCAATGATTTCTATGGGCTGTGGCTTGATGAAAGCATGACCTATTCAGCCGCCAAATTCGACACCGGCCAAGAGAGCCTTGAGAAGGCGCAAGAGCTGAAATATGCCAGCATGGTAGATCAAATGGGCGCGCAAGCTGGCGATCATGTGCTTGAGATTGGCTGTGGTTGGGGCGGCTTTGCTGAATATGCTGCGCGCGAACGCGGGATCAAAGTTACCGGGCTCACGATCTCTCAGGAACAATATGATTACGCGGTGAAACGCATTTCGGATGCCGGGCTATCGGACATGGTGACCTTCAAAATGCAGGACTACCGGGACGAAACCGGAACCTATGACGGCATCGCCAGCATTGAGATGTTCGAGGCTGTGGGCGAAAAATATTGGCCTGTTTATTTTGACACTGTACGCGACCGGTTGAAGCCGGGTAAAAACGCAACTTTGCAGATCATCACGGTGGCCGATCACCGCTTTGATGCCTATCGTAAAGACCCTGATTTCATTCAGAAATACATCTTTCCCGGCGGCATGTTGCCCAGCCCAACCGCTTTGCGCAAGGCAGTCGAAAATGCCGGGCTGACCGTTGATAAATCGATCGAATTTGGCGAAGGCTATAGCCAGACCCTGCGCCGCTGGTACGAGACGTTCAATGCCAAATGGGGGCAGGTCGCGGGCATGGGGTTTGATGATCGGTTTCGACGGATGTGGAACTTTTACCTTACGTCTTGTGCAGGCACATTTCATGGCGGACAATGCGATGTGACACAAATTACGGTCACAAAACCGGCGTAATCCTTTTGTAAGTCAGGCCCCGACTCGCAACAAAGGACGCTTGATTATGCCCACCGCTGGACGCCTTACCGCCGCCATCGCGTTTGCCGTGATCGGTATCTATATCGCCACGCTGATTTCACCACTGTTTGAACAGGACAAGGAACCGCTTTGGTGGGTGCCTTTATGTTTGGCCGCTGGCATTTGGTCGGGCTGGGTTGTTGTGGGATCGCGGGCTGGCAAGGGTTATTCTGCGGGGATCGGCAATGGCATCACGGGGGTTTTGGCCTTCGCGTTTTGGGTGTTGTTCTTGCTTTCCTTTGCGGACATGATCAAAAAATCATTGCGCCAGGCCTACGAAGGCCCGGTCGAAGCCGTTGTGAGTGTTTTTGAATTGATGGGAACCTATGTTCTGGCCTTTTGGTCGCCAACATTGATCGGTCTTATCCTGATCTGTGGCGTGGGCGGCGGCCTATTCGCCGAATATTTCGCCAAGCGTTTTCCCTAAGTGGATCTATTCGTCTATGGCACCCTGCGTTCTGCGCGACTGGTGGCAGCCGTTGCAGGGGCTGATGTGGCAGGCATCGCTGCGACACTTGATGGCTATAGGGTTGGCCCGTTGGCAGGGGATGTTGTGCCACACATCAAAGTCCAAGCGGGTGCGGTTGCAGAGGGTATTCTTTACGCTGACATCGCCCCTTGGCAGCAAGCGCGGCTTGATCTGTTTGAGGGGGCATTTGGGTATACGCTGATTGACGTCTCGGTCGAGACAGCACATGGCACGCATGCAGCTATGATGTATCTTCCGCCCGATGAAGCCAAGGTTGGAAATGGACAATGGTCGCTTGAGGCGTGGGAAACCAATCACTTAGCGCCCATGCTTCATGCAGTGCATGAAGTCTTCTCTCATGATCCGATGCTGGATCATGCCACGTTGCGGCGCATGTGGCCAATGGTTGAAAAGCGCGCTTGGGCCAAGCATCGCGCCGCGCAAACCCCAAAGGCTGCCACGCTACGCTATACGCCAAAGCCCGGTGATGTGGATATGCACAGTTTCGCACAACCCGCTGGTGGTTTCTTTCGCTTTGATCGCTTTCAGGTCGATCACATCCGTTTTGACGGGCAGCGCAGCGGCGATCTGCCCCGCGAGGTATTCAACGGCACAGATGCTGCGATGCTGCTGCCATATGATCCAAAGACCGACCGTATTCTTTTGGTCGAACAGATGCGCCTTGGCCCTGCCATGCGCGGCGATCCGAACCCGTGGTCACTGGAACCCATCGCCGGGATGGTGGATGCGCGCGAAACCCCGCTTGAGGCCGCATTGCGCGAAGCGCATGAAGAGGCGGGGCTGCATATCACCACATCCGAATTCATGATGTCTTTCTATCCAACACCGGGGAACACAACAGACTTTTTCAGTTGCTTCCTTGGGGTCTGCGACCTGCCTGAAACCAAGGCCTATCACGGTGGTTTGGGGATCGAAAACGAGGACTTGCGCCTGCATACGCTTGGCTTTGCGCAGGCGATGGCCTTGATCGACACAGGCGAGATAACAGCCGGGCCGCTGATCACCATGCTTTACTGGCTTGACCGGCAACGGGACAGGTTGCGCAGCACCGCTTGAAACCCCCGCACAGCCCCCCTAGACATGGGGTAAGAAGCGCGAAGGGGGGCACAAGATGCACATCAAATCCGATCTGGCCGATGCGGTTGGCAATACGCCATTGATCAAGTTGCGTGCAGCCTCGGACGCGACGGGTTGCACCATTCTGGGCAAGGCTGAATTTCTGAACCCCGGCCAATCGGTCAAGGACCGCGCGGCACTGTTCATGATCCGAGATGCGATTGCGCGCGGTGATCTGAAACCGGGCGGGACGATTGTGGAAGGAACGGCCGGGAACACCGGAATTGGCCTTGCGCTGGTCGGGGCCTCAATGGGCTTTAAGACTGTCATCGTCATTCCCAAATCCCAATCGGAAGAAAAGAAAGAAATGCTCCGCCTTGCGGGGGCAGAGTTGGTGCAGGTTCCCGCAGTCCCATATGCGAACCCGAATAACTACGTCAAATACAGCGCGCGACTGGCACAAGAGCTGAACAAGACCGAACCCAATGGCGCGATTTGGGCCAATCAGTTTGACAATGTGGCCAACCGCCAAGCGCATATCGCAACAACCGGCCCCGAAATCTGGGCGCAAACAGAGGGCAAGGTTGACGGTTTCACCTGTGCTTGCGGCTCTGGCGGAACGCTTGCAGGCGTGGCCCAAGTGCTTCAACCCAAAGGCGTGAAAGTCGCGCTGTCGGACCCGGATGGATCGGGCCTGTTCAAGCTGATGACCGGCGAAACACCGGAACCGGGCGATTCAATCTCTGAAGGGATTGGGCAGGGGCGCATTACCGCCAACCTTGAAGGGTTCACGCCCGATTATGCCTATAAAATCCCCGACACAGAAGCCCTGCCCATTGTCTTTGACTTGCTTGCCCATGAGGGGCTTTGCATGGGCGGTTCAACCGGTGTGAACATCGCAGGTGCCATTCGGCTGGCCCGTGATCTGGGACCGGGCCATACGATTGTGACGATCCTGTGTGATTATGGCACGCGCTATCAGTCCAAGGTCTACAACCCCGCATTTCTGCGCGAAAAGGGGCTGCCGGTGCCCGACTGGCTGGACCGGGCTGCGGCCGACATTCCTGATGTGACCGAAGCGGTATGATCTTTCGCACGCTTTATTACGTCATCGTTTTCTTTTGCGCCGTCCTTTGGGGCGCAACCGCGAAGGCCCAAGACAACCCATCGCTGGTCCCCGCCGAGGTCGCGCAAGACACAAGCGATCCCAATTGGACAACCATGGCCGAAGCAGCCGAGGCGACGTTGTCCGGCCCAACCCCATCGCTGTTCCGCCTCAACCGGATGCGCGATGAACTGGTCACATGGCGCGATAGTTTCCTTGGGGCGCAAGATATTAACGCAGGCCGGATTGATACCGTTACAGCCCAAATCGCAGCCCTTGGCGATGTGCCCGAAGACGGCGAAGAGCCGGCGGCGATTGCCGACAGGCGTACAGCACTGGAAGATCAGCTTGCTGACTTGCGCGCGCCTGCTGTTTTGGCCCAAGAATCCTATGCCCGCGCGGATGGTTTGATTTCAGAGGTGGATACGCTGATCCGGGGGCGCGACGCTGCCAAATTGACCGAGCGGGGGGCAACCCCGTTGAACCCGGCGGTTTGGCCCGGGGCGATTGCTGGCCTTGTGGAAGGTCTGTCACGTTTTGTGAGTGAAACGCGCGCTGCACTGCGTGCCGATATCGCATCGGGGGTATTCTGGCGGAATGCGCCGGTTGGTCTGTTCTTCTTTGCAATCGCTGCCGTCTTGCTGATGCGTGGACGTGGCTGGGTGCTGGATCTGCAAACCAGCATGGACACGGGCAGCGCGCGGGGGCGGGCGGTTTGGTCGTTCCTGTTGTCGCTGTGGCAGGTGATCCTGCCGGTCCTTGGCCTTTTGGCTTTTGTGACCGCCTTGAACCGCTTTGATGTGTTGGGCAATGCGGGGTCCCTGGTGCTTGATACCGTGTTTGAGGCGGGGGTGCTGGTCATCGTGGCCCGCTGGCTGACGGCTGAGTTCTTTCCGGCAGGTGACCGTGTCGCAGGGCCGTTGCAACAAGACCCGGACACCCGCATGCGCGCAAGGCGCGTGGCGATGTGGCTGGCGTGGAGCATGGCATTGGCATCCGTTTTGGTCACGTTCATGCGCATCGCCGAGGCGACGAACATCCAAGCCACGGCGCTTGTTTTCCCGATCAGCTTGGTGCTCTCGGTCTTCTTGTTCCGCTTCGGCGGGCTGTTGCGGCGCGATCCCGTCGCGCCAACAGATGCCGCCCCCGAAACCCCTGCACCGCAAGGCCGTTCGCGCCGGATCGTCGGGCTGACCTGCCAGTTTGTAGCGATCCTGTTCCCGGTCCTGTCTGCGTTTGGATTTGAAAATGCAGCCTCGGCCATGTTCAGGCCAGCGATCCTGACCTTGGCCATTCTTGGGGTCGTGATCCTGCTTCAGCGGTTTGTGAATGATATTTGGGATATGCGCGGAGGGACAGAAAGTGCCGCCTCAAGCGCGCTTGCCCCGGTGTTGATTTCATTCGTTTTGCTACTGCTTGCCTTACCGGTACTGGCCCTTGTTTGGGGGGCGCGGACCGAAGACCTGCTGGAAATCTGGACACGCTTCCGCGAAGGCTTTGCCATCGGCGACACACGGATTTCGCCGACGGATTTCATCACGTTTGCCGCAGTTTTTGCCATCGGCTATCTGCTGACCCGGTTTATCCAAGGCACGTTGCGCGGCTCTGTGCTGCCGCGCACCAAGCTGGATCTTGGGGGGCAGAATGCGGTGATCGCAGGCTTTGGCTATGTGGGGATCGGGCTG
Source organism: uncultured Cognatiyoonia sp. (assembly GCA_964414165.1). GTDB lineage: Bacteria > Pseudomonadota > Alphaproteobacteria > Rhodobacterales > Rhodobacteraceae > Cognatiyoonia. The sequence goes on from CAYPVL010000025.1 coordinate 7,867, forward strand.
TCGGCGATTATTGCGATCACAACGGCGGGCATTGATCTGTCCAGCCTTGCGATTGTGGCTGGGGCCTTGTCGGTGGGCATCGGCTTTGGGTTGCAAAACATCGTGTCGAACTTTGTGTCCGGCATTATCCTACTGATCGAACGCCCCATCGGGGAGGGTGACTGGATCGAGGTCAACGGAACGTCGGGCTATGTGCGCGATATTTCGGTACGCTCCACCCGGATCGAGACGTTTGACCGGACGGATGTGATCATTCCCAACGCGGATCTGGTCAGCGGGCAAGTGACGAACTTTACGCGCGGGAATGCTGTGGGCCGGGTGATTGTCCCGGTCGGCGTGGCCTACGGGACGGACACACAGCAGGTCTTGGATATTCTGCGCGATGTGGCCACATCGCATCCAATGGTCGTGCTGAACCCACCGCCGGGCGTTCTTTTCCTTGAATTCGGGGACAGTTCGTTGAACTTTGAGATACGCGCGATCCTGCGTGATGTGAACTTTATGTTGGGTGTAAAGTCCGAGATGAACCTTGAGATCGAAAAGCGCTTTGCTGCAGCGGGGATCGAAGTCCCGTTCCCGCAGCGCGATTTGTGGATCAAGAACGCCGATGCGCTGAAACCGGATGCCGCATCATGACCCGCGCGCTTTATCACGAAGACGCGTACCTGCGCGATGCGGGGGGACGGGTCAAAGGGTTTACGGATGAAGGTGGAATTATCCTGGATGCCACCAACTTTTATCCCACATCTGGCGGGCAGCCGGGCGACAGTGGGACGCTGTCTTGGGATGACGGTAAGATCAAAATCGCAATGACCATCAAAGGGCAGGGCGCCGACATCGTGCTTGTCCCTGCCGAACCTGCCGCGTTGCCTGCCATCGGAACACGGATCACGCAGGAAATCGACTGGGACCGCCGGTTGCGGCATATGCGCGTGCACACAGCGCTGCATCTGTTGTCGGTTGTGATCCCCTTGCCAGTGACCGGCGGGGCGATAAGTGCCGACAAGGGGCGGCTTGATTTCAACATGCCCGTGGCCCCGCAGAACAAAGACGTGCTGGATGATACGCTGAACAGGCTGATCGCCTGCAATTTTGCAGTATCTGACGAATGGATCACCGACGCAGAACTTGAGGCGCAACAGGACCTTGTGAAATCCATGTCCGTCGCACCGCCCAAGGGCACAGGCAAAGTGCGCCTTGTGCGCATCGGGATGGACGAAAATACAGCGGATATTCAGGCCTGCGGCGGCACGCATGTCAGCAACACCTCTGAAATTGGCCGCGTGCGTATTGGCAAGATCGAAAAGAAAGGGCAGCTGAACCGGCGGGTCTATCTGCACCTTGAAGGGCCGTGATCCGCGTATCCGCCATTTGCGCAGCCCTTGTGTGTCCGGGCTTGGCGGCTGCTGACACCTATCAACGCTGCACCAAGGCCGAAGCCGAAACCATCGCCCGCGCAGTATCCAACGCCAAGCGGCTTTCGACCACCGCAGCAGCCGCCGTCGGGGACACGCCCCTGTTTGAAACTTGGTTCGGCAAATACAGCGACAGCAACGCCGAAATCGTGCGGCGCAATCTCAAGAATGTGGTGAAAGCCATCCGCTCGGGCCGGGTCACGACCATCTGCGCCGAGATCAGCCCATCGGCCTGCGACGTTGATATGTACGCCTTTGTGTATGACGACGAACCCTACCGGGTCCATATCTGCCCTGAATTCTTCAGCCTGCCCAATATGGCGCGATTGCGACCGGGGCAATTGGCCAGCAACTTTGGCACGCGGGCCGGGACCATCATCCACGAGATCAGCCATTTCAACAGCGTCGCCAACACAGACGACAATTGCTATGCGCGCGATGTATGCAGCCAGATGGCGCAGGATGATCCGGGGGCGGCGCTTCAGAATGCAGATAGCTATCAATACTTCGCCGAGGATGTGACCTACTTTCGGCCCGAAGCATCCAAGGACAGCACCCCATGAGCTTTCGATTGGCCGCGACATTTGTCGCCTTCGTCTGTGCCGTCCTCTTTGTGATCCTGTTGCTCATCCCGGCAAGCTACATGGCAACTTATGGCGTCAACGCGACCGGCTCTGCAATCTTCATGGGCCGCCGGGCATCGCCTTTGATGCTGGGGCTGGCGGTGCTGTTGTTTTATGCGCGCGATCTGCGCATGTCGCCCGCGCGCGAAGCAATCCGCACAGCAATCATCGTGATCTTCGCCGGAATCGCGCTTACCGGAATCCTAGAGTTCATGCTTGGCAATGCCAACGGGACGATCCTGATTGCGGCCTTTGCAGAACTGCTTGTGGCAGCCGTGTTCCTTTGGGGTATCCGCGATCCCTAGGCGACAGGCCATTCCGGTCAATCACCCCCTTGCGCCTCTGGATGGGGTTCGCTAAATCACCCCTCACGGACAGGTGGCCGAGTGGTCGAAGGCGCACGCCTGGAAAGTGTGTAGGCGGGAGACCGTCTCCAGGGTTCGAATCCCTGTCTGTCCGCCACCAAACACATCAAAGTGCAGCAAAAATGCGCAGGAAGTGTTTGCCATTCGCCGCTTATGTTCGATAATCTCTGGACCAAGAAGATGGTGCAGTTTGGTTGACGTGGTGCCATGGGGGGATGATGGAGCCGCTGACGCTAAGTTTTGAGATGATGGCCGTGCTGGCTTTGCTGGCGCTGACGATCTTTTTGTTTGTTTCGGAAATCGTGCGGATTGATCTGGCGGCTGTGGTTGTTCTGGTCCTGCTTGGGGGCCTCAGCTATGTGCCGGGTCTGCAGAACCTTGCGGATGTGTCCAATCTGTTCACGGGCTTTTCCTCAAACGCGGTGATGTCGATTATTGCGGTCATGATCATCGGGGCGGGACTGGATAAGACTGGCCTGATGTCCAAGGTCGCGGCCTTGATCTTAAAGCGCGGGGGCACAACCGAGGCGCGGATTATTCCCATCGTCTCAGGATCGGTCGGTGTGATCAGTTCGTTTATGCAGAACGTGGGCGCGGCCGCCCTGTTTCTGCCTGTCGTCAGCCGCATCTCGGCCCGCACAGAGATCCCGATGAGCCGCCTGCTGATGCCCATGGGGTTTTGCGCAATCCTGGGCGGGACGATCACGATGGTTGGCTCATCCCCCTTGATTCTGCTCAATGATCTGCTTGCCGCCTCAAACGAAAGCCTGCCCGCAGATCAACAGATGGCCCCATTCAGCCTGTTTTCGGTTACGCCCATCGGGATTATGCTGGTGTTGACGGGCGTGCTGTATTTTGTGCTGTTTGGTCGCTGGGTTCTTCCGACGCAGCGGGACCGGGGGGCGGATGGCGGTTCTGGGCGTTCGATGCAAAGTTTCGTGGAAAACACGTATGGGCTGCGCGCGGATATGTTCGAAGTGCGGGTGCCCGAAGGATCGATCCTGATTGGGCACACGTTGTCAGACCTGATGGTCGCCCATCACATGTATATTCTGGGAACCTCATACCGGGGCAATAAGGTTATCGCGCCGATGGCCGACACGGTGATCGAGGCCCCCGCAAGGCTTGCCATTCTTGGCCTGCGCCGGGTCGTCGAGGAAGAGTTTGTCGAACCCTACGGGCTTGAAATTATGCCTGCGTTGGATGTGTTTTCCGATGATTTCGCGGCAACCCAATCTGGCGTCGCCGAAATCGTGATCCCGCCCGGATCGACCGTGATCGGGCAAACCCCGATGGATTTGCGCCTGCGATCAACCCATGGGCTTTCGCTGCTGGCGATCCACCGGGGCGAAGAAACGCTCAGCCATGTTGAAACCGAAGACCATGTCGCCACGCATATCGGGCAAGTCCCGTTTCAGGCCGGGGATACCGCTGTTGTGCATGTGCAATGGGACAGGCTGACCCGGCTGAAATCCGACAAGGATTTCGTTGTCGTGACCTCGGATTTTCCCCAAGAAGAGCTGCGCCCCCATAAAGTCGGCTGGGCGGTATTTTTCTTTGCGATAGCGCTGGGGCTGATCCTGTTTTCGGACGTGCGCCTCTCCTTGTGTTTGTTGACAGGTGCTGTGGGGATGATCCTGTCGCGCGTGCTGTCTATTGATGAAGCCTACGAGTCCGTCAGTTGGAGCACTGTGTTCCTGCTCGCCTCGCTGATCCCGCTGGGACAGGCGGTGCAGAACACAGGCACCGCCGATTGGATTGCAGGCCATGTGCTGATGCTTCTGGATGGCTGGCCGCTGTGGGCGCTGCAACTGGGGCTTGCGATCTTGGCGACAGCGTTCACGCTTGTGATGTCAAACGTCGGGGCCACGGTGTTACTGGTGCCGCTGGCCGTCTCAATTGCGATCACAGCGGGGGGCAATCCGGCTGTTTTTGCACTGACCGTCGCGATTTCCACCAGTAATTCCTTCCTGATCCCCACCCATCAGGTCAACGCGCTGATCATGGGGCCTGCGGGTTACCGGGTGATTGATTTTGTCCGTTCAGGCGGGATCATGACGATCCTGTTTTTGATCGTGTCGATGATTGGATTGACGCTGTTCTTTTAAGGCGCGCACCTAGAAGAATGCGCGGCGCAGCAGGTTCAGACCCATCAGCAGAAACATCCACAAAAGCGCCTTGCGAAAAGCCGGGCCGCTCAGGCGACGGCGCAAAACCTCTCCGATGGAGAATCCGATCAGGGTTGGGATGATCATCACAAGCGATGTGCGTGCCGCAGGTCCATCGAGTATCCCCGCTTGCCAATAGCCGATGATCAACGGAATGGCCCCCAGAAAGATTAAAAGCCCCGTGGCGCGGATGAAATCCTCGGGTGCTGTGCGCCGGGCCAAGAGGTAGGTCACAATCGGTGGTGCCCAGATGCTGGTGAAACCGCCCAAAATGCCGGCGGACACGCCGGTGATGATTTGCGCAGGGGCGTCATGGGTGTCTTTTAGGCGCGGCGGCTCTCCGATCAGGCTGGAGGCTGCGAAGATCACGATGGCAAGGCCGATAGCAACCAGAAGAACGTCGCCGGGGGCTTGGGCTGCGAAGAATGTTGTGATCCAAAGACAGATCACAAGGCAGATGATCAGCCGCCAATAGCTGCGGAATGTCGCAAGGCCTGTTTTCGCGCGATAGACCTGCCATGCGTTTGAGATAAGCATCGGAAAGATGACCAACGCGATAGCGCTGTGGGGGGGCATGAACTGGCTCATCAACCCGACCGAAACTGTGGGTAGACCGATACCGACGGTGCCCTTGATCGTGCCTGCCAGAAGGAAGACCAACGGGATCAGGAGGAAAAGCGTTTCGCTTGGCATTTTTATGCAGGCTTTCTTATCCCGAACCACGTCATGCCAAGGTAGCAGACTTTCATTGAAAGTCTGAAGGCAAATCCTTGATCAGGATTTGGGACCAGATCGCAGTGTATGGGAAGGTTGGCTCCGGCGGTAGGGATCGAACCTACGACAAATTGATTAACAGTCAACTGCTCTACCGCTGAGCTACGCCGGAAAACCTGAAGCGCGTATAGCAACGGGATTTCAAAGCGTCCAGAGGCTTTTTCAAGGAAATGTCATGGCGATGGTTTTCGGGCGAATGTGGCCGTGGGCGACAAGCTTGGCGTCGCCACAACATGGCCGGTTTCGTGCAACCCGATCAGGTGCGCAAAGACATTGCGGGCCGCTGCCGGGTGCAGGTTTCGGGGCACATCGGCGTAGATATCCCCTGTCAAAGTCGCAATATCGGCAGGGCCTTTCGCAAGGTGGTCCAGAATTTGTGCGTTGCGTTCTGAGCGATGCTTGATCAGCCATGCAAGCCGCCCTTCAGGGTCGGTGATGGGCGCACCGTGCCCCGGATAAAACACCGTCGCACCGCTGCCTTGCAACTTACGACACGAGGCCATGAAATCACTGATATCTCCATCGGGCGGGGATACCATGGAACTGGCCCAGCCCATCACATGGTCCCCCGAAAAGATCACGTCTTCCCAAGCAAAACACAGATGATTGCCCATATGTCCGGGCGTGTGGATTGCTCGGATCGGGCCTGCGCCAGAGGCAAGGATTTCTTCATCGCCGAGGTAGATATGCGGTTTAAAGTTTGCATCAATCCCTTCGCCACCCCCCGTATAACCATCGGCCATAAGCCTGCGCATAACTGCGCTTTGCCCCGCCTTGTGATCCCCAAAGGCCACAATCGGCGCGCCGGTTTCTTTGGCCAAGGATGCCGCAAGCGGAGAGTGATCGCTATGGGCGTGCGTGACACAAATCTGCGTCACCGGCTTACCATCCAATGCTGCCAGAATAGCGAACAGATGCTGTGAATCCTCCGGGCCGGGATCAATCACGACAAGGCTGTCGGTGCCGACGATATAGGTGTTTGTTCCCTTAAACGTCATCGGCGACGCGTTCGGGGCCACAATCCGGCGCACCCCATCGCCCAGCGTATCAACGCGACCCGGCACAGGTTCAAACGGATCATCGCTCATTCGTACTTTCCGTTCCACGCCGTCTTCGATACGTTTCAGCTTATGGGCTTCACTTGGTTAAAACAATACATGCCCCGTGGGCTTTACATGCGGGCGGCTTTGATTCTGATCTTGCCCGTGCTGATGCTGCAATTGCTGGTGTCTGTGGTCTTTATCCAGCGGCACTTTGATGGGGTGACCCGGCAAATGACGAATGCTGTCAGTATTGATCTGCGCTATTTGCGCAGCACCGTGGATCACGCCCCTGATCTGGATTGGGCCATGCGTGAAGCAACCGCGATTGCCACCCCTCTTGAGCTGGGGATCGCCTTTCCTGACGCCATTCCCGACATCGGCAATGACAAACCCTGGAGCGATCTGACAGGCAACGCCGTGCGCGACCAATTGATGGCCATTCTTGAAGGCGTCGCCGCGATTTCCCTTGCCGACAGGCGCCGTGTCACGGTCTGGTTTGACACCACCAAAGGCCCGCTTGAGGTCACCTTTGATCGCCGCCGCGTGTCGGCTTCGAACCCGCATCAGTTGCTTGTGATTATGGTTGTGCTGGGGGCGATCATGACGGCGATTGCGTATCTTTTCCTGCGCAATCAACTGCGCCCGATCAAGCGCATGGCAGCCGCAGCCCAGGCCTATGGCAAGGGCCGCATCCAACCTTATTCCCCCGGTGGCGCGCAAGAGGTCCGCGCCGCGGGCACCGCATTCCTTGATATGCGCAACCGACTAGAGCGGCAGACACAGACCCGCACCCTCATGCTGTCAGGCGTCAGCCATGATCTGCGCACGCCGCTGACCCGCCTGCGATTAGGCCTGTCGATGCTGGACGACGCAGATGCCGCCCCGCTGATGCGCGATGTGGATGACATGCAGCATCTTGTGGATGCGTTCCTTGATTTCGCGCAGGCCGAAGCAAGCTATGCACTTGAACCCACGGCCCCTTTGACGCTTTTGGCACAGGTTGCGGATGACTGCGCGCGCGGGGGGATGGATGTGCGCATGGGTGCGCAGGAAGGCAGCGATGATCCTGTGCCACTGCGCGCTTTGGCGGTGCGCCGCGCGCTTGAGAACCTGATCGGCAACGCTGTGCGCTATGGCGAGCAGGCGCTTGTGTCTGCCTACGTCACCGAGCGGGCCCTGCGCTATGTGGTGGAAGACGCAGGCCCCGGCATTCCCCTTGCGCGCCGGGAAGAGGCCACGCGCCCCTTCACCCGTCTTGATCCCGCCCGCAATCAGGATCTTGGGTCCGGCGTTGGTCTGGGCTTGGCGATTGTGACTGACATTGCGCGCACCCATGGTGGTGCATTGCGTCTGGGCGAAAGCGCGGCACTTGGGGGGTTAAAGGCGGAATTGGTCTTGCCGCGTTAGGCTAGCGGCGGGCTAGATTTGCGCGTGCGGTGCCTCCGGCGGGGATATTTTCAAACCAAAGAGATGGTGTGGCGTTTGCGCGGGGATCTGGCCGCGCTGCATTAAGGCGCCTTGCGCGCTTCGCGTGATGCTTCCCGATACCATTGCACAATCGCGACCCGGTCTTCGGCTGGCAGGTCAGTAATATTGGCAGGCGGCATCGCGTGGCTGACACCAGCTTGCAAGTAGATCGCCCGCGCCGCGCGGGCGATATCCCCGTCTGTTTCAAGGAACACACCATTTGGGGCCCATCGCATATTGCCCCATGCCGGTGCGCGGGCGTGGCACATGGAACACCGCCCCCGCCCCACAACG
>CAYPVL010000025.1:16025-24662 GCA_964414165.1 uncultured Cognatiyoonia sp.
AAACCCCATTTGGGCCCCCTACCCCCCCCCCCCCGTGGGGGGGGGGGGGGGGGGGCCCCCGCCCCCCCCCCCCCCCACCACATCGCTGACGTGATCAAACCCGTCTGCCTGGGCGAACTGCGCCTCTTGCGTGCGCAATGCGGCTTCGTCCTGATCGTAGAATTCCCCCCATGTGTTCGCGGTGGACAGCCATGCGATGACAATAAAGATGATCACGGTGACCGCCCATGTCCATGCAGGCCCCTTGCCGGTTGCGTGCAAGGTGTTGAAATAATGGCGGATCGTGACGCCGGTCAGGAAAATCAGCGCGGCGATGATCCAGCTGTATTGGGTGGCAAACGCAAGGGGGTAGTGGTTGGACAGCATCAAAAAGATGACCGGTAACGTGAGGTAGTTGTTATGGGTGCTGCGCAGCTTGGCAATCTTGCCGTATTTGGCATCCGGCGTGCGCCCTGCCTTCAAATCTGCAACCACAATCCGTTGGTTCGGCATAATGATAAAGAACACATTGGCCGTCATAATTGTTGCCGTGAAGGCCCCGAGGTGAAGAAGGGCCGCGCGCCCAGTGAAAATCTCATTGTAGCCCCATGACATGATCACAAGGATCACAAACAAAAGGACCATCAGAACCGTCGGGGTTTCGCCCAGTCGGGATTTGCAAAGCAAGTCGTAGCAAATCCAGCCAATCGTCAAAGACCCTGCCGAGATCACGATGGCCTGCCAGACCGCGAGGTCGGCTTTGGCCGGATCAATCAGGAACAGTTCGGCCCCCGCCCAATAGACGATCATCAGCAAGGCCGCCCCAGACAGCCACGTCGCGTAGCTTTGCCATTTGTGCCAGATCAAATGTTCGGGCATGTTTTCAGGCGCAACCATATATTTCTGGATGTGGTAAAACCCGCCACCATGAACCTGCCACTCTTCGCCGGTGGCACCTTTAGGCATGTTGGGCGCTTTTTTCAGCCCAAGATCAAGCGCGATGAAGAAGAACGACGCCCCGATCCAGGCCATCGCCGTGATCACATGCAGCCAGCGCACCGCAAAGGCGATCCAATCCCACAGGATGGCCAGATCGTACATGTTCTACCTCGTTTATCCCGTGACGCCGGGTGAGTGATCGGCGCCGATAAGGGATGTATTTGGGAAACAGCTGGGGGAGTCAAACCTGCGATCTGCATTTGAACCTCACAGATAAACTTTCACATCAGTGCTGCTTGCGGGCGCGGCGCCTCCGGCGGGGATATTTGAAAACCAAAGAGGGATTGGGCTGCGCAAAAAGGGTCAGCTTGGCCCTAGCTTCATATGTCGATTGACGTCTTTATAAAGGAGGTAGCGGAAGGGGCCGGGCCCTCCGGCGTAGCAGGCTTGGGGGCAAAAGGCGCGCAGCCACATGTAATCGCCTGCCTCGACCTCGACCCAGTCTTGGTTCAGTCGGTAGACGGCTTTGCCTTCAAGCACATAAAGCCCGTGTTCCATCACATGTGTTTCGCAAAAGGGGATGACCGCGCCGGGTTGAAACGTGACGATGTTGACGTGCATATCATGGCGCAGATCATCGGGGGCGACAAAGCGGGTCGTGGCCCATTTGCCGTCCGTGTCAGGCATGACTGTTGGGCTGACGTCTTGATCGGATGTGACAAAGGCGTCTGGATGGGCAAGGCCTTGGACCGCGTCATAGCGTTTGCGGATCCAGTGAAAGCGCACAGGTGCTTGCGTATCGTTTTGCAAAGTCCATGCCAGTCCGGCGGGCAGATAGGCATAGCCCCCAGCACTGAGGTGATGTGTTTCATCCTTGAAGGTCAGCGCACAGCCCCCCTCGACCACAAACAAAACCCCTTGGGCCTTTTCATCCGGTTCGGGCCGCGTGCTGCCGCCACCGGGTTGCACTTCCATGATGTATTGCGAAAACGTCTCGGCAAACCCACTGAGCGGCCGGGCAATCACCCAAGCGCGTGTGCCTTCCCAGAACGGCAGGGAACTGGTCACGATATCGCGCATCGTGCCTTTGGGGATGACCGCATAAGCGTCGGTAAAGACGGCCCGGTCGGTCAAAAGCGTATGCTGATCAGGATGGCCGCCTTTGGGGGCGTAATAAGGGCCTTTGGTCATGAAGGTGGCTCCGGTGCGTGGGTGTTGTGCGGACTGTCGCGTGAAACGGGGCGGAAACCAAGGGGGTGTTTCATTTTACGCATGCACAAAATGGCGGAGAGACAGGGATTCGAACCCTGGGTCCCCGTGAAGGGACAACGGTTTTCGAGACCGCCCCGTTCGACCACTCCGGCACCTCTCCGCGCTTTGGCCAACGGGGGCGATTTAGGTGCCTTGGCTGTGGCTTGCAAGTCAAATGCTGACAATCCCGTGGGCTGCCTTGGAAATGTACAACTCTGTGCTTAGGTTATCCTTCAACAAAGCCCATCCGAAAGGTTTCCCATGTTTCACCGTCTGATCAAGACGTTCGCTTTCAGTGCAACCCTTGTTCTGGCCGCACCTGTGGCCGCGCAAGAAAGTGATACCGAAAAGGCGGCGGCCCTTTTTGAAAGCCTGTCATTGTCGCGCCTGTTGGATATTATGCGCCAAGAGGGGCTTGCCTATGGCACCGATGTGGGCCGCGATCTGTTTGGCGCAGAGCCGGGACGCGACTGGCAGCAGATCGTGGATGCGATCTATGACATTGATCGCATGACCGCCCGTGTATCTGCTGATCTGACACGCGCGCTTGAAGGTGATGACATCGACGCGATGATCGCGTTTTTTGAGGCAGAGCCGGGACAGACCATCGTGTCACTTGAAATTGCAGCCCGCGAGGCGCTGCTTGATGATGCGGTTGAAGAGGTCAGCAAAGAGGCCGCGATCATCGCCATGGCCGATGAAGACCCGCGCATGACGTTGGTGATGGAATATGTGGCAGCAAATGATCTGATCGAGACGAATGTCGTGGGCGCGCTGAATTCCAACTACGCGTTTTATTCCGGGCTGATGGAAGGCGGCGATTTCCCGCAAGCCTTGACCGAGGATGAAATCCTGACTGACGTCTGGAGCCAAGAGCCCGATATTCGCGCATCCACCTCGGAATGGATCGCGTCGTTTCTATTCATGGCCTATCAGCCTTTGGCGGATGAAGACCTTGAGGCCTATATTGCGTTTTCGGAAACGGATGCGGGCAAGCAGATGAATGCGGCGCTGTTTGAAGCCTTTGATGGGCTGTTTGTAGATGTTTCACGCGATCTGGGCCGCGCGTCATCACGGTTTATGTTACGTCAAGAGTTGTGAGGGTGAATCGCCGGTTGGCTGTCGCTGGCCCACTGGGGCAAAATTCTGATACAGGCGCGTTTGCGGCTAAATTTTCTTAGAAATAGTATTCTAAATATACTGCACTATTGTTTTGTGGCAGAGACTGGAAATATCTTGGTTGATCCAAGAAACTGCCGCGATCCATTGGGGTTAACGAACCATAAGCCATGATCAGTGACCTCAATCTCGACCACGCCATCCACAGCATAATCATCAAAGTAGGTTGCAAGATTTTTCACCATACTTCGGTCAAAGCTCGCAGTTGCTGCGACTTTCGGATTCATCTTTGTTCTCCTATTTTAAGACCAGCACCCGGTCTGGACGATCAATGATATTACTTTGGAAAGCAAGGAAGCGACCACTTTCGTCTCCAGTGATTTTTCCAAGTTTTTCAGGGGAGTAGCCGTAGCTTTTCGCCATTCGCAAAAACGAAGGCGGTCCCAAAAATAAACATCTTTCCCCGTCCTGTTCAAAAATGTAATCATTCGCCACGTCGAGAACGGCACGGGCAACGGCAGGATCCTTTGATACAGACGCGAGCCTTGTTAACTCCCAACTTTGTGCGTCATTTGGCGGCTCTGAATCGCAAATATCTGACGGAAGCGCGATCTTCCCAAAAAACGCATCACGGATCATATAACTATACTGATTTGGTCCTGATCCAATGACCATATCGCATCGAATGATCCTTGCGCCGGCAAGCACGTCATTTCCCTGATGGGCGATTACATAGGATGCGACACCAACAATGTCATATTGCTCAAACTCGATACCGTTCGCATCCATCAACTGCCAGTTCATTTTTTCGATGAAAACACGGCGTCGCATTTTCAAGAAATCATAAACAAGGTTCCAGTGATGGGCGTCATACGGAAGGCGCAGAACAGACACATCGAAACCTTCAAAGGCTGAGGACAACATATCTTGGACTCTCACTTCTTTCCTGTCAGATTATTGGCCCTGCCAAGTCAGCCTTGGTGCCAACAAAAGCATAGGTTCCGTAATTGACTAATTGACCTTATAGGTACTAAGGTAGCCGAAAGGATACCTGGAGTGAAGATATGATTTTTGAGCAGCGCCCCGATGTCAAATCGGATTTGAAGCTACTTCGCGATCTCGCCACTTCGGGATTTGTTGTCGCGCTCAATCATCGCTGGATCGGCCCAGAATACTTGCGCAGCGAGTTCCCCAAAAAGTGGCGTGATGTGTATGAAGAACAAAATTACTTCATGCTTGATCCGATCTACAACTGGACCTTGTTTCATGCCGGAACGGTCAGGTGGTCAGATGTGAAATACCCAGACATCAGAGGTATCAGGAAACATGCGGCCGAACATGGCCTTGTGTTTGGTGCTACAGTCTGTCTGAAAATTGATCGGAATACTTCATTTATCAGCGCAGCAAGGCCTGATCGAGAATTTACGGACGATGAAATCGCTACAATCTTATCGGTTTTGGAAAGATGGCAGGTGATCGCGACGGATCAGCCAGCCCTGTCCGAGGTTGAAATGGAAACCATGCAATGTCTGCGACAGGGGATGGATCAGCACGAAATTGCCACCCATCTTGGTGTGTCTGTCTCGACGGTGAAAAAGCGGCTGAAGAAAATACGCAAACTTTTCAAAGCGGCCACGACGGCGCAGGCTCTCGCCATTGCGACAGAGAGAAACTATTTCGTTCAAGACTAGGTTAGCTAAGGCGTCGTTGCCCCGCGTATGTGACGATGGGCAGTTCGTTCGTTTGATAAGCAAGCTTACCCGCCATAAACCATCAAGGCCACAACCAACGCGCCCGGGTTCCCGCTATAAAGCCCCAAATCCCCTTGCAATTGCGTCAGACGGGCAGGGCGGTCGCCCGGTGGAATGCGGGCTGCATCCATCGCTTGGGTCAACACCGGCCCGCCGCCTGCGCGGATTTCATCCAAGATGCCGGGATAGTTGGATTTGACGATCAGTTCGACCCGGCCCCGCCGTTCGTTATAGGCCTGATTTTCAAAGACCGTCCCAATGCCCAAGATCGGGAGCAGCAAAGGATTGCCAAGGTGATTTGCCTCACCCGAACAGGCGACCAGCAGGAACAAAGCGGGCAGTGTGCGATAGGTCATCTTCTTCTCCGCAAAAGGGGTTGACTTGGAACCCACTTGGTCAGATAAGCCGCCATCCCCGCAAGGACCTTGTGCGGGACTTTGCATAATGACGCCGACAGGCGCGCAGTTACATGGCGGGATAATCCCACAAACACTTCGGTGGCCTAGATGACGCGGAAAATAAAGGAATACCTCATGTTTGCGGTTCTCAAGACCGGCGGCAAGCAATATAAAGTTACCTCTGGTGACGTGTTGCGTGTCGAAAAGATCGCTGCGGTTGCAGGCGACAAAGTTCAATTCAACGACATTCTGATGGTTGGCGACACCGTGGGTGCCCCTTACGTGGCAGGTGCCGGTGTGCAGGCCGAAGTGATCGACCAGATCAAAGGTGTGAAGACGATCAACTTCGTCAAGCGTCGTCGTAAGCACTCATCCGCCCGCAAAAAGGGCCACCGCCAGCAACTGACATTGCTGCGTATCACAGACATCCTTGAAAAAGGGGCCGACAAATCCGGCGTGATGGCGGCTGTGAACGGTGCAGGCTTTGCATTCGCAACCGGCGCGGCTGTCGCTGCGGCAGCTCCGGCGGCTGAAAAGAAAGCCCCTGCCAAGAAGAAGGCAGCGCCGAAGAAAGCCGAAGTGAAAGAAGAAGCACCCAAGGCTGAGAAGAAGCCAGCGGCCAAGAAAGCGGCACCCAAGAAGGCGAAAGCTGACACAGGTGCAGCCGATGATTTGACACAAATCAGCGGCGTTGGCCCGGTCATCGTGAAAAAGCTTCACGACCTTGGCGTCACGACATTCGCCCAAATCGCAGCATGGACCAAAGATGACGTTGCTGCTATGGACGACAAGTTGAATTTCAAAGGTCGCATCGATCGCGACGAATGGCTCAAGCAAGCTAAAAAGCTCGCTAAAGGCTAAGGAGAGACCAAATGGCACATAAAAAAGCAGGCGGTTCATCCCGTAACGGGCGCGACTCAGCTGGTCGTCGCCTTGGCGTGAAAAAATTTGGTGGCGAAGCCGTCATCCCCGGCAACATCATCATGCGCCAGCGTGGCACGAAGATGTGGCCAGGCGCAGGCGTTGGTATGGGCAAGGATCACACGATCTTTGCAACTGTCGAAGGCAACGTCCAGTTTCACAAAGGCCTCAAAGGCCGCACCTTTATTTCGGTTCTCCCAGTGGCGGAGGCCGCTGAATAAGCCGAAGTTCCAAAGGCACGTTATTTGGGGGATCGGTTGAAAAACCGGTCCTCTTTTCTTTTGGCACAAAAGGTTCGTTTACACATTTCAGGCATGTCACGACAGGCTGACACTTCATCACGTCAGCGACAGTCGTCTATTTTCCGGCCATGTCCTGTCATATCTTTGCCATGCACGTGTGGCGAAAGAAGTTTTTTCGGTTTTCGAGGAGGGAAAACCATGATGCATGAAACGATTACAGATCAGGTCACGATTACATCCGACCGCTTTGTCCTACGCCCGCCACAGCCATCCGATGCTGGGCTACTCAGCATGTATGCAGCTGATCGCAATCTGGCCCGTGGCACCCGTGCGATCGCGCATCCACTGCCACCGGGCAGTATTGAGGCGATGATCACCCGCGCACGCCACCCCGACCGGACCGAAGATATTTGGGTCATGGATGGTGCAAAAGCCGGGCACGCCGAAGTGCTGGGGCTGATCAGTCTCACCCGTATGGACCGCGCCCAATCGGAAGTATTCTATTGGGTTGCCCCTGCGTTCTGGAACGTGGGCTTTGCCACGGAAGCGGTCAAAACGCTGCTGGCGGCAAACCCGCATGTGGCCAAACGCTATTTTGCCGAAGCCTTTCAGGATAATCCGGGTTCCGCCCGTGTACTGACCAACTGCGGCTTTGACTACCTTGGCGATGCCGAAGCGTTTTCTGTGGCCCGCAACGCGGCCGTGCCGACGTGGACCTATACGCTGAAGGTTCCGTCAGCCACGTAATACATTGAAACAGCAAAGCTTCTGAAACGGTCGGGCAGCTTTGCCTGACCGTTTTTATATTTTGGAGCATTGTGATGCCGACACCTATCTTGACGACTGAACGCCTGACACTGCGGCCCATTACTTTGTTTGACGCCGCAGATATTCATGCCAGCCTGAACCATCCTGATGTGCCGGGGTGGCTCACGAACGTGCCGTATCCCTATACCTTGGCCGACGCCGAAGATTTCATCCGCAACACCGCCCAAAGCCCGGAGGGCCACCATTGGGCGATTGATGCAGGGACAGGGCTGATTGGGATCATCTCAGTCGCAAGTGAACTTGGTTATTGGCTGAATGCCGATCATCATAGCAAGGGCTACATGAGCGAAGCCGCCCGTGCGGTTGTCGCATGGCACTTTGCGCATACGGAATCGGACTTGATTTCCGGCTATCATGTCGCCAACAGGCCGTCAGCGAATGTGCTGACGAAACTCGGCTTTGAAAACACCCATCAGGAGGACCAAATCAAAGTCGCCACTGGCAAACCTGTCAAAACCCAGCGCATGGTGCTGACCAAAGACAGATGGCGCTGCACATGATTGAACTTGGCTATCGCCCTTTGGATTACCAAGATTTCGACGCCATCCACCACATCGCCAGCGATTGGCATGTCGTCCGGCAGATGGGGTCTTGGCCGCATCCAAGCGATCCTGAATTTACCCGGTCGCGCTGTGCGCCATACGCAGGGCATGGCTTTGTCTGGGGCGTCATTACCGACATTGGCCTGATTGGCTGGGTCGGGGTGACAGGGGGCACGCTTGGCTTCATGCTGGATCGGCGGTTCTGGGATCAGGGCGTGGGCACCCGGATCGTGGCGGATGCTTTGAAGGAGGGGTTTGGGACGTTTGACTTCGATCAGATCACCGCATCGACTTGGTTTGACAACGCAGGCTCTATCCGCGTTTTGGAAAAGAACGGGTTTGCGGAAACCCATCGCGCGGTTGAGCTCGCCAAAGCACGCGACGTCCCGACGCCCGCGATTTACTTTGCAATCACCCGCGCGACGCACAACGCCTTGAGGGAAGCGTCAGAATAGCTTATCGCACGCCCATCCCGCTTAGAAAGCCAAACCCATGAAGTTCCTCGATCTTGCCAAAGTCTATATCCGCTCGGGCAGCGGCGGCGGCGGCTGTGTGTCGTTTCGCCGTGAAAAGTTTATCGAATACGGTGGCCCGGATGGCGGTGATGGTGGCAACGGCGGGTCGGTGGTTGCCGAATGCGTGGATAGTCTGAACACGCTGATCGATT
>CAYPVL010000025.1:24672-31822 GCA_964414165.1 uncultured Cognatiyoonia sp.
CTATCAGCAGCACTTTTTTGCCAAGAACGGCCAGCACGGCATGGGGTCGCAGCGCACCGGCAAGAACGGTGATGACGTGATCCTGCGCGTGCCCGTTGGTACCGAAATCATTGACGAGGACGAAGAGACAGTTTTGGCCGATATGACCGAGGTTGGCCAAACCTTCACGATTGCCAAAGGCGGCAACGGTGGCTGGGGCAACCTGCGCTTTAAGTCGGCCACAAACCAAGCCCCGCGCCGCGCCAATGCCGGGCAAGAAGGGATCGAGCGCACGATCTGGTTGCAGCTGAAGCTGATTGCTGATGTGGGGCTGTTGGGGATGCCGAATGCCGGGAAGTCGACCTTTCTGGCCGCAACCTCAAATGCGCGCCCCAAAGTCGCGGATTATCCCTTTACCACGCTGGTTCCGAACCTTGGGGTTGTCGGGATTGACGAGGTTGAATTCGTGGTCGCTGACATTCCGGGCCTGATTGCTGGCGCCTCTGAAGGCAAAGGCCTCGGCTTTGAATTCCTTGCCCATGTGGAACGCTGTGCGGTGCTTTTGCATCTGGTGGATGGTACCTCGGGCGATCCGATGCGCGACTATAGTGCGATCATCCAAGAGGTTGAAAACTATGGCGATCTGGCCGCCAAGCCGCGCTTGACCGTGCTCAATAAGATCGACGCGTTGGACCCTGAAGAGCGGGCCTTTCTGCTTGAGGAAATGCAAGCCGTGGCCGATGGCCCTGTCATGCTGATGTCGGGTGCATCTGGTGAAGGCGTGCCGGACGTGCTGCGCGCTTTGCGCAGCGAGATTGACGATAACCGCCTGCGCCACAAGAAGGCAGCGGAGGCTGATGAAGAGGTCCCCGAATGGCGACCTTAAGCGACGCAAAACGCCTTGTGGTCAAGATCGGGTCTGCCTTGCTGGTGGACCGCGACACGGGGCTGCGCAGCGACTGGCTGAAATCATTGGCCGAGGACGTGGCGCGCATTCGCGCCCGGGGGACGGATGTGATCCGTGTGTCCTCAGGATCAATCGCTTTGGGGCGTGGGGTGTTGGGCTTGCCTGCGACCGAACTTGCGCTTGAACAATCCCAAGCCGCAGCCGCCGTCGGGCAAATCCGGCTGGCGCGCGCCTATGAAGAGGCGCTTGAACCCCATGGTATCAAGACCGCGCAAATCCTTGTCACACTTGAGGATTCCGAAGATCGGCGCCGCTATCTTAATTCCCGCGCAACGCTTGAAACACTGCTGTCTCTTGGTGTCACGCCCATCGTGAATGAGAACGACACCATTGCGACGGACGAAATCCGTTATGGCGACAATGACCGCCTTGCGGCGCAAGTTGCGGTGACGATTGGGGCGGATCAATTGATCCTTCTTTCGGATGTGGATGGGCTTTATACCGGGAACCCCGCGCAGGATGCGGGGGCTGCGCATATTCCGACGGTTGATGCCATTACGCCGGACATTGTGCAGATGGCGGGTGATGCCGGATCGGGGCTGTCCAAAGGTGGTATGAAGACCAAAGTCATGGCCGCGCGTGTTGCGACCGAGGCAGGCTGTGCGATGGCGATCACGTTAGGATCGCCCCATAACCCCCTGCAAAATCTTGAAAATGGTGGGCGCTGTACGTGGTTCACTGCCCAGATCACCCCGCAAGCTGCGCGCAAACGCTGGATCGCGACGATGATCCCGCGTGGGCAGATCACTGTGGATGCGGGGGCAATCACCGCCCTGCAAAGCGGGAAAAGCCTGCTGCCTGCGGGTGTCACGGCGACGGCAGGTGATTTCGCACGCGGCGACCCAGTCGCCATTTTGGCCCCCGGCGGACATACGTTGGCCATTGGCCTGACCCGCTATACCTCAGCCGAGGCAGCCCTGATTAAGGGCTTGCGCAGCGCTGACATTGAAACAGCATTAGGGTACAAAGGCCGCGCGGCCTTGATCCACCGCGATGATATGGTCCTACAGGAACGAAGCCTATGAACGATATGACACCTGATCTGATGACACGCATGGGGTCTGCGGCCCGCGATGCGGCGCGCATTTTGGCGACCGCAACAGCAGAGCAAAAGACACAAGCGCTGAACGCTGCGGCGGATGCGGTTTGGGCGCAGCGCGACGCGATCATCGCCGCCAACGCGCAGGATATGGATTTCGGGCGCGACAAGGGCTTGTCTGATGCGATGCTTGACCGGTTGCTGCTGGATGAGGGCCGGGTGCAAAGCATTTGCGATGGCCTGCGCGCGGTTGCGGCCCAAGACGATCCTATTGGCGCTGTCACCGAAGAATGGACCCAGCCGTCGGGTCTGCACATCAAACGCGTGCGCACCCCCATTGGTGTGATCGGCGTGATCTATGAATCGCGGCCCAATGTCACGGCGGATGCCGGGGCGCTTTGCTTGAAATCGGGCAACGCCGTGATCCTGCGCGGCGGCTCCGAATCCTTTCATTCTTCAACCGCGATCCATGCCTGCCTGCGAGAGGGCCTGCGCGCCGCTGGCCTGCCAGATGCTGCGATCCAGTTGATCCCGACCCGCGACCGAGCCGCTGTGAAGGAAATGTTGCAAGCCACGGATTACATTGATGTTATTGTGCCGCGCGGCGGCAAGGGTCTGGTCGGATTGGTGCAAAAAGAGGCCCGCGTGCCTGTCTTTGCCCATCTTGAGGGGATTTGCCATATCTACGTGGACGCCGCTGCCGATCTTGAAAAGACCCGCAAAGTGGTAGTTAACGCCAAGACCCGGCGCACTGGGATTTGCGGATCAGCGGAATGCTTGCTGATTGATCAAGCGTTCTGGGACACCCATGGGGATGTGTTGATCAAGGATCTGCTTCAGGCAGGCGTTGAGGTGCGTGCCGAAGGGGCTGCAAATATTGCGGGTACGCAAACGGCCCAGGCGGATGATTTTGGGACTGAGTTCCTTGATATGATTATCGCCACCAAGATCGTTGACGGTGTGGATAGCGCGATTGCGCATATCCGCACCTTTGGGTCCAATCATACAGACGCCATCATGACCGAAGATGACAAAGCCGCTGATACCTTCTTTCGCAGCCTCGACAGTGCGATTCTGATGCGCAACGCTTCGACCCAGTTTGCCGATGGTGGTGAATTCGGGATGGGGGCCGAAATTGGGATTGCCACGGGCAAGTTGCATGCACGCGGCCCGGTTGGTGCAGTGCAATTAACCAGTTTTAAGTATCTGGTCACCGGGGACGGAACGACGCGCGTCTAAAAGCGCGCGACAATATTCCCGTCACCAAAGCTGATTTCAAGGTCGCGTCCGTTTTCATGCAGCACTTCGGGCAGTAGGGCGAATTGCACCTGTGCCGCCGTTTGGGTCAAAAGCTGTTCATGCGCCTGAAGCGATCCCCAAAGTTCTGGATCGATATTCAACCGCTCACTGCGCGCCGTCAGCACCCATTGATCTGCGATTTGTTGCACGCTGACCTCACCACCGATGGGCATCGCGGTTTCAAAACACAGCAGCAATAGAAAGGCGATTCGCACATCTGTGCGGGTGTGGTTCCCCTCTGCCTGCCAGTAATAGGTCAGCCGGCCCCCGCGTGCGGTGGCTTCGAGAATGCTCAGGACGTCTTTGCGACTGACGATCTGGTCATCCTTGGCGGCCCCAAACGCAATCCGAAAGAACCGGATACGTGCGTTCGCGTTCTGGACACTGTCCGAAATAAGCGAGATTTCGGGGCTGGCTGTGCCGCTTGTCAGCTCTAATAGCTCGACCCCATTGCCGATTGCCCCGATTGGGCTAATAAGGTCATGGCAAATACGTGACCCCACAAGCGTTGCAAGATCATCCCGCATTGGACACCTGAATGTATGACATAAACGCGATCCTTGAACCCGGTATGTTGGTGAGGCACCCGGATGCCCCAGAGTGGGGCGTCGGCCAGGTGCAATCAAATATAGGCGGCAAAATTACCGTTAACTTCCGCGAAGAGGGGAAGGTGGTGATAGATGGAGCCCGGGTCATGCTTCTCCTTGATCAGTCAAATTGAAATACAACCTATGGTAGAGCACATTACCGACACTCTGTCTATACGTGCATTAGTAATCTCTATTGGTTGATAAACGATTAACAGAACACTAAGTCTCCCCAAGCTCTGTTTACGATTGGACATGTCGCCCAATGCCAGCCCCTGCGCCGCAATTTCATGTCTCGTTGGCAGCCACTTCCGCTGACATTCAGGCAGCACAGCGCTTGCGATACGATGTGTTCGTGGCTGAATTGGGTGCCTCCGGTTCGATGGTTGATGACGCGGCCCGCCTTGAAGCTGATCCTTTCGACCAATTTGCCGATCATTTGATCCTGCGCGATCTGGCACGCAGCGCAGATCAGCAGGTTGTTGGGGTTTATCGTCTTATGACATCAGCCCACGCCGCACGCGCGGATGGGTTTTCTTGTGGCGGCGAATACGATCTTGCGCCCTTGTTATCCTTGCAGAAAACCGTTGTGGAACTGAGCCGGTCTTGCCTGCATCCGGCTTACCGGGGCGGCACGGCGATGTTCCACCTTTGGCGGGCTTTGGCTGCATATATCGCGGAAAAACACGTAGATATCCTGTTCGGCGTCGCCTCATTTCATGGCACTGATGTGCAGGCCCATGCCCCGGCCTTGGCATTGCTGTTTGCCGACCACGCAAGCCCCTATCCCGTCACCTCCCGCGCACCGCGCGATGTGCCTGTGTGTGCCTATGATCGCAAAGCAGCCTTGCGCCAAATGCCCGCCCTGATCAAAGCGTACCTGCGTCTTGGCGGTGCCGTTGGGCAGGGTGTCTTTGTCGATCAAGCCTTTAACACCACCGACGTCTGCATGATTCTTGAGGTCAACAAGATGCGCGACCGGCACAAAGCGATCTATTCCAGATGACTGCATCGTGGCAAAGCAAGGATGTGCCGCCGGGCGGCCCTATCACGCCCCTTGGGTGGTTGCGTTTGATCCTGCGGGCGCTCCCTTTGGGTATCCTTGTGTTCGGCTGTTTGCTGATCCTGCTGCTGGTGCGCCTGATTGAAATCCCACGCTATGGCCGCCGTCGCCCATGGACGCCGCACATCACACAATTTGTCTGCCGCAATGCGTTTGTGCTGATGGGCATCGCCTACACCACCCAAGGCCAGCCGATGGCGCAAGCGGGCGCTGTGGTTGCCAATCATTCCTCATGGCTGGATATCTTCGCGCTGAATGCGGCCCAGCGCATCACTTTTGTGGCCAAAGCCGAGGTGGCGGGATGGTTCGGCATCGGCTGGCTCGCCCGCGCGACGGGAACAGTGTTCGTAAAGCGTGATCGCAAAGAGGCCCGCAATCAGATCGCGACCTTCCGGGAAAGGCTCGCTGTCGGCGAACAGCTCTTGTTCTTTCCCGAAGGCACCTCGACCGATGGGTTGCAGGTTTTGCCTTTTAAACCAACGCTTTTCGCATCGTTCCTCACGCCAGAGTTTGCGCATATGGCGATCCAGCCCGTGACTCTGCGCTATCAGGCGGGCGAAGGCCAAGATCCGCGCGCCTATGGCTGGTGGGGCGATATGGATTTTGCGCCGCATTTGCTGGCGACATTGGCCGCATCCCCGCAAGGAAGGGTGACGGTGGTCTACCACCCCCCCGTGCAGGTAGATGATTTCACAGACCGCAAGGTTCTGGCAAAGCACTTGGAAGATCAGGTGCGCGCGGGGCTTATCCCATTGCTCTAACGCAGGCCTTCAACGCGGCGACCGGGTCATCCGTCTTCCAAATCTCATCCCCGACCCCAAAGAAATCGGTGTGCGGGGCAAGGGCGCGGATCAGGTCGTGATCAAGGGTGCCTTCGGCGACCACAGGCACTTCGATCATCTGCGACCACCATTCAAAGATCTCAAGTTCAGCCTGCGCCCCGTCGCCCAGCGGATCAAGCCCTACAGGCCCGAAGGATACATAATCCGCAGACAATTCGCCCGCTGTCATCCCATCATGGCGCGACTGCGCACAGAAGGCACCGACGATGGCATCCTCGCCCAGCTCTTTACGGACCTTCAGGACGGATTTCGCGTGATCCGTCAGATGCACGCCATCAAGGCCCAACCGTTCGACCAATGGGACATACGTTTCGATCACGAGGGCCACATCCCGCGCATGGGTCACTTGGCGGAGGGCGTCGGCGGTCTTGGCGATCCGGTCCTCATCCCGCGTGCCAAGGGCAAGGCGCACGCAGGCTACGGGCGTTGCATCAAGGCAGGCTGCAAGTTGATCAGGGTAGCCCATCAAATCCACCTCGGACGGGGTGATCAAGTAAATCTGGGGTTGGTCTTCTTTGTCGGACATCGCTTTGCCTTTTCGTCGCCTTTCAAACGCTTTAGCGATGTTTTGGGCGCTTGGCTATGGTGCAAAAGGCGTGCATAAGCCCGCCATGCCAACACCAGACCCGCAACCCGCCTTCGTTCTGATCCGCCCACAAATGGGCGAAAATATCGGTGCCGCCGCCCGTGCGATGTGGAATTTCGGTCTGGACCGGATGCGCATCACAGCACCGCGCGATGGCTGGCCGAACCAGAAGGCCGTGGTCATGGCCTCGGGTGCGGGGCGCCTGCTTGATGAGGCGCAGTTGTTTGACACAACGGCCGATGCGATTGGCGATTGTACTTATGTCTATGCCACAACCGCGCGCCCGCGCGAATTGACCAAGCCGGTTTTTACCCCGGAATACGCGATGGCAGATGCGGTCAAACGCATCGGGGCGGGCGAAAAGGTGGCAGTGCTTTTTGGCCCCGAGCGTTCAGGCATGGAAAACGACGATATCGCGCGGGCCAATGCCATCATCTCGGTACCTGTGAACCCTGAATTTCCATCGCTGAACCTTGCGCAATGCGTGCTTCTCACAGCCTATGAATGGCGCAGGCAAACCCAGGACCTGGCCCATGCCACGACCAGCGTCGATGGCCCTTGGGCTGAACAGATCGAGATCGAAAAGCTTGCCGAACACTATGAAGACCGCCTTGATGAGGCCGGGTTCTTCTTTCCCGACCACAAAGCCGCCAGCATGAAGGTGAACCTGCGCAACCTCTGGTCGCGCATGACACTCACACGGGCGGATGTGCAGATGCTGCATGGCGTGATGCGGCAAATGGTGCGCTGGAAGGATCGCTCATAAGGCGCAAGGCTCAGTATATGGG
>CAYPVL010000025.1:31832-35782 GCA_964414165.1 uncultured Cognatiyoonia sp.
CCTCTTTGGTTTTCAAATATCCCCGCCGGAGGCTCCGCATCTTCAATCAGCGCAGGCGTCAGCAGCGCAGAGCCCCAACGACACAAAGTCACAGTTGCAGCCCATGTCAACGCAGCCTAGTTTCCAAGCAAAGAACCGGAGGCCCCAATGGCAGACAAAACCCGCAACATCTTCGAAGAGGTTGGCACCACACAAAAGCAGGTCGCCGCACCCGGTGCGATTGACAAAGGCAACGCGGGCGCGCGGGGGCAAATCCGCAGCTGGCTGGTGATGTTGTTTGCACTTGTGGCGATCATGATTGCGGTCGGCGGGCTGACGCGGCTGACCGACAGCGGCCTGTCGATCACCGAATGGAAGCCATTGAACGGGGCGATCCCGCCGACATCTGCGGAAGTCTGGGAAGAAGAATTCGCCAAATACCGCGCGATCCCTGAATATATTGAACAAAACCGTGGCATGACCCTTGCTGAATTCAAGGTGATTTACTGGTGGGAATGGGGGCATCGCCAGCTAGGGCGTTTCATCGGGCTCGTCTGGGCCGTGGGCTTTGCATATTTTGCATTAACCAAGAAAATCCCCAACGGGTGGACCGGACGGCTTTTGCTTTTAGGCGCACTTGGAGGCCTGCAAGGCTTTGTCGGCTGGTGGATGGTCTCCTCGGGGCTGAAACCGGGGATGCTGGATGTGGCTTCATACCGGCTTGCGATCCATCTGGGGTTGGCGTTTGTGATCTTTGGGTTCCTCACATGGTACATTCTGCAACTCTCACGGCGCGAGGCGGATTTGTTGCAGGCGCGCCGGTCAGCCAATCCTGCGCTTTTCGCGCTGACAACCGTGCTTTTGGCCTTTGCTTTTATCCAAATCCTGCTGGGTGCGTTGGTCGCAGGTATTGATGCAGGCCGCGCCTATCCTGATTGGCCGCTGATGGCCGGGGGCTTTTTTCCGCCCGATCCGTTCCAACTTGAACCTGTGATCCGCAACTTCTTTGAGGACGCAGGCCTTGTACAGTTCATGCACCGTTTGGCGGGGTATATTCTGTTCCTCTTTGGGATTTACGTGGTGATCCGCATGCGCGGCAGCGCCAATGCATCGGTGCGTTTTGCGGCGCACGCGGTAATCGCAATGATGTTCCTGCAAATGGTGATCGGGATTGTGACGGTGATGTATTCCGCGCCTGTGCATATCGCGATTGTGCATCAGTTCGGGGCGGTGATCCTTTGGGTGCTGATCCTGCGTGCGCGTTTCCTGACCCGCTATCCGCATCCTCAAATGATCGAAGGGGCCACGACATGAGCGCTTATGAAGACCTGATGGCTTTCAGTCGCGACACCCAAGCGCTTGGGCAAATCGCCGGGCGCCTTGGCTGGGATCAGGAAACGATGATGCCAGAAGGGGCCGCACCGCAGCGGGCCGAAGAGCATGGGGCACTTGCTTCAGTCCTGCACGCCCGCCGCATCGATCCGCGCATTGGTGAATGGTTGGTAAATGCTGAGGCAAAGGATGAAGTTGCGGCTGCAAACATCCGGGAAATCAAAAGAACTTATGAGCGCACTATGAAAGTGCCCGCCGATCTGGCCAGTGAAATCGCCAAGACCACATCGCTGGCCCATCGCGTCTGGGCAGATGCGCGGGCGCGCGAGGATGTGGCGGCCTTCTTGCCGATGCTTGAGAAGGTTGTGGCCTTGCGCCGCGAAGAAGCTGCCGCTTTGGCAGGCAACACTGATCCCTATGATGCGCTGATCGAGGATTATGAACCGGGCATCACGGGGGCCGGGATTGCAACGATGTTCGCAGCCTTGCGTGCACGGCTGGTCCCTTTGCGCCAAGCAATTCTTGAAAAACCGGCACCTGCGCAACTGAACCAAGTCTTTGATGAGGCGGGGCAGTTGGCCCTGTCCGAAAAGCTTGCGCGGGTCTTTGGCTATGACATGACCCATGGGCGGATTGATAAAGCGGTGCATCCGTTTGCATCTGGCTCAGGCCTTGATGTGCGCATTACCACGCGCACGAACCCGGTTGATCCCTTCAACTGTTTCTATTCAACCATCCATGAGGTCGGCCATGCCACCTATGAGCAGGGGATTGATCGTCAACACCTGCTGGATTTACGAGAATCAATTGGGGCGGTCGCGCGCCTTCACGGGCTGGCTTTATGGGCAAATGCGTGATCAGTTCGGCGACTTCGGGATCGCGGATGCAGATGCCTTTTATGCTTGCGTAAACCGTGTCTCTGACGGGTTCATTCGTACCGAGGCCGATGAGGTGCAATATAATCTGCACGTTATGCTGCGCTTTGATCTGGAGCGCGCCTTGATGTCGGGTGATCTGGCTGTCGGTGATTTGGAAGCCGCGTGGAACGACCGCTTTCTTGCTGATTTTGGGTATGCGGTAGATAAGCCCTCCAACGGCATTTTGCAGGATGTGCATTGGTCCGAAGGGTTGTTCGGCTATTTCCCGACATATTCTTTAGGCAATGTTTATGCAGGCTGCCTGCATGAAAGCCTGCGCGCAGCATTGCCGGATTTGGACGATGATCTGGCGCGCGGGGATACATCGCGGGCGACGGGCTGGTTGCGCGAGAATGTCCAACAGTATGGTGGGTTGCGCAGCCCGGTTGAGACCATCACCCATGCGACCGGGGCGGCACCGTCTGAAGGGCCGTTGCTCGCGTACTTGGAGTCGAAATTTGGCGGGATTTACGGATTGTGAGTGCGGAGGGGGGCAGCCCCCGCTGCGCTCCCCCGGGATATTTCAAAACCAAAGAGTTGTTTTAGTGGTCCCAGTTTGGTGGGCGTTTTTCGAGGAAAGCGCTGATGCCTTCGGTGGTTTCGGGATGGGCCATGTTGTGGACCATGACGTCGCCGGTGAAGGTGTAGGCATTGTTTGTCGTCATTTCAGCCTGCGCGTAGAACGCGGATTTGCCGATGCGGATGGTGCTTGTGCGTTTGCTGGCGATGGTTTGGGCAAGGACTTTGGTTTCCGCCTCAAGGTCCGTGAGCGGCACGGCCTTGTTGATCAAGCCAAGTGCCGCTGCCTCGGCCGCGGTGGCAAAGCGCCCCGTCGTCAGCATCTCGAAGGCAGCCTTACGCCCGATATTGCGGGTCAGTGCGACCATGGGCGTTGAACAAAACAGTCCGATGTTGATCCCATTCACGCCGAACCGGCAATCCTCAGACGCGATGGCAAGGTCACAGGTCGCCACCAGCTGACAGCCTGCAGCGGTCGCGATCCCGTGGACTTGGGCGATAACCGGTTGGGGCAGGGACTGGATGCGCTGCATCACGGCCGCGCAGCGATCAAACAGGTCTTTCAGTGCGGCTGGGTCTTTGGTTTGCATCTCACCCAAATCATGCCCGGCGCAAAACGCTTTGCCCGCGCCTTTGATGATCACAACCTTGGTGCCTGCCTCATCTGCGATGGTGTCCAAGGCATCATGCATTGCGGCCAGCATCCCGTCTGAAAGCGCGTTCAGCTTGCCGGGCATGTTCAGCGTGAGCGTGGCGATTCCCGCTTCATCTTCACGGATCAGGATTGTCATTTTAGCGCCCCTCTGGTGTTGTTGGAAACAGACTAGGGGAGGGTAGCTATGGAACTCAAGATGGACATTGCGGGGTTAGAGACGTTCTTGGCGCGTGATTTTCCGCAAGTTGGGACTGATTTTACGATCGAAACCTTGTCAGCGGATGCGTTGATCGTGCGCCTACGGGTCGCTGAGAAACATCTGCGCCCCGGTGGCACGGTATCGGGGCCATCCATGTTCGCCCTTGCAGACGTTGGGGTTTATCTTGCGATCCTCGCGCGGCTGGGGCCGGTGGCTTTGGCCGTGACCACAAATTGCAGCATTGATTTCATGCGCAAGCCTGTGGCGGGTGCGGATTTGCTGGGGACGGTTCGGCTGTTGAAGATGGGTCGCGTGCTGGCCGTGGGGGATGTTTTGATCACATCCGAGG
>CAYPVL010000026.1:0-35697 GCA_964414165.1 uncultured Cognatiyoonia sp.
GATCGAAACGATGAACATCCCAACCGACAAGATCCGTGAAGTGATCGGGTCAGGTGGTAAGGTCATCCGCGAGATCGTCGAAGTGTCTGGTGCCAAGGTCGACATCAACGATGATGGTGTGATCAAGCTGGCGTCAAACGACGCTGATGCGATCAAGAAGGCCTACGACATGATCCATTCCATCGTGGCCGAGCCAGAGGAAGGCGTGATCTACAAAGGGACCGTTGTGAAGCTGGTCGACTTTGGGGCTTTCGTGAACTTCTTTGGTAAGCGCGATGGTCTGGTCCACGTCTCCCAGATTGAAAACCGCCGCTTGAACCATCCGTCTGATGTTCTCAAAGAAGGTCAGGAAGTTTGGGTCAAGCTGCTGGGCTTCGACGACCGCGGTAAGGTCCGCCTGTCAATGAAGGTTGTTGATCAGGAAACTGGTGAAGAAGCCAAGAAAGAAGAAGCTGCGGACGAGTAAGCGGTTTCTGATTTGAAGATTTACAAGGCCCCGGTGGAAACGCCGGGGCCTTTTTCTATCCGCCCTCGGGGCGGTTTCGGTCCCCGGCGTAGGATGTTTGGAAGAAGGTTGGGATCATCCAGCCGAAGGCTTCGGATGGGATTGGTGTGGGTGTGTATTCGAATACAGCCATCTTTTCGACCATGCGGGTGGGCTTTATGAAGCGTTCAACGATCTGATAGCGGGGCCGGTCCCGGTAGTCGTCGAACAGGATTGTCGCAGGCTGGGTCAGCCGCATGATGGCGGTGCAAAAGCACGCCGGGCGCAAGCGACCGTCGATCAGGATCACGTCTGGCTGCACAAAGCCGTCAGCGTCCCAAATCGACATCGGGTAGGCGTGATAATTCACCGCGTTCTTTGCGTTCACAGGCTTCCCCCAAGCCCCGGTCTTGCCCATATCCTTGTGCAGGACCTGTGCCGCTGCATTGGGAAAATCCGCCTTGATCTTGGCGTTCATTTTCGCGGTCCAGTCTGGATCGCTTTCGATGCTGACAACCCGCTTTCCAAGCGATGCGGCAAGCAAGGTCGATCCGCCGCTGCCATATTCAAGGATTGCAGACGCTTTTGGATAGGTCGCGCGCATGAAGTCCTGCACCTCTGGCGCGAAAGACAATGGCGGATCGAAGGGTTTAGCCTTCTTGAACATCGGATTTCCCTTTTTCAATCCCGTGATCAGTCCACCACCTGCCAGAGGTGCGCACGTCACGGATAAGTTGCTTGTGCCGTTTGACTTTATCGGGGTCGCGATAGCCGCGCGGGTGATCTTGGTGCACCAATGGCGCGGTATAACGCAGGTGCCGGCCTTTTGTGCCGTTGTTCTGCAGTCTGATCCCGAATTCCTTATCAAGACCCCCGTATTTTATATCTTCATCAAACCCGTTCACCGCCAGAATATCATCGCGGTAGCCCGACCAATTTGCCCCGCACAGCGCCTTTTGCACCGGGGTCAGGATGTC
The DNA here is from genome assembly GCA_964414165.1 of uncultured Cognatiyoonia sp. Lineage (GTDB taxonomy): Bacteria > Pseudomonadota > Alphaproteobacteria > Rhodobacterales > Rhodobacteraceae > Cognatiyoonia. The sequence continues at coordinate 1,462 of CAYPVL010000026.1, forward strand.
CAGCCAGTTTTGCACGAAGAACGGGAACGGCATCGTCTTAAGCCATGTTCCAAGCCGGTCGATTGCGCCATGGGTGCGCAGCCAATCGCGTTCAAAAACGCGACCCGACATGATGTCTGCCTCGGTCAACCCTTTGGTTGTTGGATCATCCAACCGGATCAGGCTGCCTGTGCAAAACCGCCCGCGCTTGGCCAACGCGACGTGCCGCGCCAGAAAGTTGGGGTGGATCAGCACGTCGCCATCAATGAAGAACAGGAACTCTGCCTCTGATGATTTGATCGCGCTGTTCAAAATCTTGCACTTCTCAAACCCGTTGTCTGCGTGCCAAACATGGCGCAGGCGAACAGGGGCAAAGCGCGCTGCAAACTCTGCGATCAGCGCTACCGTTTCTGGCCCTGATCCATCATCTGCAATGCAGATGCTGTCTGGCATATGGGTCTGCAACAGCACGGACTCCAAACAAAGGGCAAGTGCGCGTGGGCTGTTATACGTTGTCATGATCAGTTCTGATCGCATGTCTGCCCCTTTCTTGCCTTTTGTCGTATCGGATAAATTGGTGCATGTCTCAAGCAAGGTTCCGCCCTTTCGGCGGGATTAACCCTTGCGCTGCGTCATGCCTAGACTGGGCAATGTGTCGTTGGAGGTTAACATAAGGTCAAGGTCATATGGTTGCCACAGGCGCTTGCCCCTTTTCGTGCAAGGTGCAAATGTGAGCTGTTCCAGCGGAGGCCACACCATGCGCAATCATCTGAATTTCTATATCGACGGGGCATGGGTCCCCCCTGCAAAGCCCCGCCCTTGCGATGTGATTGACCCATCGACAGAAGAGCCTTGCGCCACAATTTCCCTTGGTGATCAGGCTGATACGAACGCCGCCGTGGCCGCCGCCAAGGCCGCCTTCCCCGCATGGGCTGCGACCGACCCCGCCACCCGGATTGATTATGTCCGCAAGATCCTTGCCCAATATGAGGCCCGCGTTGATGATATGGCCGAAGCCATTCGTGCCGAAATGGGTGCCCCCATCGACATGGCCCGCACATCGCAGGCCCCTTGTCTGCCGTGGCATCTTGAAGGGTTTCTTGAGGCCGCCAAGGATATTCAATGGGACCGCCCGCTGAATGATCACAGTCCCAATGACCGGATCATCCTAGAACCCATCGGCGTTGTCGGCCTGATCACGCCCTGGAACTGGCCGATGAACCAAGTGACGTTGAAAGTGATCCCTGCCTTGATTGCGGGATGTACGATTGTGCTGAAACCGTCGGAAGAGGCCCCGCTTTCATCGCTTTTGTTCGCCGAGTTCGTCCATGATGCGGGCGTTCCTGCCGGCGTGTTCAACCTTGTGAATGGAGACGGTGCTGGTGTCGGCACGCAGTTGTCTGCCCACGAGGACGTGGCCATGATCAGCTTTACTGGATCAACCCGCGCCGGGAAGGCCATTTCCAAGACAGCCGCCGAGACGCTTAAGCGTGTTGTTCTGGAACTGGGCGGTAAGGGTGCGAATGTCATCTTTGCGGATGCAGATGAGAAAGCCGTGAAGCGTGGCGTCATCCACTGCATGAATAATACCGGCCAATCCTGCAATGCCCCGACCCGGATGCTGGTTGAGGAATCGATCTATAATCAGACCGTTACGCAGGCTGCCGAAGTCGCCGCAAGCATCAAGGTTGGTCCAACAGTCGAAAACGGTCGCCATATCGGGCCGGTGGTAAACAAGTCCCAGTGGAACAAGATACAAGAGATGATACAGGTCGGCATTGATGAAGGTGCGCGCCTTGTTGCGGGCGGCACCGGTTTGCCCGAAGGCGTGAACCGTGGGTTCTATGTTCGTCCCACGATTTTTGCGGATGTGACCAACGATATGCGCATCGCGCAGGAAGAAATCTTTGGCCCTGTTCTGTCGATCATTCCCTTCAAGGATGAGGCTGATGCCATCGCGATTGCCAATGACACCGCTTACGGCCTGACGAATTATGTGCAGTCCCAAGACGGCGCGCGCCGCAACCGCATGGCCCGCGCCTTGAAGTCCGGTATGGTCGAGATGAATGGCAAGTCCCGGTCGCAAGGGTCGCCCTTTGGGGGCGTAAAGATGTCAGGGGGTGCCCGTGAAGGCGGTGCTTGGGGCATTGAAGAGTTTTTGGAGGTGAAGGCGGTGTCAGGTTGGGACCCTGATGTTTAGGAAATGGCGTGGGTTTATAACCCACCCTACACGGTTTGCACGGATCGCGACTCAGATCTGAAACTGCGTTCGTTGAAAGTGCGGAGCCTCCGGCGGGGATATTTCGAAACCAAAGAGATGTTTGGGTCGGGAACCTATTGCGACTGGTTAGAACGGTGCCTTTGCGGTGATCCGTGTGCCTTGGCCACCGTCGGGGTGGCGGAATTGCAGCGTTTCAGAGTGCAGCATCAGCCGCGGAAAGTCCCGCGCAGCCCCTTCGGCATAAAACGGATCGCCCAGTATCGGATGGCCCAAGGCCAGCATATGCACGCGCAATTGGTGTGATCGCCCGGTCTTGGGCATCAGCCGCACGCGCGTTTCGCCCCCGCCCTGGCGCATCACCCGCCAATCGGTAACCGCTTGTTTGCCGTTCTCGTGATCCACCATCTGCTTGGGCCGGTTCGGCCAATCCACAATCAGGGGCAGATCAACGGTGCCGGTCTTGTCGGCCATCGCGCCCCAGACGCGGGCGACGTAGGTCTTTTTGGTTTGGCGCTTTTCAAACTGCAAACCAAGATGGCGCTGGGCGTGCGGGGTGAGTGCAAAGATCATCACGCCGGATGTGTCGCGATCGAGCCGATGCACAAGAAGCGCTTGCGGAAAGACGGCCTGCACACGTGCGATCAGGCAATCGGCCAGATGTTCGCCCTTACCCGGCACCGAGAGAAGGCCGCTGGGTTTATTGACAAGCAAGACCTCATGATCGTCATGCAGTATCTCAAGCGGGTCTTGGGGCGGATTATAGTCGGTCATCCGTAGTCACGCGCGCCAAAGATGGCAGAGCCGACGCGGATATGCGTGGCACCCAGTGCAATCGCGGATTCAAAATCGCTGCTCATGCCCATTGAAAGGCCGGTCAGCCCATTGCGCGCTGCGATTTTGGCAAGCAGGGCAAAGTGCAGCGATGGTTCTTCATCCATGGGCGGGATGCACATCAGTCCTTTCACGGGCAGGTCCAATGCGCGGGCTTGTGTGACAAAGGCATCTGCGTCGCGCGGCAAAACACCGGCCTTTTGCGGTTCCTCACCGGTGTTCACCTGAATGAACAGGTCGGGGCATGCGCCCATCTCTTGGGCGAGGCGGGCGATGGTGTTGGCAAGCTTGGGGCGGTCCAAAGTGTGGATGCTTTCGGCCAGTTCCATGGCTTGGCGGGCCTTGTTGGTTTGCAAAGGACCGATGAGGTGGAGGTTGATTCCACTGTAGGATTCGCGAAAGGCGGGCCACTTGCCTGCGGCCTCTTGGACCTTGTTTTCACCAAAGAATCGGTGGCCCTGATCCAACACATCAGCAACGCGTTCGTTCGGTTGCACCTTGGAAACAGCGATCAGCGTCACATCATCCACCTGACGCCCAGACTTATCCACAGCAGCGGCAATACGGGCGTTGATCTGGGCAAGGGACATGTCAGGTTCCTGTAATTACTGGAAGTTTTCTTATCTTGCAGGGAATAAGGGGTCTGTGGCCGTTTGTCATGCCGGTCGGCCAAGAAAAAGCGGTGTGACCGAGATGCATCATTTACGCCCGACCCTGCAAATCAATGGGTAAATAACTTGAGTGTGCAGGGTTTGAGGCGCAAACACATCACCAATGCCGGACTACTGGCATCTCTGGGAATGCAAAACGCGAGGGAATTATCCAATGAAAAGCATCCTTCTAACCTCGACTGCCCTGGTTGCCTTTGCTGGCGCCGCTGCAGCCGACGGCCACGCAGCTGTAAGCAACGCTTTCAGCGCGACAATCGGTTATAACGACGAAAACGACGGAATTGGCGAAGACGGCTTCTTCTGGGAAGGCAACCTCAAGACAACAGCAACTGCTGCTCTTGATAACGGCCTCACAGCTGGTGCTTACTTTGAAGTGACTGTTGGTCAGGAAAATGGCACAGCCAACGACGACGGCGGTCTGGACCTTGTAGCTTCTGACTTCGTTCTGTCTTTGGAATCAGAAACAGCAAGCCTGTTCTTCGGCGACACTGGTACAGCTGCTGACAAGCACTGGGATTCTGCTGGCGACATGGAACAGGACGGCTTTACGTCTGGCACAGATTCCGCAGTACTGCGCGGTGATGCGACATTCGGCGGCGTAGATGCATCTATCTCTTACATCGTTGATGATGCAAACCAAGAAGTAGAGCAGCTTTCATTCGGTGCTGGCGCTTCATTCGGTGCGATTTCATTGTCTGCAGGTTACCAGGAAGAGTCTGATTTCGTAGACTCCAACGGCGACTACAACGGTGATGAAATCTTCGGTGTTTCAGCAGCTGGTACATTCGCTGGTGCGACTGTCACAGTCGCTTATGCTGAAAACTCAACTGATGGCGAAGATTCAACAGGTATCGAAGTTGCTTACCCATTCGGGCCAGTTACTGCGACTGCTTACTATGTTGATGAATCAAACGGCGATGCAAACGTCGGTCTGACACTTGCTTATGCAAGCGGTCCAATCGATGTGTCTTTGAAGGTTCGTGATGAGCAGGGTCGTTCAGAGTACAACCTTGAAGGTTCATACGACGTTGGCAACGGTCTGACTGTTCTGGCCGGTGTTCTAAACGAGAACGAAGAAGATGTGGACTACTATATCGCAGCTGACTACGATCTGGGCGGCGGTGCAATGGCATCCTTCTCATACGCTGAAGATGACGACGGCGACCAGGGCGACGAAATCGGCGCTGGTGAGTACGATCCAGGCGTGACAATCAAAGTTACTTTCGAATTCTAAGTCGAAAAACATTGATCTAAGTCAGAGCGGTCCTTTGGGGCCGCTCTTTCTTTTTGTGCAAACGCTTGTGACGGGCGCGCCCCTTCGCTACACATTTGTCCAAGGAATAAATGGGAATAAGCCGTTGAAACGACATTTGCGTATCGCCGCCATGATAGCCTGTATTGCCGGCCTTTCTGCCTGCGGAAATGCCCGTGCTGTTGAAGAAGCTGCCGTGCGTCAGGCCGTGCGCACCAATGGGTCCGAAAGCGTTGCGGTGAACCGCTATCTATGGACCGCCTCTTTGGATGTTCTTAGCTTTTTGCCTGTCCAAAGCGTTGATCCCTTCACAGGCGTGATCACCACCGGCTTTGGCACGCCACCCGGCGGGTCCCGCGCCTATCGCGCGACTGTCTATATCACCGATCCTGCCCTTGATGCGCGTGCCCTGAATGTTGCGCTGCAATCGCGCGGTGGCCCTGTCGCCGCTGAAACCCAGCGCGCTATCGAGGATGCGATTCTTACCCGCGCCCGTCAGCTTCGGGCGGCGGATGGAAACCTTTAAGACAACAACCCGTTAGGGCCTGATACCACGCCGGGCCAGCCGCCCGGCGTTTGCAATTGGAAACCAAGAATGTCCACCTACACCCCCGCCGAAATCGAACCCAAATGGCAAGCTGCTTGGGACAAAGCCGAAACCTTTAAGGCCGTCCGTTCAGACGATAAGCCCAAGTATTACGTGCTTGAGATGTTCCCCTACCCGTCTGGCCGCATCCACATCGGCCATGTGCGCAACTACACAATGGGCGACGTGATCGCGCGCTATAAGCTGGCGACCGGCCATAACGTGTTGCACCCCATGGGTTGGGACGCCTTCGGGATGCCTGCCGAGAATGCGGCCATGGCGACGGGCGGGCACCCTGCCGCATACACCTATGGCAACATCGCCGAGATGAAAGCGCAGATGAAACCCTTGGGTTGGTCCCTGGACTGGACCCGCGAATTTGCGACCTGTGATCCCGAATACTATGGCCAGCAGCAGGCGATGTTCCTTGATTTCATGGCCAAGGGCCTTGTCTATCGCAAGAATGCGGTCGTGAACTGGGATCCGGTCGATATGACGGTGCTTGCCAATGAACAGGTGATCGACGGCAAAGGCTGGCGATCCGGTGCCGAGGTTGAGCGGCGCGAATTGACCCAATGGTTCTTTAAGATCAGCGACTATTCCGAGGAATTGCTGGAGGCGATTGACGCCCTCGATAACTGGCCCGCGAAGGTCAAACTGATGCAGGCGAACTGGATCGGGAAATCGCGCGGGATCGAAATTCCTTTCAAGCGCACAGATGGCGGAGAACCGATCACGTGTTACTCGACCCGCCCCGACACAATGCGCGGTGCGAGCTTCCTTGCGATCTCACCTGAACATCCTGTCGCCCGAGCGCTCGAATCTAACAACCCAGAACTTGCAGATTTTATCGCTGAAACCCGCAAGATGGATACGACCGAAGCAGCCATGGAAAAGGTAGAAAAGAAGGGGCTTGATACGGGCATTACCGTGCAGCACCCAGTTTACCCAGATCAGGTGCTTCCGGTGTGGGTCGGAAACTTCGTTTTGATGGACTACGGCACTGGCGCAGTCTTCGGATGCCCCGCACACGACCAGCGCGATCTTGATTTCGCCCGCAAGTATGGCTTGGACGTGCGCAATGCATTCTACATGCCTGACGACGCAACAGAGGTTGAAGACACCGCACTTGTGCCGGTGAAGTCCGAGAAAGTTGTTTATATTGAACACTTTGCAGGATTAACCGAGGCAACAAGCCAAGAAGGGATCGATGCCACAATAGACTATTTCGAAGCACACGATCTTGGAACCGGACAAACAAAGTTCCGCCTGCGCGATTGGGGCCTGAGCCGTCAGCGCTATTGGGGCTGTCCGATCCCTGTTGTGCATTGTGCCGATTGCGGCGTTGTTCCTGAAAAGAAAGAGAACCTGCCAATCAAGCTGCCCGATGATGAGGATGGCACGCCGATTGATTTCTCGATCCCCGGCAATCCGCTGGACCGCCACCCGTCATGGCGCGATTGTGCCTGCCCGTCCTGTGGTAAGGCGGCACAGCGTGAGACCGATACAATGGATACCTTCGTGGATTCGTCCTGGTATTATGCGCGTTTTACCGCCCCGAACGCAGACACGCCCACGGACATTGATGAGGCCGCCTATTGGATGAACGTCGATCAATATATCGGCGGGATTGAGCATGCGATTTTGCACCTGCTTTATTCGCGCTTCTTTGCGCGGGCGATGCAGATTTGCGGGCACCTGCCGCAAGGGACGGAAGAACCGTTTGATGCGTTGTTCACCCAAGGGATGGTGACGCATGCGATTTATACATCGCAGAAGGACGGCAAGCCGGTCTATCACTACCCCGAAGAGGTCGCGCTGCGCGACGGTAAAGCCTTCCTGAAGGACGGCACCGAAGTCACGGTGATCCCTTCGGCCAAAATGTCCAAATCAAAAAACAACGTCGTCGATCCTGCGAACATCGTGAAGGAATACGGGGCCGACACCGCACGCTGGTTCGTCCTCTCTGACAGCCCGCCCGAGCGAGACGTTGAATGGACAGCAAGTGGCGCAGAGGCCGCGCATAAGTTTTTGGGTCGTGTGCATCGCATTGCGACGGATGTGCATGGCATGGATGCCGCGCCCAATGATGCTGATGCCGCGCTGACCAAAGCGATGCATGTGGCGATCAAGGATGTGACGCTGGGCGTTGAGAGCTTTGGATTTAATGCCGCGATTGCAAAGCTTTATGCTTTTGTGAATACGCTTGCGAAATCCAAGGCCGGGGCTGCGGTCAAGCGTGAAGCGACTATAACACTGGCGCAGCTGATGTCCCCGATGACCCCGCACCTGTCCGAGGAAATCTGGGCGATGTTTGGCGGCGAAGGCCTGATTGCCAATGCCCCTTGGCCTGTTGCCGATGAATCCCTGCTGGTCGAGGACAGCGTCACCATGCCGATCCAAGTCAATGGCAAACGTCGGGCGGAAATCAGCGTAGCGGCGGATGCCGCGAAATCTGATATTGAAGCCCGCGCCCTTGCCCATGAAAATGTTGTCAAAGCGCTGGATGGCGCGGCCCCGAAAAAGGTGATCGTTGTGCCCGGTCGGATTGTGAACATCGTTGTATAGACGCAGCCTGATCCTTGGCCTTTGCGCCCTGCCCGCTTGCGGGTTTACCCCGGCCTTTGGGCCGGGGCGCAGTGCTGAGGGTCTGCGCAATCAGGTCGCGATCATCGCCCCCGATACGGTTTCCGGCTTTGCCCTGCGTACCGCGATTGAGGATCAACTGGGGCGTGCGACCACGCCTGTTTACACCCTGACCTTGACCCAATCTGAGGCAAGTAATAGCGCTGCGATCTTGCCTGACGGCGACAACGCCCGCTTTGATTTGCGTGGCACGGTGAACTGGACCCTTGGGTCAGATACCGGTGGGCTGGTCGGCAGCGGCGTGGTGCGCAGCTTCACCAGCTATTCCGCCACAGGGTCCACGGTCGCGACCCAAGCCGCCGAGGCTGATGCCCGCGATCGTTTGTCCCGCACGCTTGCCGATCTGGTGGTCAGCGACATCATCCTTGCGATCAACGAATGAAGCTGACCGGTGGCCAAGCGAACGGGTATCTTAAGAAACCCGATCCCAAGCATGCAGGGTTACTGATTTATGGCGCCGATCCGATGCGCGTTGCGGGCAAGCGCCAAGAGGCGATTTTGGCCCTTGTTGGCCCCCAAGGCGAAGAAGAAATGCGCCTAACGCGGATCAATGGCGCTGATCTGCGCAAGGACCCGGCCCTGATCAATGATGCGATCAAAGCCCAAGGCTTCTTTCCCGGCCACCGCGTCGCCTTTGTTGAGGATGCCACCGATACGCTTGCCAAAACGCTGACCGCTGCCTTGCAGGACTGGCAGGATGGCGATGCGCAACTGGTTGTCACTGCCGGGCAACTGACGGCGAAATCTGCGTTGCGCAAGCTTTTTGAGGGGCATCCCGCGACTGTCGCCATCGGCATCTATGATGATCCCCCCAGCCGGGACGAGATTGAAAGCACCCTTGCCGCTGCCGGGCTGGCCCCGCCTGCGCGCGATGTGATGGATGCGGTCTTTGGGTTGGCCCAATCGCTTGAGCCGGGCGACTTTCGCCAAACGATTGAAAAGGTCGGACTGTACAAGATCGGCGATACATCGCCCCTGACGCTTGAAGAGGTCGCCGCCTGCGCCCCGCAATCCGCAGATGTGGATATGGATGACATTCTGGATGTGGTGTCCAACGGGCAAACCGACCAGCTTGGGCCAACGCTGCGCAACCTTTATGCCCAAGGCGTGCTGCCGGTGACGCTGTGCATTATGGCGATGCGGCACTTTCGCAGGCTGCATACCGTTGCCTCTGATCCCGGCGGACCCGGTGCCGGGGTTGGGCGTTTGCGCCCCCCTGTGTTTGGCCCGCGCCGGGATAAGATCGCCCGGCAGGCAGGCAATTGGGGAAGGGACCGGTTGGAAAAGGCGCTGACGGCGCTGACGGATACAGACCTTCAAATGCGGTCAGCCAATCCGGCACCGGCGCAAGCATCGATGGAGCGCACGTTGATCCGCCTTGCCATGATGGCGCGGCGCTAGACGTGAAAAAGGCGCAGAAAACTGCGCCTTTATCGAAATTCGCCCATGGGGTTTCTTTAAAAAGAACCCGATGCTGCAACCAATGCCGCCACAAGGCCAAGCACGATGTAACCTGCTGGTACGGAAGATACGGGACCCGGTGCAGGGGTCGGAATGACTTCAATTTCTGGCTGTGGTGGCAGCGGCGCAATCCCGCCCGCTGTCGCCGCTGTGCCTGCCATTGAAATTGCGCCTGCTGCGATCAGTGTTTTTGTGAAACGCATTTATATTCTCCTCAAATGAATAAGGGCCGGCGCATGCCAGCCCCTTAGACTTCGCTGGGGCCAGTTTAGAAAGAACCGGATGCTGCGACAAGTGCCGCGATCAGACCAAGCACGATAAAGCCCGAATTGATCGAACTTGTTTCAGGAGCTTCTGGTTGTGTCACGACGATAACGTCACCCAAACCACCCGCAGAAGCGGTAGAGCCTGCAAAGGCGATGACTGCGGCGGCGGCAAGTGTTTTTGTGTAGCGCATTACTTTTCCCCTTGGTTGATGAAAAGGGATAGGCAGAATGCCGCCCCTTTTAAGCTTCGCTACGAGGAATCTTAGGTAGAAGTGACCTGAACGGCAAGGGACGGCCCACCGGCACACAAGATGCGGTACAGTTTGGCAACAGATGCACAAACGAAAAGAGGGCTGGCCCTTGGGCCAACCCTCTGACGTTTAAATCCTAAACGGTGCTTAGAATGAGCCGGAAGCCGCAACCAATGCAGCAACAAGACCCAGAACGATGTAACCGGCAGGCACAGAAGATACTGGACCAGCTGGTGCAGGTTGAATTTCGATGATGTCGTTTTCGACGCCGCCTGGTGCAGGGTTGCCAGCGAATGCTGTTGACCCGGACACTGCGATAACCGCTGCGGCGGTAAGTGTTTTTGTGAAACGCATGGTTTTTTCCTTCAGGATTCGAAAAGGGCTGACCAAAAGGTCAGCCCTTAAATTCCGTTTCTAAGCGTTGCTTAGAATGAGCCAGAAGCAGCCACGAGTGCGGCAACAAGGCCAAGCACGATGTAGCCAGCAGGCACAGAAGAACCAGTTGGTGTGTCTACGACAACAACAGGGGCTTCAGTGATTGCAGGTGCGATACCGCCAGCGTTAGCTGCGGCACCAGTAACAGCGATTGCGGCTGCTGCGGCAAGAGTAGTTGTAAGGCGCATTTGGGGACTCCAATTAAGTGCACGTTATTTGAGGTTGATCGACTTCGGTCTACCCACGTTTCTATAACGAAACAAGGGATTAAATCAAAACTAGTGTTCCGCATAGCCATTTCCAGACGTGGTTTCCGGCCAACAGCACAAATTTGCCAACGGACACCATTCGTTAACCTTTTGCGCAAAGCCCTCCACGCCCGAAAATCAGCAAAAACCCTAAGGAAAACAGCGAAAAATTACGAATTTTCATTGATCCCTTCTGTCACTTATGCGTTGAAACCGCCCCCATTCAAAGCGATGCTTCAATGCAACAGTTGTGATCAAGTTTTTCGCAGCGTCCCCTGATCTGTCTATAATCGCCGGTTTTGCGCGATCAAAACCTTTGATATTGGCGATTTGCCAGCTTCACTCACCGATCCATGCCAGCGCCCCAAGCGCGGCCGCCTGCCCCGTCGCAAGACAACCCGTGATCAGATAGCCCCCTGTCGGGGCCTCCCAATCCAGCATCTCGCCCGCGCAGAAGACGCCCGGTCTATCGTGCAGCATGAAATGCCTATCCAAAGCCGCAAACCCAACGCCCCCTGCCGTGGAAATCGCTTGATCCATTGGCCGTGGTCCATCGTGGGTGATGGGCAAGGCTTTGATCAACTGTTGCCAGTCTTGCGCGGTCTGCGCCATTGCCGATTTTGTAACTTCGTGAAACAGCGCGATTTTGATCGGCGGTAAGCGCAGCCCGCTTTTCAGGAACTTGGTCAGCGTTGTTTTGGCGGCTTTGCGCGACCAACGCTGTGCGACCGCTTGGCCGCTTAGATCGGGCACCAGATCAAGCGAGAGCGCATCACCGCTGCGCATTGCGCGCGACACCTCGTAGATGCCGCCACCCTCAAGCCCTTGCGCGCTCAGCACGATTTCACTGCGCGATGTGAGGTCGCCCGCGCGCAGCGCAATTCCCTTCACAGGTTGGCCAATAAAGGGTGCCATATGTGGCGACCATTCGCGCAGAAACCCCATGTTTGCCGGGGCAAACGGCACTGTGCCTTTGATCAAATCGGCCCATGCCCCGTCTGATCCGAGCCGCGCCCAGCTTGCCCCCCCAAGGGCCAGCACCGTCGCATCTGCCGTGATCCTTTGCACCCCATCTGGTGTGTCAAACACCGCCGCGCGGTCATCCCACCCCGTCCACGCCCAGCGCGTTTGCAAGGTCACACCGCGCGCAGCCAAGCGCGCCAGCCACGCGCGCAAAAGCGGAGAGGCCTTCATCGCTTTGGGAAACACCCGCCCGGTCGAGCCGATAAACAGGGCCTGCCCCAATCCGGTCGCCCAGTCTTGCACGGCCTCAGACCCGAATGCGGACAGCGCGTCAGATAGAATGGGCGATTGCGGCGCATAGACGCTGTTGAAAACCTCGGTCGGTTCCGCCTTTGTCAGGTTCAGCCCCGATTTGCCTGCCATCAGGAACTTGCGCCCAACAGATGGCATCTTGTCGGCAAGGGTGACTTGCACCCCGGCGTTCGAAAGCACATCGGCGGCCATCAGTCCGGCGGGGCCTGCCCCAATGACAAGCGCTGTCTTCACGATGCGGGCAAGCCGCCTTTGATCTCGACCACGCGCTGCGGATAGGGGATTGTGATTCCGTTTTCTTTCAGGGCGTTCCAGACCAGAAACAACACATCGGATGCGTATTTGTTCTTTCCGTCATCAATGCCATTCACCCAGAATTCGACCCCGAATTCGATCCCGTTTTCGCCAAAACCCTTCAGCTCGCAATCGGGCTTTTCGGGGTCGCTTAGCACGTCGGGATGTTTGGCGACGGCGGCACAGATGATGTCGGGGATTTTGTTGATATCGGTGTCATAGCTGACGCTGAATTCAACCTCATACCGATTGGCCGATCCGCTGTCGGAATAGTTGACGACGCGGGTTGTAATGAAATCCTCATTCGGGACAACGATCCAACGCCCGTCGAATGTCTCAAGGAAGGTGGCGCGGGCGGTCATCTTGATGATGGTCCCTGCCTCTCCGCCGTCAAGTTCGACATAATCGCCGACGGTCGCTTGCCCTTCGATCAACAAGATCACGCCGGATATAAAGTTCGAGGCGATCTTTTGCAGACCAAAACCAATCCCCACACCCAAAGCACCCCCCAAGACGGCAAGCGATCCAAGGGGCACCCCCATGATGTTCATCAATAGAATGAAGGCGAGGCCAAAGATCGCGAATTCCGCGGTTTTCAGCAGCAACTGCCGGATCGCGGGCCGAATGGGTTGTTGTTCGATATAAGCACTTGATTGGCCGTTGGACCATTGGCCCAGCCAAAAGAGCAGCCCGCCAAAGATCACACCACGCAGCACTGCAAGGATCGAGAATTGGATATTCCCGACACCCACATTGGTTTCGCCCAAGGTCAGGATCACCTGATCCAGAAAGCCAAGCGCATAAAGCGCCGCAATTGGCACAAGTGCATATTTTGCAAGCAACTTGAGGAACGGATCGGTGATGATATCGCGCGCCAGTGCGCGGGCCGCAAGGAACAGGAAGACGCGTTTGCCAAAGGCGATCACTTCGCCAGACCCAAAGATGGATCGCGTGATTTGTTCACCAATCCCGGTGAACCCATAGGCCAGAAGCGGCAAGAGAAGCGGCAGGAAGATCAGCACAAAGCGCCGTGCAGTCGCGATGATGTTCTGGCTTTCGGCAGGCGGTGTCAGGATGCGCTTGATTTTGGGTCCGACGATGCGGTTGACCATCACCGCCAGCAGATAGGCCCCAATCAGGATCGCGAACTGCGACCATGCGGCGGGCGACAGCAGCCATTGCATGGCAAAATCGACCCCGTTCTGCGCATAGCCAAGCGCTGTTTGTACGATTTCTGACTCCATCCCGCTTGCCCCTGCTGATCCCTGCGTCATCTTGTGCGACGATCCGAGCAATGAAAGCAAGAGCGATAGACAGCCAAGACCCAATATGTGCCCTTTGCGGGCGCGCGATTCCGCCGGGTGTTCCCCAATCGGCGCATCATCTTGTGCCGAAACTTAAAGGCGGCAAGGGCGGGCCGACGGTGTTGCTTCACCATATTTGCCACAAGGAAATCCATGCAACATTGACCGAAGCCGAACTTGCGCGGGATTATGCCACGCCAGAGGCCCTGCGCGCCCACCCAAGACTTGCGAAATTCCGCAACTGGGTCGCCAAACGCCCGCCTGATTTTATGTCCAAGGTACCAGGCAAGCGCCGCAAGCGTTAAGCGATCAGATCAGTCCAACCTTTGCCCGAATGGCATCTTCGCGCAGGGATACGTCTGCGCCAAGGTAGTCATCCGCCTCTGGCGTGCACATCCAAAGCAGGGTTTGGGCGGGCCATTCCGGTGGGATATGATCGGACCATTCCAATTGGCTGACAGGATTGACCCCAGAGGCTTTGATATCGCGCTGCATTTGTGTGGCAACAGTTCCCGGCGACAGGCCCAACACGCGCAGGCCTTTGTCGCGGTTTTCATGATCGGCCATGCGCGTCAGCATATAGGCCCCGGCTTTTGAGCTACAATAAGCCGACCAGCCTTCAACCGGCCCGTGGGCGGCACCCGATGAAATGGTGATCAATGTGCCATGCCCTTGCGCAAGCATCGCAGGCATCGCCGCGCGCATCCCGTAGAAGACCCCTTTAAGATTGATATCAATGGTCTTTGACCACACTTCGGGGTCGGCCTCACCAAGGTGGCTGATTGGATCAAGGCTGCCTGCGTTGGCGATATACACATCCAACGCGCCGAAGGTTTTGATTGTGGCGTCAACTGCCGCCTGCACCTCCCAGTAACGGGACACGTCACAGGGGATGGCGATGGCCTGCTTGCCGATCTCACCGGCGATTTCGGCGATGCTATCTTCGGTCCGGGCCAGCAGCGCGACATTGGCCCCGGCAGCCGCAAAGGCGCGGGCGGTGGCAGCCCCGATGCCCCGGCTTGCGCCAGTGATCAGCGCGGTTTTGCCTGTCATATCGAAGTTCTTCATGGGCTCCCTTTCTGTTATCACATTCAGCCGATAGGAAAGGTCACACTGTCCTGACCTTGCACTGCGCAGAACGCTTTGTAACTGAACGTATCTCTTGACCAAAGGATGTCCACAATGACTTGGCTGAAAACGACGACTTGCATCGCTGCGATCTTTGCCGCCTCTGGGGCGATGGCGGATGTGACTGCGCAGCAGGTCTGGGACAGTTGGAAGAAGAATCTTAGCAGCAACCCGGATATGGTTGTGACGACCACAAGCGAAGAGGCCGGCGATGGTGTATTGGTCATCGAAGGCTTATCCGTGAATATGACAAGCCCGGATGAGGCGTTTTCGATGACCATTGGCGATGTCAGCTTTACCGAGCAGGACGCCGGGACGGTGGCCGTGCAAATGCCCGATAGCTTCCTGATCGAAGTCCAGTCATCGGACGCGGATTCAACGCTGATGGAAGTCAGCCAAAGCGGGGAGCCGATGATTGTGTCCGGCACACCAGACGCCTTGGCCTATCGCATTTCGACAAAAAGCTATGCGTTGTCCGTGCTTGAGGTGATCCAAGGCGGTGAGCCTACGCTTGATGGCGACATCCTGATCACGCTGAACGATCTGTACGGAAACTACAGTGTCGCAAACAATGATTTGCGTGAAATCGACTATATTTTCGAAATTGGGTCTGTGGATCTGCTGGTGGATATCACAGAACCCAACAGCACCGATAACGTCGTTGTCAGTGGCAAGATCGCGGCTGTGCAATCACGTGCGGACATCGCTGCCCCGCCTGAGGTCGCCGATCCAGATATGATGTTTCTGGATGGGTTCGCATTTGCTGTGGACACAACTTTTGACGCCGCCAACTTGGTCTTTGACGTCACGGACGCGGGGACAACATCGCGCGGCTCTGCCGGGTTCGGGCCGGGCGCAAGCGCTATCGCGATCAACAAGGACCATTTCGACTATAGCGTGAATGCAAGTGACGTTGTCGTAAACATCACAAGCGGCGATTTGCCTTTTCCGGTCGATCTGGACTTTGCGGAATTTGAAACCGGGCTTGCGATGCCCCTGAGTGTGACAGAAGAACCGGAAGATTTCTCATTCAATGTACGGCTTGCCGATGCATCTATCAGTGATGGTATCTGGGCCATGGGCGATCCATCAGGCACCCTGCCCCGCGATCCGATTACGGTGTCCCTTGCGCTTAACGGCAAGACCAAGCTGTTCTTTGATCTTGCTGATCCCGCACAGGAAACCGCGCGCGAAATGGCCGATGCGCCCGGTGAATTGCACGCGCTTAATATCGACACCCTGCTTCTTTCGGCTGTTGGGGCCCGCGTCTCTGGGTCGGGGGCCTTCACCTTTGACAATGATGATTACGCCACATTTGACGGCATCCCGCGCCCCTTGGGCGATGCGACCTTTGAAATCAACGGGGCCAATGCCCTGATGGACAACCTTGTCGCGATGGGCCTTCTTCCCGCAGATCAAGCATCAATGGGTCGCTTGATGATGGGCATGTTTGCGCGCACGACCGGCGATGATCAACTGCGCACCACGGTCGAGGTGAACGACCAAGGCCACCTGATCGTTAACGGGCAGCGGATGCAGTAACCCTTTTCATTCTCGGCAGTATAACTAAGTTAAACCTAACAATATTCTTTCACGTCAGGATTTCACCATGTACATGCGTCCCCTCGTTCTTCCCTTGCTTTTTTTGCCCGGCGCTGCGGTGGCCGATGTGACGCCCCAAGATGTGTGGGACAACATGATGGCAGGCTACGGGGCCTTTGGGTTTCAATATGACGCAACGCTGGATCAAACCGGCGACACGTTGATTGCCAATGATGGCGTTGTGTCCGTGACCTATCCTGTGATCGGTGGGCAGATGGCGATCAACATGCCTCCTATGACGCTGACCGCCCTTGGGGATGGCACCGTTCAGATCAGCATGCCCGCCACATATATCGTGACGGTTAACGCTGATATTCCAGAGGAAATCGAGCCGATCACCGTTGAAGTTACCATCGCGCAAGAAGGGCTGAACAGCATCGCCTCCGGGGATCCGGGCGATGTGACCTATACAACATCCGCCTCTGGGCTGGATATGCTGATCAACAATATGACTGTGCCCGATAACAGTTTTGACGTCTTTGATATGCAGTTTGAAGGCGAAGGGTATGACAGCGTTTCGCGGATCACCGTTGCAGAGGCCGTGACGATCACCAATAATGTCGACAACGCATCTTCGGTGACCACAATCAACATCGATGTTGATGGGTTTAAGCAAGAAACGGTCAGCCGCACCGGAAAGGTTGCGACCACCTTTGCAGCAGAAATGCCAGGCAATACGGACATCATGAACCTTGCACCGGCGCTGCGGTCAGGCCTTTCAATCGTGGGCACAACGCAGACCGAGGGCGGTACATCTGAAACCAAATCCTTTGACGGGGATACAGTGCTTAGCACCCAAAACCAAACATCAGGCCCAAGCACCGCAAGCTTTGGCCTTGATCAAAGCGGCATCCGCTTTGAAGGTATCGCCGGGGCCGGGCAATTCACCATGGACGGGGCCGAAATGGGCCTGCCTTTCCCCATCGAAATGGCCTTTGGCGCAATCACCGGCAAGTTTGCGTTCCCGCTGCTGGCATCTGAGGACGCGCAAGACTTTGCCTATGGATTCAGCGTCAAAGATTTGGCCGTTGCCGATGACATCTGGAACCTGATTGATGCGGGCCAAGGTCTGGATCGCAGCCCGGTGAATCTTGCGCTTGATCTGACGGGCGAGCTGACAAACAGCCTTGATCTTGTTGACCCCGCCACATGGGAGCAGATCAATAACGGCGTCGTCCCCGTGGCCCCTATGAGCATTGCGATCAATGATCTGTCACTTGGTGCGCTTGGTGCGGCTGCGATGGCCAGCGGCGCGTTCACCTTTGACAACGATGATCTTGCCACCTTTGGCGGCATTCCCCGCCCCGAAGGCAAGGCCAGCGCGCAAGCAACCGGGCTGAATGCTGCGATTGATCAACTGATCGCAACCGGGCTTGTTCCCGAACAAGAGATGATGGTGCCACGCATGTTTATGGGCATGTTCGCGGTCGCCCAAGGCGATGACGAATTGACCACTGAACTTGAGATCAATGGCGAAGGCCACGTGATCCTGAACGGTCAACGCATCCAGTAGGCTTGCAGCCGCGCGCGCCGCGCACTAGGTCAGGTGGGAACAAAGGAAGCTGTCTTTATGTCCCAAAACCTGTCTGACCTGACCCAAGCCATGTTATCTGCTGCCAAGACGGCAGGCGCCGATGCCTCGGATGCGATTGCTGTTGATGGGACGTCGATTTCGATTGATGTGCGCGCCGGGGCTTTGGAACATGCCGAACGCTCTGAAGGGGTTGAGATCGGGTTGCGGGTGTTTGTTGGGCAACGCAGCGCCATCGTCTCTTCCTCTGACACCAAACCCGCCACGCTGACCGAAATGGCCGCGCGTGCCGTCGCCATGGCCAAAGAGGCCCCCGAAGATCCGCATGCCGGCCTTGCTGATCCAGATCAGCTTGCCACCAATTTGGATGTTTCCCGGCTTGAGATGTTTGACCCATCGGACGAGCCTGCCGCTGAAGCGTTGCAGGAAGAGGCGGCGCGTGCGGAAGCGGCAGCACTTGCCAATAAAGACATCACGCAGGTGCAATCGGCATCGGCGGGGTACAACAGACGCCAAATCCATCTGTCTGCCAGCAACGGGTTTTCGGGTGGTTATGCGCGCACGGATAAGGGCATGTCTTGCGTGGCTATCAGCGGCACCGGGACCGATATGGAGCGGGATTATGATTATGACAGCCGCATCTTTCAGGCCGACATGCGTGACGCGGAAGACATCGGGCGTATCGCTGCAGAGCGCGCCGTTGAACGCACCGGCGCGCGCAAACCCAAGACCGGGGCGTTTCCGGTTCTGTTTGACGAACGGATCGCGTCAAGCCTGATCGGGCATCTTGTCAACGCCGCCAATGGCGCGACAATCGCGCGTGGGTCGGGCTGGTTGCGTGAGTTGTTGGGTGAACAGGTTTTGCCTGCGCATCTTTCCATCATCGAAGACCCGCACCGGCTGCGCACCTCTGGGTCCAAATTGTTTGACGCCGAAGGATTGCCGACCAAACGCCGGGCCATTGTGGAAAACGGTGTGCTTCAGGGCTGGACGCTGGACCTTGCCAACGCCCGTAAGTTGGGCATGCAATCCACAGCCAGTGCCGCGCGCGGCACATCAAATGGCCCAAGCCCCAGCACGACGAACATCGCACTGACCCAAGGGGACAAGTCGCGCGCCGACCTTTTGGCCGAGATGGGCACAGGGCTGCTGATCACGTCCATGATCGGCTCGACCATCAATCCCAACACTGGGGATTATTCGCGCGGTGCTTCTGGCTTTTGGATCGAAAACGGCGAAGTGACCTATCCGGTGAACGAATGCACCGTTGCTGGAAACCTGCGCGATATGCTGATGCGGATGACGCCCACCAATGACGCGCGCGCGCACCTGTCCACGGTTGTCCCATCGCTGCTGGTCGAAGGGCTGACCCTTGCCGGAGAATGACCTTTCGCTGTTGATCAAAGCAGGCCAAGAGGCGGGCGAGATTGCAGCATCATACTGCGGGCGTGATCCGAAGATCTGGAACAAAGACGACAACGCGGGGCCTGTGACCGAGGCGGATTTGGCCGCGAACGCGCATCTTGAAGCGGTGCTTAAGACAGCACAGCCTGATTATGGCTGGTTGTCCGAAGAATCTGAGGACACAGCCGCGCGGCTTTCAACCAAGCGCCAATTCGTCATCGACCCAATTGACGGCACACGGGCCTTTATTGAGGGGTCGAAAGATTGGGCTGTCTCGCTTGCCATTGTGGAAGATGGCACGCCCATCGCCGGGGTCGTTGTGATGCCGCGACGCGGCGCGACCTATGCAGCCCAGCGCGGGGGCGGCGCTACGCTGAACGGAGAGGCGCTGCGCGTAAGCACGCAAACCGACATCAACAACGCGTCGGTACTGACCAATAAAATCACCATGCAAGCCGATCACTGGAAGGGCGGGGCTGCGCCGGGGTTCAAACGCACATTCCGGTCATCCCTTGCCTTTCGGATGTGCCTTGTGGCCCAAGGGCGTTTTGATGCAATGATGACATTGCGCCCCACATGGGAATGGGACATCGCGGCAGGGGCAATCATTATCGCCGAGGCCGGGGGCACCGTGACTGACCGTAAGGGTGGTGCGCTGCGTTTGAACAACGCGCACCCGCAAGTGGACGGGATCGTGGCCAGTGGCGTGTTGCATGGGACGTTGGCGCAGGCGCTGCGATAGGGACGACGGCATCACCGCGTTAACGTCTTTGTGCCATACCGCAGGGTGCGGGGCCTGTGCACGCATTGCACCTTGTCCTGCCACCCCATAGATTAACCACAACAAAGACCACCTACCAAAGGAACCTTTCATGACCCAGCGCCTGCATCTTGTTTTCGGCGGAGAGCTTATCGACCCCACCAAGAACGCCTTCAAAGACGTCGATGCCATCGACATTGTGGGCATGTTCCCCGATTATGCCAGCGCCTATGACGCGTGGAAGGGGGCGGCACATCGCACCGTGGATAACGCGCATATGCGCTACTTTATTGCCCACATCCACCGGCTGCGCGATGAAGAGGCTGCGGCCTCTCCGACCGAAGAACTTGGCTAAGGCACAGGGCGATGCCCAACGCATCTGTCCCGCTGATCTGGGCGCGCTGCGATGAACCTGCGCATCTTGCGCAGGTCGCAGCCATCGAAAAGCTGCTGCAGGCAGATGGGGACGATGTGCGGTTCATCTGCACCCTGCCCGACCCCAAAAGTACCGATGCGATTGTTGCGCCAAACGGACAAAAAGCTGTACGCAGCTTTCTTTTGGCGCATAGGCCTATCGCGCTTCTTTGGATCGGGGGCGTGATTGATCAAGCTTCACTTGTGCCTTGCTATGACTATAATTTGCCGGTGATTGCGCTTGAAGGCTCTGACCGGATGTTATCGCGGATCATGGGCAGTTGGATGCCGCACCGCGCGCGTGCAACTTTGGCTAAGCTGCATGCTGTCTTTGCCCTGAATGACCGGATCAAGCGGGAATTCATGGCCAGTGGTGCGCCCGAAGATATCATCACGGTTGCCGGCTCTATCAGTGAGGCCAGCGTGGTGTTGCCCTACCGCGAAGATGACCGGGTTGATCTGGCCGACGTCCTTGGAACGCGTCCTGTCTGGCTTGCTGCGGGCGCGACGCCGCGCGATGTGTTCACGCTTTGCGATGCCCACAAAGAGGCCGTGCGCCAAGCCCACCGCCTGCTTTTGATCATCGCCCCCAAAGATGCCCGCGACGGCCGCGAGATTGCGGCCCAATGTACGGGGTCTGGTTGGAACACCACCCTGCGCTCATTGGGTCAAGAACCGACCGAGGCGACCCAGATTTATCTTGCCGATGATGAGGATGGGATGGGGCTTTGGTACAGGCTTGCCCCAATCACATTCCTTGCAGGCACATTCGGCAATGGCGATTGCGATGATCCTTTCCATGCTGCCGCCCTTGGTTCAGTCGTGATCCACGGCCCTGCCCATGGGCCCCACGCCCAGCGCTTTGCCCCGCTTATTGATGCGGGCGCGACACTGCCGCTGCGCCATCCTGATGATTTGGGCGGGGCCGTGGCGCAACTGATGTCTGTGGACAAAGCCGCCGAAAAAGCCAACGCTGGCTGGGATGTTACATCCCGCGGTGTTGGTGCTGCGTTACAAGTGACTGCCACGCTTCAGGCCCTGCTTGACGGAAAGCCCGCCTAGATGGGCGCACCCCTGCATTGGTACAACCCGCCAAGCGCGCCGGGCTGGCAGGCCCACGCGCTTGCGCCTTTGGGGATGATTTATGGTGCCCTGACCAAGCTGCGCCTTGCGCGGAGCAATCCTTACAAGGCCAAAGTGCCCATCGTCTGTATCGGCAATATCAATGTCGGCGGCACGGGCAAAACGCCCACGACGATCGCGCTGACCGAACGGCTGATCGCTGCCGGGCACGCCCCGCATATCGTCAGCCGGGGTTATGGCGGCAACCTGCAAGGGCCGATCCAAGTGGACCCGATCAACCACACCGCTGATCAGGTCGGGGATGAACCCCTTTTGCTTGCCGCCTTCGCCCCCACTTGGATCGCCAAGGATCGGGCTGCGGGGGTCAAAGCGGCAGAGGCTGCGGGGGCGCATATTATCCTGCTTGATGATGGGTTTCAGAACCCAAGCGTCGGCAAGGATGTTTCAATCGTTGTGGTCGATGCGCATAAAGGCTTTGGAAATGGCCGTGTGATCCCGGCAGGACCTTTGCGTGAAAGCGTTGAAACGGGGTTGCGCCGGGCCGATGCGATACTGTCTATCGGCACCCCCAAGGCCCAAAGTGCGTTCGCCAACCGCTGGTCCTTTGACACGCCGCATCTGACCGGGCAAATCCATCCGCTGCTGACGGGGATGCCATGGCAGGGGTTACCGGTGCTTGCCTTTGCGGGCATTGGGCACCCCGAAAAGTTCTTTCAAACCCTGGAGGCTGTGGGGGCGAATATCGTCAGCCGCCAGCCGCTGGATGATCATGAACCCCTTACGCCAGCACTGATGGCAAGGCTTGAAGCAACAGCAAAGGCGCGCAAAGCGCAACTTGTGACCACCGAAAAGGACGCCGCGCGCTTGCCCAGCGCCTTTCGCGCGAAAGTGCTGACATTGCCTGTGCGGCTTGTCGTTGCGGATTGGGGGGTGGTTGATGCCAAGCTGGGCGCACTTGGCATCAAAATCGATTAACCGGCAAGAAGATCGTCAAGAACGGCCGCGAAATCCGCGAAAGTTCTGACGCTATTGGCCGAATACTTTTCGCCGTTGATCACGAATGACGGGGTGCCGGTGACATTGTCACGCTCTGCGTTTTCTTGGTACCAGGCCATCAGGCTTTGGGCCTGATCAGCATCGGACATGCACACATCAAGCGTTTCCTGGGTCAGACCTGCGGTCAAACCAATGCGCATCAATTCTTGGCTGATAACCGCAGGATCCCCACTAGAGATCCATTCGCGCTGCTTGTCGTAGATGATGTTGGTGATCCCAAAGAAACGCTGATCATTGCCGCCACAGCGGGCCACCATCGATGCCCAAAGGCCGGGCAGGTCAAAATACACTTCGCGGTAGACAAATTTGACTTTGCCTGTGTCGATGTAGTTTTCCTTGATGTCCTTGAACATGCCCGTGTGGAAATTCGCACAATGCGGGCAGGTGTATGAGGCGTATTCAATCACTTCAATCGGGGCCTCTGGATCGCCCAGCACCATGTCCGGGATTGCGGCTGTTGCCCCCGCCTCTTGCGCATTTGCCATGCTGACGAACATATTCGATGTTTCGCCATGCGGGCCGGGGCGCAGGGCAAGAAAGCCAGCGCCACCAAGAAGGGCCGCGCCACCGGCGGCAAGAAGAGTTCTGCGTTCCATGAGATACCTCTGGTTTTAGGATTTGTTCTTACTTAGGACATTGGTCGCCAAAGTCTCAAGCGCAAGGCGCAATTCGTCGCTTTGGCAAGGTTCCGCGATGGATTTCGCCTCGGAAACGACCGCCGGATCGGGCGCTTTAGCAACCTTCGGTGCTGGCTCAAATGCCACACGCCCCTCGGCAAAGCCGACCGGGGCGGTCTGTGTGATCCGTACTTTGGATATTGCGTTGTACCCGTAACAGGCGTTCACCTTGGTGCGCAGCTGTTCCTTCTGCATCTCAAGCATCGGGGCATTTGCCCCCGTGGTCAGCACCACCAAAGTGGCCCCCAATCCGCCTTTTCCATAAGAAATATTGACCGGCGTGGCGATCTTGGCCATGTCCACGCCCACAATCTCGGACCAGTGGGTCAGAAGGCGGGTTTGCGCAAAGCCGCGCCCTTCGCTGGCCTTGCGAATGCCCGACTGCATCAGCGACACGGCGCGGGAAAACCCCTTGGTGGTCGAGTTTCGGCGTGGATGTTTCATGATTGTGGTCTACCCTAAGGACTGGCACAGGCCAAGTCAGCGATTGATCGAAACGGGGATATAAACATTGCGTGATCTAAGCGGCGAATTGCTGGATTGGTATGATGTGCACGCCCGTGTCATGCCGTGGCGCGTGTCCCCCGGCGATCGGGCGAAGGGTGTGAAGCCCGACCCCTATTTCATCTGGATGTCCGAGATCATGTTGCAACAAACCACCGTTGCCGCCGTGAAGGCCTATTTCATCAAGTTCACAACGCTTTGGCCAACAGTAGGCGACTTGGCTGCAGCCGATGATGCGGATGTCATGGCCGCTTGGGCCGGGCTTGGCTATTATGCGCGGGCGCGGAATTTGCTGAAATGCGCGCGCGCTGTGGTGGCCGATCACGGTGGGGTGTTTCCGGCGGATCATGATACGCTTCTGACCCTGCCGGGCATCGGCCCCTATACCGCCGCCGCCGTATCCGCGATTGCCTTTGATCTGCCCGAAACCGTGCTCGACGGTAACGTCGAGCGGGTCATGGCGCGGCTGCACGATGAACATACGCCCCTGCCTAGCGCAAAGCCGATCCTGATGAAGCACGCAAAGGCGGTGACGCCCGAAGTGCGCGCCGGGGATTATGCACAAGCCGTCATGGATCTTGGCGCAACGATCTGCACACCGCGCAATCCGGCCTGCGGAATTTGTCCTTGGCGTGACCCGTGCAAAGCGCGGGCCAATGGGACGGCCGCAGCGTTGCCAAAGAAGATGCCGAAGAAGAAAACCCCGACGCGCAAAGGCATCGCTTATGTAGTGCGGCGGGATGACGGGGCTTGGCTGCTTGAGACACGCCCCGAAAGTGGGCTGCTTGGCGGGATGCTGGGCTGGCCGGGGTCAGAGTGGGGGGACGCACCAGACCCCGCCCCGCCGCTGGACGCCGAATGGCAGGAACTTGGCACAGAGGCGCGGCATACGTTCACCCATTTCCATTTGCGCTTGCGGATCATGACGGCCATGGTTGAAAGCACGACGTTGCCAGATCGTGGACAATTCATTCCCTATTCAGACTTTAGCCCTACGTCGTTGCCAACAGTGATGCGCAAAGTCCATGATCTGGCCGCCGCGACGCTACGCCACGATTGAAACGGTACGCTGCCGGGCTTTATGGTCGTAGGCGAAACATGAGGGCCGCAATGACGTCGATTCCCGCACCAAGCTATAGCAAACTTTCATCAGTACTGCCGTTCTGGCTGTCGATCCTGTTGATCCCACTGGCCTGGTTGGTCGCGGTGAACGGGGGCTGGTCGCTTGTACTTTTGCCGGTGACGACGTGGTATCTGTTCTCGGCCCTCGACTTCATCATGGGACTGAACAAAAGCAACGCAGACCCGCAAACCGGCGACGGTGAATTATTCTGGCACAAGGCCATCACGATCATCTGGGCCCCTGTGCAAATCATCACGATCTTCGCGATCCTGATCTATGTGACCGTGTCAGGGCATTTGACAGGATGGGAGCAATGGGCGCTGTTCATGGGCTTGGGCGTGATTTCAGGCACGGTTGGGATCACCTATAGCCACGAATTGATGCATCAAAAACCCAAGCTGGAACGGTGGATGGCGGATATTTTGCTTGCGTCGGTGCTTTATTCACACTTCCGCTCTGAACATTTACTGGTCCATCACCGCTATGTGGCAACACCCAAAGACCCGGTGACCGCGCGCTATAACGAACACTTCTGGACGTTCCTCCCACGGGTGCTGCGCCAATGCTGGCAATCGGCGTTCAATGCGGAAAAGGCGATGCTGGCGCGCAAGAACAAACCTTGGACAGACCTGTCCAATCCGTTCTTTCGTTACTGGGCACTGCAGGCCGGATTTCTGATCCTTGCTGCCCTTATCGGTGGCTGGTGGGGGGTGTTCCTTTTCGCGACGCAAGCCTTCGTTGCCATCTTCCAGCTAGAGGTGGTGAATTACATCGAACACTATGGGCTGACGCGCAAACATCTGGGGGACGGGAAATACGAACACGTGCTTCCACGCCATTCGTGGAACACAGCGTTCCGGGCGTCAAACTGGCTGCTGATCAACCTGCAACGCCATTCCGACCACCATTACAAACCCGACCGGCGGTTTCCATTGTTGCAAAACTACGACGCGGATCAGGCCCCACAACTGCCCTATGGCTACCCGGTGATGACGATGATCGCCTTGTCGCCAACGCTTTGGCGGCGGATGATGAACCCGCGCGTGCGGGCATGGCGGGCGAAGTATTACCCCGAGATTGAGGACTGGACGGCGTATAAGAACGGAACCAATCCGATTCCACGCTAAACATGTCAGAGACGACGCAAGCCGGACGACTAGGGTTACCTTGCGTGGACATGACTCAAATATCTCCAAAATCAATCGCGTCGGCGTGATCCTTATTTCATCGCAATGACGTGATGTGCTGATTTCGTGATCACGCGAAGCGCAACGCTCACCATGTACTTAAGCTACATGCGACTACCTGACAGCCCTGTGTGTCACGCCCCGTTCACAGTTGATTGTGTTGAACGGATCAGACTGCGCTGTGTCCAGTGAAGCATCATCAAACAACACACCGCCTCAAACGCATACTGGAGATACGATCATGCAACCTTTATTTCGCACCGCTCTTGCGACAACCGCGATATTTCTGAGCACCACCGCCGTCGCCGCGCAAGAAGTTGACGTCTATGGTTTCGTCAAACTCGATCTGAATTACGACTTGGACTTTATCCAGGGCGACACCACGAACGCCCGTGCCATTGGCATCGCGGGCAATGCGACAGATGGGCATTTTGACACCAACGTCCGCCAATCCCGCCTGGGTTTGCGTGCTGAACTTGATGGCGTCGAGGGTCAGTTGGAATTTGATCTGTTCGGATCAAATGGCACAGCGGAACTGCGCCTGCGTCACGCGAATATTCAATACGAGGGTTTCTTGCTGGGTCAGTTCTGGACGAACTTTATGCCACTTGGCCAATACCCAAGCACAGTTGATTTTAACGGTCCCGTCGGGATCGCCTTCGCCCGCGTACCCCAAGTGCGTTATACCTACGATGGTGGCGCTTATCAGCTAAGCGGATCGATCGAAGAGAACTTTGCCACCTCTGACGACCCGCTTTTGACAGCGGCTGCGCAGTATAGCGGTAGCAACTACACCGTCCGTGCGGCTGTTCTTGGCGGCACAACGAATGATGGCGTGAACGAAGTTGACCAGTTTGGCTATACACTATCTGCCGACGCACAACTTTGGCAGGGTGGCAACATCTCGGCCACCTTCGTAGATGGCGAAGCTATCGGCGGACTGTTGATCGGTGGTGGAGACAACATCGTGGGCGGCACAGCGAATGATGCCCAAGGCTACACGCTTGCGGTCAGCCAAGACATCACACCGCAATTCAATGTTGGCATTGCATACGGTAACGAGCAATACGACCAAGCGACCGCATTCGCCGGAACCGATTTCACTGATCTGGAGTCCCTTCACGTGAATGCCAGCTACGACCTGACTGACAGTCTGACGGTCAGTGCGGAATATGCCCGTGTGACACGTACAGATTCGGCCGGTCAGGACTTTGAAGGCGACCGAATTCAGGCGGCTGTTCAATTCAACTTCTGATCGCAGAAAGTATCGCTTTGCCGCGCGTACGCGGCCCAGCGATTTTACAAAAAAAAAAACCCCGCCACAAGGGCGGGGTGAAGTTATGTGCTTGTGGTCCTTCCCTTGAGGGGAAGGCGGGCCACAGGCACCGGCGGTATCTTTGAAAACTAGTGTTTGGCCATCTCTGCACGTATCTGCTGGCGCAAAAGGTCAATCGGGACTTTCTGGCCGTCGCGTTTGAACTGCCAGTAGGTCCAGCCGTTGCAGCTTGGGGCACCTTCAAGGTGGGCCCCGACCTGGTGAATTGATCCTTTGATATCGTCCCCGATCAGCGTGCCATCGGCGCGGACTTTGGCCTTGTGACGCCCGTTCAGGGACCAGAGTTCCTCACCCGGGCGCAGAAGACCGCGTTCCACCAAGACGCCAAAGGCGACGCGGGGCTCTGCCCGTTTGGATTGCGTGACCTCAAGGGCTTCTTTGTCGAATTTGCGGATTTTGCTCAGGCGTTTTGCGGCGACTTCGCGATACTCAGCCTCACGCTCGATTCCGATGAAATCGCGGCCCAGCATTTTGGCAACGGCCCCTGTGGTGCCTGTGCCAAAGAACGGATCAAGCACAACATCGCCGGGGTTCGTGGCCCCGATCAGGACGCGGTGCAAAAGGCTTTCGGGTTTTTGTGTCGGGTGGGCCTTGTCACCGTTCGCATTTTTCAAACGCTCATGACCCGTACAAATGGGGAGCACCCAGTCGGAACGCATCTGCACCCCTTCGTTCAACGCTTTCAGCGCCTCATAGTTGAAGGTGTATTTGCTGGCTTCTTCTTTTGAGGCCCAGATCATCGTCTCGTGCGCGTTGGTAAAGCGCTTGCCCCGGAAATTCGGCATCGGGTTGGATTTGCGCCAGACCACATCGTTCAAGATCCAGAAGCCTTGGTTCTGAAGTTCGGCCCCCATGCGAAAGACGTTGTGGTAGGACCCAATGACCCAGATCGCCCCATTGGGTTTCAGCAAGCGGCGGGCAGCGGCCAGCCATGCCTTGGTGAAGCGGTCATAGATTTTAAAGCTGTCGAACTGATCCCAGTCGTTATCAACCGCATCCACCTTGGAATTGTCCGGGCGGTGCAGATCACCACGCAGTTGCAGGTTATAGGGCGGGTCCGCAAAGATCAGATCAACGCTGCCTTCGGGCAGGCTGTTCATGACCTCAATGCAGTCACCGTCAAGGATCTGGTTGAGCGGAAGTTGCACGTTTGCAGCCGCTTTCGTTCGTGTGTTCATCACTTGCCTCTGTCCCGGCGGGTGGCCCGCTCTTTGGTTGACTTCAAGATGATTCAAGCACGAGTCTCTGACAATAAGTTTAATAAATCAGAGCGTTATAATTTTTCTTGATACAAGATATTGTGGATGGGGGCGAAGGAACGCCGATGATGTGGAGTGACACCGTGACATTCCAGTCCCGCTTTGTGAACTTTCGTCCCATAGCCTGCATTCGTGTCCCACCCGTAGTGGGGGTATTGTTGCGACAACGCCACCATCTGACGGTCCCGCCAAACTTTTGCCACAATTGAGGCCGCAGCGATGCTTTGCGACAGGCTATCGCCTTTGATCAACGTCTCGGATTCTACTTCCAGCCCCCGTGGCGTCTGGTTCCCATCAATCAGCGCGTAATCTGCTTTGGTCTTTAACCCGCCAATGGCCCGCACCATCGCGATGTGCGAGGCGCGCAGGATGTTATGTGTGTCGATTTCTTGCACGGATGCTTCGCCGATCGACACATCCGCCTGCGCCATCAGCAGATCATAAAGCGCATCCCGCCTTTTGGCTGTCAGCTTTTTACTGTCGTTTAGCCCGTCGGGGATATGATCGGGGTCAAGGATCACCGCTGCTGCTGTCACGGGCCCGGCCAAAGGCCCCCGCCCCACTTCGTCAACGCCGCAGATCGCAAGATAGCCTGCTTTGCGCGCTTTGGTTTCATACTCGAAGGTTGGGGTTATTTTCGCCATAGTGCGAAATGATCAGAGGCCGCAGGTCGCTTCAAGCGAAAAAGGCGGGGCAAAACAGGGTTTGCCCCGCAGGTGGATATAACGCTGAAGGGGGTCACAGCGTCACACCAAACCTTTAGCGTGCGCTATATCCGTTGTTGCGCAGGCAACGGGCGTCATAGCCGTGACGCTGGCCCCGATGCGTGTTGAACCGCACAGCGCAGCTGCGGGGCAAATAGGCGGCTTGGGCATAGGTCCGCTCAAGACAGCGCTGCCCAAAGATCCGCTGGGTGCCATAGCGGTTTTCAAGGATGCGCATGCATGCGCGCGGCAAAGGGGCGGGCACACCGGCGCGGCGGTTATCGCGCAAGCTGTGTCCGCGCGACTGGCCGCGATGATTGTCTGCGCGCGGGTTATGGTGGCGGGTATTGGCGCGGGGCTGGTGCGTTTGGACCGTGATACGCGGCCTTTGCTGCACCGTCGCGCGATCCCGATCATCGTTGCGGTTGCTTTTGATCGCCGATGCTATCGCGGCCGTGGCCACAAGCCCGAACAACAGCTTTCCTATGTCATCCTCGGTCAGCCCATTGGCCTGCACGGGGGTGGCGCTTGTGAAGGTCAGGCTTAGGGCAACAAGGCCTGCGGTGATTGTTTTAAACATGGGATATCCTTTCCAGGTAAAGCGTGATGCCCCCACCCTGCCCCGCACCCCCGCAGACACCCAATAACGGGGGATGGTTATGCGCTGACAGCCGCGCTAGTGTTGGCAGATATTGAATAGCAACAGGCCAGCAGGGCAGATGGACGCATGAAACACGCTTTTCTTATACCGGTCTTTCTGTTGACCGCAGGCGTCGCACAAGCCGCCTGCTATGCAGATTATAAGGCCAAGCAAGACAACCCGCTGCGGCTGCACTATGGCGTCGCCGAGGTGCGGGGAGATTGCTCTGTGCAATCAGCGCAAGCGCAGCTTCCGGCACGGCTTGGCGCGGATGGTTGGCAATTGCTGAATGTCTTGGGTGTCTTTGATGATGCTGGGCTTGAAGAACGAAAGGACAGCGCCGGTGAATACTTCCTCCGCTACTGAGGCGCGTGAAATCGGCAACCGGATCGTGATCGGTGGGATAGCTGCAATCGTGGCGATCCTTTTGATCGCCGCCGTTCTGCTGTTCATTAACCTGCCTGATGCGAATGCGTTCAACGCGCGTGTGGAACAGTTATTTATTGAGAATGACAATCTGACAGGTGCGACCGAAATCAAGCTGTTGGAAATCCTTGCCGGATCAGGCACTGCCTTTTCCGATACGCTGTCATCCTATCGCTTCGTGATCTTTGTGCTGCTGGTCTTTGCAACCGCAATGCTGATCGCCGCCATTGCCTTTCTTGTCATGCTCATCGCCCTCACCCGGCGCATGGGCCAGATCGAACGCAAGGGGATTGAGGTCAATTCCCTTCTGATCAGTCGTGACCAAAAGGCGGTTTACCTCAACAATTTTGAATTCAAACTGACCGAGGCCGCCATCGAAACCCTGTCTGTGCTGGCCGAAGCACGCATGGACGATGACGTTATGACAGGTGCCGAGATTGAGGGCGTAATCTCAGGCCGGGATGTCGCCGATTGTGACGAGGCTGCCGGTGCCACCCGGATCAAGCGCCTGCGCGACACATTGGGTAACCAGATGATGAGCGAACTTTTGATCAAAAACATCGCGCGCAAAGGCTATATGCTGGCGATTGATAAAGACGTGATCAAAATGGTCTGATGGCGATAAGGCCAGGCCTTATTGTTTTTATCCACTCATCAGGCAGGAGCTGCGCCAAATGGCCACATGCGGCTAGGTCGGTCACGGTCGCACCTTCCTGTAGCCGGTTAATAATGTGGCCCCGCTTTGGGGCCACATTATTGTGTCTTAGGCGTCGGATTCTTTGTTAATTACCGAGAATTCAATCCGACGATTGCGCTGTTTGTTTTCAGCAGAGTTATTTGCGACGACCGGAACCGTTTCACCAAAGCCCAAGGCTTCGATGCGTGTTCCGTCGGCACCTGCTTCGACAAGATACGCACGTACCGAACGCGCCCGTGCTTCAGACAAAGCTTGGTTTGCCACTTCGCTTCCGTCAGAGTCGGTGTGCCCATCGACACGAATTGCAAGTTCTGGGCAACGATTGACCATATCGACAATGCTGTCGAGGATCAGACTACTTTGGCCTTCAAGCCGCGCGCTGCCAACGCCAAAGTAAATGTTGTCTGTGCGTGACATGATTTCAAAGCGGCCTTTGCAGGCTTCAAGAGAAAAGTCGCCTTCATCTTCAAGTGCTACCGAAATAAGGCCGGCGTCGACCGCCATTTCGTTTGATGCCGTCACGTATTCAGCCGCTGAACCGGCACGGTTGAATAGGAAATCAAATGTGACTGTCGCAGACGGGATAATCTGAACCTTTGCGGCTTCTTCCAGCTTGGCGACACCGCCATCAAGCGCGAAGTCTGCTGTTGGCAAGGAAATCGGTGTGCTGGATGTCACCGACACAGTGTTATCATCCAAAAGCGTCACGGCAATCTCGGCCTCGCGTTCGGATATTACGCCATGCAATTCGATGGTGTAATTCGCCATCATTACCTTGCGGCGCACATCGACGAGGTCCTCCAACTGCGCCGGATCCAGCTGCATTGTGACCACAGCTTCGGGGAACTGGAATGTTTCAAACAAAAGGAAGCGCATGCGCACGTTGCGCAAGTCTACATTGGTATCAACAGAGTCCATCAAGATGCGCACTGTTGCGACGCCATTTTCATCAATGGTGCCAGCGTATGACCCAAATGTGCTGAATTCGACTTTCGTTTCGTTCTTCACAGATTGAAATCGCAAGGTCGATGCCTCTGCGTTCATCGTCCAGCCCGGCGCGAAAATATTGTCCTGCGCCAGTGCGTGCTGTGGTGCGAAACAAATCAGCCCCGCCAAGCAAGCCTGCCGCAATTTTGATGTGTAAGTCTTCATTTGTTTATCAGCCATCTTTTACTCCAAAGCCTACAATTTGAACGCATTACCCATCTATGATGTGGGTGATTTTGTTTGTTCTTGATGCAGCAACGATCAGCTGCAAAACCGAATCTTTGAGAGGGTTAGACGCGACAATTGGCGCTTTATTCGGGCAAAATCGTGGAGTCTTTGAAGTAACTTCGCATAAAAAAACTGAAAATTTCCATGAAAATGCCCCATAGGACGGTTAGCTCCATGCAAAAGTCCTAGATGGGTTTGAGGATCGAGTAATGATAAAAGAGTATACGGCAGCTGCGTTTATCGCTCTGACACTTGTCAGTTCTGCGACAGCGCAAGACAGCGCTGAGGCCACGGCATGGCAACAGGTTAAAGAAAGCGGCACCTCTGCTGAGGTGTTTGCCTTCATTGAACAATACCCAAACGGCGAGTTCACCAAAGAAGCCAAAGCACACATGATTGATTTGCTATGGGTGGAATTGGCGACCAATGCACCTGAATCGACGGCAGAGCCCGAAGCCCCGGCGCAAAGCCTGCCAGTGACATTCAGCGCCCCTTTGACCGAAGGCTCCGATGAAATTATCGGCCAAAGCCTTGAAGAACTGATCAAGGTTTCCCCTTCTTACCCACCTGTCGAAGGCCTTCCAGAAGCTTTTTGGAAAGAACAAACCTGTTCGAACTGTCACGAATGGGAACAGGCAAACCTCTGCACCCAAGCGAATTCGTACCTCACAGATGCAGGTGCTGAAAATTTGATTAAACAGCATCCTTTCGGCGGTACGTTCAAATTGAACTTGCGCACATGGGCACAAGGCGGCTGCGAATAACGCAGCCCACCTTTACAGGATAACTTTTGTGGTCTTCTGCATTTGTGGAAGCGGTTTTCTGCGTTCTCTTGATCTGTCTTCCGGTATGCGCACCCAGAATGCAATCGCCAGAGCGACCACAATGCCGAAGGCGTATTCGACCGCAATGACGGGCCCCAAAGTTTCCCAAGGCAGAAACTTAAGCTGCGCCATAGATCCAAGTGCGAGGGCGGTGAACCAGCAGAATACCGATGTCGCCGCACTGACGGCCATTGGCAGCCGATATTTCAAAGGGATTGTCAGAACCGGGCGATCCTTGAACCGTTCCATGATCGGCATGACGTACATGCCGATCAGTAACGCGTTCAGGCTAAGTGCTGTCACCACAATGAGTTTTATCCATAGCTTGGGCGAAAACTCTGCAATCACGAAACCGGTTCGAATGTAGATCAGACCAATTCCTGTGCCCCAAAGACCGACAACAGCTGTGCTGATCATTTGGTGTGATAGTGCCGTGTCGGCAAGAAGCACCTGACTGGGCCGCGCGTGTCGGCTGCGGAAAAAGAGGATGTCCAAGCGCACAGCAAGGCCAAGTCCGATAGCCACAAACAGCAAATGAAAATAGACAATTAAGTCAGCAAGCATACCTTATCCCCCCGGATATTTTTTCGAATTAGTACACTCGTCAACAAACTTAATGAAAGTCTGGATCAACCCGGCGCAGATTGCGAGTCTTTCTGCACCTGTTATTGTTTCCGATTAAGAAAAAATTAATTTTTGGAGCATTTTTGTGCGCTTTACGCAGTGTTTCACGCATTGCGACACAGGGATGCGCCAGACTGCCGCGGCAGTTTGTCCCATGCGATCACATGCTATTGCTTTCTTTTGCGCAAACATCTGCTTTCTCTGGCACAGGCAGGCTTGGCGACCCCGGCAGAACGGGGTGAATTTCGAAGTATCAATGCCTTAGTCGGAAAAGTTCCAACTTCCGCCGTTATAAGAAATCAAGGGCTTACAAGGTGGGGTT
>CAYPVL010000027.1:0-19026 GCA_964414165.1 uncultured Cognatiyoonia sp.
GCGTTTGTCCAAAACCGTCTCCGTCGCGATGCCCTGTACAACTATGGCAGGTTATCTGGCAGGCGCAATTCGTGCCTGATTTATTGTGCCGTTTCACCATGAGCCTTTTCATCCCCCACACGCTCTTTTACCAAGGGGCATGAACAATCTGACCCCTCTCACTCCGCTGGTCCTCGACCCCGCTGCGAAAGTCGCCGAAGGAGTCGAGCGTCAGATTTATGTCCATCCCGAAGACCCCACCCGCCTGATCAAGATCATGAAGGCCCGCCCGACCGAACGCTACAACCGCTGGACCTTCAGCCATCTGGCAAAGCGCTATATGCCCTCCACCCGCTACCGTCCCATAGCCAAGCAATATGATGAATTTCGCCGAGTGATGTTCATCCATCATCTGGACCCGGACTTCATTCCGCCCATCTGTCATCTTTACGGCTTTGTGCCCACGACCCTTGGCCTTGGCGGCGTGACCGAGCGGGTGACAGATCGCGCGGGCAACAACGCCCCGACCCTCTCAGACATGGCGGGGGCGATTTCGGATGCCGAATTGGCGGCGCTGAACGTCTTCATCGCCCGTCTTTATGATCTCGCGATCTGTGCATCCGATCTAAACCCTGCAAACTTTGTCTACGGCTATCGCCATATCGGCGCTGCGGGCCAGCGCATGGGGCCAGAGTGGGTGCTGGTTGATGGTTTCGGCGACCGCACCGCCATACCGATCACGGCGCTGTCGGCATTTATACGCAGGTTTGCGTTGGATGACGGGTTTCGGCGCGCCAAGCCTGTGGAGGGCCTGCGTTGGGATCGGGCGCGCCGCGCGGTTTTGCGCCGGTCTTAGCTGTAATAACTGCGATACCAATTCACATATTTCTGTATCCCATCGGTGATACGTGTTGCGGGCTGAAATCCGGTCAGACGCTTCAAAAGATCCGTATTCGCCC
Source organism: uncultured Cognatiyoonia sp. (assembly GCA_964414165.1). Taxonomy (GTDB): domain Bacteria; phylum Pseudomonadota; class Alphaproteobacteria; order Rhodobacterales; family Rhodobacteraceae; genus Cognatiyoonia. Next base: position 939 of record CAYPVL010000027.1, read on the forward strand.
AGGTCGCAGGCACATCACCTTGTTGAATATCCATCAGATTCTGCACCGCAACCTTGCCTGTGGCCACCTCAATCGCTGCGATAAAATCGGACAAAGCGACAGGCGCCGCGTTCCCGATATTCACCACCCGGAAAGGCGCGACGGGTGACAGGCTGTCGCCCGCAGGCACTGTATCGACGCGCGCAGGCACGGCATCAATCAGCCGCCTGATCCCCGCGACCAGATCACCCACATAAGTGAAATCCCGCTGCATCTTGCCGTGATTGTAAACATCAATCGGATCGCCATTCAGGATCGCTTTGGTGAAGAGGTAAGCCGCCATATCGGGGCGCCCCCACGGCCCGTAAACCGTGAAAAAGCGGAACATCGTGGTGGGCAGATTATAGAGGTGTGCATAGGAATGCCCCATCGCCTCGTTCGCCTTTTTGGTGGCGGCATAAAAGGACATGGGGCTATCGGCCTTGTCGGTCTCTGCATACGGCATCTTGGTGTTGGCCCCGTAGACCGAGGATGTAGAGGCCATCAGCAGATGATCAACACCTGCGGCCTTCGCCGCCTCCATGATGTTGAACGTGCCCAGAAGGTTCGCAGTCACATAATCGCGCGGCGCGTTCAGCGAATGGCGCACCCCGGCCTGTCCGGCCAGATGGACGATCACATCTGGCGAATGGTCGGCCATGACGCGGGTGACGAAATCCATATCCTCAACCCCGCCGATATGGGCTGCGAAATTTGGATGTGCGTCCAGCATCTTGTGCCGCGCTTCTTTCAAGGCGACGTCATAATAATCCGACATCACGTCCAGCCCGATCACACGCCAGCCGTGATCCAGCAAGGTCTGGGACAGCCAATATCCGATGAACCCGGCCGATCCGGTGACCAAAACTGTGCGTGTCTCTGCCATGTTGCGCCTATGCTGTGTTGAACATTCCCTTGATGCCAGCGATAGTCGGGCAACGCCACCGCAAAGGAATGATCTTCATGGCCAAACACCGCGTCTTGACCGAATTCGGGATGGGGACAAGCTTGCGCCGGCAAGACTATACCCAAGCCGCGCGGCGCGCGCTTCAGGATGCGCTTTGGCACAATTCGATCAACATGGCCGAGCTGTTTGGCTTTCCGAAGGAAGCGATGATCATTGATGTGGAAATCGGCGTGCAGAACCCGCATGCCGTCGATACCGCCAGCCTGCTGGACATTTTCCCTTATGGGCAACCATCGATCAGCACCGTCAAAGGCGGCCTTGATATTCCGCGCCCGGATGGGGATGGCAATCCGACGGTGATCGCCAATGTCGCCCTGTCGGTGTCCTTTGAGATGGAGCCTGCGACATGAGCGACCACCGCGTGATCATCGAAATGGGGATGGGCAACGATCTACACGGGCAGGACTACACCAAAGCCGCCGCCCGCGCGATCGAGGATGCAATTCGGCACTCAACGCTGCCGATCTTTGACAGTATCGGTCTGGATCACGCGGACATGCGGGTGCAGGTGACGATTGGGGTGCAGGACCCAGATAAGGTCGATACCGCAGTCCTGACGGCCAAACTCCCGCGCGGCAAGGCGACAGTGACGGCCACGCATGGCGGGTTGAACGTCACAAACCCGGAATCAGGTGAAACGGCAATTGTCGCAACCGCTGCCGTCGAAGCGTTCCTGCCCAATCAGTCCAGCACATGGCGCGCCACCTAACCTTTCACACCAACATCCTGTTTCTTTTGAATAAAAATATGCCCGCCGGAGGCACCATTTTTCGCAGAAAATGGTTCACGCCCCTGCGCGCACCTGCGTCAGCGTTTGCCCCGTGGACAAAGCCTCTGGGTCAATCCGGCATTCGATGATCGCCACTGTCCCGGCTTCCTGCGCCGCTTTGAAGGCTGCCGGGAAATCCTCGGACCGCTCAACCAGTGCCCCGAACCCACCATAAGCGCGCGCAAGCGCGGGGTAGTCCGGGTTCGCCAGTTCCGTCCCCGACACGCGCCCCGGATAGGTCTTTTCCTGATGCATCCGAATGGTGCCATAGCGCCCGTTGTTCATCACAATCACAATGGGCTTCGCGCCGTGCTGGATGGCGGTGGACATCTCATTGATGGTCATCTGAATGCAGCCGTCACCCGCAAGGCAGACAACTTGGCGATCAGGGTGTTCGAGCGAGGCCGAGATGGCAGCAGGAAAGCCATAGCCCATTGAGCCGGAGGTGGGCGCAAGCTGCGTGCCGTATTGCTTGTAGACGAAATAGCGATGTAGCCACGCCGCGTAGTTGCCCGCACCATTGGTGAGGATCGCGTTGTCGGGCAGATTGTCAGAAAGCCATGTGATGACTTGTTCTTGCTTACAAGCGCCGGGGGAGGCTTGGGGGGTGATCCATGCCTCATAATCAGCGCGGGCAGCGGCGGTCCAGTCTGACCACCCATCCTGCGGCGTGATCGACTTTATTGCATCCGGCAAATTCAAAGCAAACGACGTTGCAGTTGCGACCAATGACATCTTAGTCCCATAGACTTGACCTAACGCGTCTGCGTCGGGGTGAACATGTAAGATCATCGGGTTGGGGTTTTGCGGATCAACAAGCGTGTACCCCCGTGTCGCAATATCGCCGAACCGTGTACCGATCAAAAGAAGACAATCTGCTTCGCGGACACGCGCTGCAAGTTTCGGGTTAATACCAACATTCAAGTCGCCGACAAAGTTCGGGTGACGGTTGTTGCAATAGTCCTGACGCCGAAACGAAGTTACGACGGGTAAGTCCAAATTTGCCGCAAATTCTTCAACCGCTTCTTGCGCATTATCCGACCAATCCGATCCCCCAACAACGACGAGAGGTTTCTTCGCCAATGCCAGGTCGCGTAGCATGGCTTCTACATTTTCGAGTGAAGCGAGAGGAAAGCAATCAATCTCTCCTACAAAATCCCCCACATCCGCCGACCCACTTAACATATTCTCTGGCAGCGCCAGCACCACCGGCCCCGGCCTGCCGCTTTGCGCGACCCTGAACGCCCGCGCGATGTATTCGGGCAGCCGTTCGGTCGTGTCCACTTGCGCGACCCATTTGGCAAGGCCGCCGAACATCGCCTTATAATCCACCTCCTGAAAGGTCTCGCGGTCGGTCTGCCGGTTATCAATCTGCCCCACAAACAACACCATCGGCGTGCTGTCCTGCATCGCCACATGGATACCGGCCGACGCATTGCACGCCCCCGGCCCGCGGGTGACGAAACACACACCCGGCGTGCCGGTCATCTTGCCGTAGGCATCGGCCATCAACGCCGCACCTCCTTCATGGCGGCAGACGACGTTCTGAATATCAGCATCATGCAGCCCATCAAGTGCCGCCAGAAAGCTTTCACCGGGCACCGAAAAGACGCGCCGCACGCCCAGTTTGACCAGTTGATCTGATAGGATTTTTCCACCGTGGCGCATCATCGAAACCGTCCTTCGCAATTTCGCACAGCTTGCCCGCGCTGATCTGCATAGACAAGCGCGACTTGCGGCTTAGGTTGCAGGCGAACACCAAAAAAGGAAACCACCCTTATGACATCCCTCCTCGGCATTTCCGGGTCTCTGCGCAAAGAGGCGACCAACACCAAATTGATCCGGGCCGCCGCCAAAATCTATGCCCCTGACACCTTCACCGAAGCCGATCTGAACCTGCCGCTTTATAACGGCGATGTGGAAGAGGCGACGGGGATTCCTGCAGAAGTGGCCACCCTTGCAAGGGAAATCGCAAACGCGGATGCGGTGATCATTGCGACGCCTGAATATAACAAATCGATCCCCGGTGTTTTGAAGAACGCGCTGGATTGGATCAGCCGCACCGAAGACGCGCCTTGGGCCGACAAGCCCGTTGCGATCATGTCCGCAACCGCTGGCCGTGCAGGCGGCGAGCGGGCGCAATTTGCGTTGCGCCTGTGCATGATGCCGTTCCGCCCGCTGATTTTGCAAGGACCAGAGGTGCTGGTCGCGCAAAGCTTCAGTGCGTTTGATGCTGATGGTAATTTACCTGAATCTTATGAAAAACCACTTACCGAACTGATGATGGCCCTGCGCAAAGCGGCCGATAAATGATGCCATCCGGCGCGATTTTAGCCTTGGGCGGATCGCGCCGCTGACACCCGAAAGCCGATTTCAATCAAATTTCCATCCGGGTCGCGCACATAAAGTGACATGATCGGCCCTGTTGCCCCGGTGCGCACTACGGGGCCTTCTTCAACCGTGACGCCCTTGGTGGCAAAATGTGCGGCCCACACATCTGGGCTGTCATCGCTTAGAAAACACAGATCCGCACTTCCCGGCATCGCCACTTCGGCATGTGGCGCAAACGGGTTTGCCGCGCTGTGCAGGTTGATCTTTTGGGCCCCGAATTTCAAAGCCGTCCGCACAGACCCATCGGCGGGCGTGAATTGTTCGCTTTGCATTCCCAGCACGTCTTCGTAGAACTGCACTGTGCGGCGGATATCCATCACCGTCAGCACCAGATGATCAAGCCTTGAAAGGGTTGGCATTTGCACACTCCGTTCTTTCGTTTCAAGTTGCCCGCATGTTGAACCAGACACAAACCCAAACTGACGTCATGGATGTGGCCCGCGCGCGGGCGTTGCAGGCAACATTGGGCGCGGTGCCGTCGATCGACTTTGGGCACCGCTTACCGCCTTTCTTTCATCAGATCTATTTTTGGGATGCCCAAACCGCCGCCGCTTTGGGCCGTGACGGCCACCCTGCAACGCCTGCCTTTATCGGCGATCTTGGCCTGCCCCGGCGGATGTGGGCGGCGGGCAAATGCGTGTTTCACAACCCGCTTTTTGCCGGTTCCAAAGCGACGCGCACCAGCATGATCGAAGGTGTCACCCGCAAGGACGGACGCTCTGGCCCGCTGGCCTTTGTGCGTCTGCGCCATGATATCAAGCAACGCGGCGCGCTGGCTTTAAGCGAATGGCAGGAATTGGTTTACCGCCCTGATGAAAACAGCGCGCCCCCCGATCCGCAGGTCGCACCCACGGATGAGACCGCCACGCGGCAGATGACCTATGACAGCACGCATCTTTTCCGCTACTCGGCCCTGACCTTCAACGGGCACCGCATTCATTATGATGCCGATTATGCGCGCAATGTTGAAGGGTATGCGGGCCTTGTCGTCCATGGCCCGCTGCATGCCCATATGTTGATGGCATTGGCCGAGGCACAGATGGGTCCCCTCACAGAATTCAGCTACCGCGCCGTATCCCCCGTGATCGTGGGCGAGGCGGTGGCGTATTGCTGGAAAGACGGCGCGCTTTGGGCACGCGGGACGGACGGGCGGCTGGTGATGTCCGGGGTGGCCAAAGGCGGCTAGAACAAGGAGCGCATGCGCGCCGGGTTCAGGAAGTGCCCGCACAAACAGCCCGGTCAGCCTGTCGCTGGCTGCCGGGGTGCATGTACATAAAGGGGAAGATCAAAAGCGTGGCGGCCGCCGCGCAAACGGTTTCGCTGCCCCAGCGCCGGTCAGGGCCACTGGGTTGCGGTGCAACGCCCCTGCACCCGATAAGGGTGGTCTCTGGGGCGTCGATGAAACCTGATCTTGCGGGGTGGTGGGTCAGACCACCCCAGCGGATATCCGTGTGGGCAATCTGTCAGGCGCGCGTTATCAAAGCCTTGTGCCGCCGTAACGGTAACCCATAGTGTGATGCACCATGACCAAGATCATCTGGATGTCCGACCCGCATTTTCAAAGCACAGGCACGATTGCGGGCCTGAACCCACGCACGCGGCTGGATGCGGCCATTGCCCATGCGAATGCGCATTACGCAGACGCCGATTGCGTTATTCTGTCAGGTGATCTGGTCGGTGACGATACAGATGCGGATTACGCCGGGATCGCAGCGGCCTTGTCCAAGTCAAACGTGCCTGTCCATGCGATGATGGGCAATAATGATGAACGGGTAGCCTTTCGCGCGCATCTTCCACTGCCTGAAGCTGCGATGCCCGATTTCGTTCAATATTGCGTGGACACGCCGGGCGGCACCCTGATTTGCCTTGATACGCACAAAGTCGGATCACACGCCGGGCAGTTCTGCACTGCACGCCAAACTTGGCTGGACAAGGTCTTGCGGCAAAGCGCGCCTAAGCCTGCATATATTTTCATGCACCACCCACCGCTGGCGCTTGGACTTCCCAAACAAGATAAGATCATGCTGGAAAAGGCTGACGTTTTCCTTGACCTGATCAACACCCATGCCCATGTGAAACACCTCTTTCTGGGCCATGTGCACCGCACGACATGTGGGACCGTGCGCGCCATCCCCTTCGCAAGCCTTGGTTCACTGTCTTTTCAGGCCCCGCCTCCACGCCCGGCTTGGGATTGGGACAGTTTTGTCCCCGCGCAGGAGGCCCCGCATTACGCGGTACTGGACATTCAGAACGGCGATGTGACCCTGCAATTCATTCAATTCTGCGACTATTCCGTCGGGTTTGAGCCCAGCGCTTCGTAGGTTCAGCCAAACTCAGCGTCGTGCGTTTGCCTCAAAGCGAAACACTTACATCGAAGTCCGCCGGGTATGTCACCTGATTCTCAAGCACCAAATCCGCCATGACCTCTCCGACTTTTGGGGCCATGCCAAAGCCGATCTTGAAGCCTCCGTTGGCGATGAATGCCCCTTTGCGGAACGGGTGTTCCCCCAGCATCGGCGCGCGGCTGCGCGACCTTGGCCGCACGCCCGCCCAGCGTGCGAGGATGGGCGCGTCTTGTAGAACCGGGAACGCGGCAATCGCGCGGGTCAGGATGTCATCAAGCTGTGCATCGGTGGTGTCGGGGGCGTCAAAGTCCCGTTCGGATGTTGATCCGATGGCGACGGTCCCATCCCCGTGTGGCACAATGTGCAGCGTATCCGCGAAAAGTTGCGGCTGTCCGGCGGCGTCATAATCCAGCAATGCTGCTTGGCCCTTCACACCATTACCGATCTGGCGGTGGTGCTGTGCGGTCAGTTCCTCCAAGCCTGTCCAGCCTGTCGCCCAGACAATGCGGCCTTCGGGAGCGCCTTCGTTGACAATCCGCCCACCCTTTGCGGTGACAGCCGCCGCCAAAGCCGCTGTCGCCTTGCGCGGGTGGATCAAGGCCGACAGCGTGTCGCGCACCACAAAGCCCGAAGCCGATGGCGGCACCCATGCGCCGCTTGGTGTTGCAACCACCTCCCATGTGGCGTGATCTTTCCAGAGATCTTTTGCCGTGGCCTCGCGGCTGCGCGCCAAAGCCACCGCTTTGTCATCGGCCAAAGGCTGCAAGCGTCCGCCTCTCGCATAGCCCGTGTCTTGCCCAGAGATTGCGGCGACCTCGGCCCAGTACGCCCCGGCCATCAACAGGCTTTCCAGTTGGAACGCTTTCTTCGCATTCCAATTCTCTGGCACATGCGGGGCGAGGGCACCGACGATCCCGCCACTTGCCCCTGCGGCCACACCCTTTGGATCAATGACCTGCACCCGCGCGCCGCGCCTCAGACAAGCATAGGCGACCGACAGGCCAAAAATCCCTGCCCCCATCACCGTCACATCAGCCGTTGCCATTTCGCGCCCCTTCCCGCAATCATGGGATTGATCCTTAAGGCAATCCCTCATGACGCACCAGAAAGCAGAGCTTGCGTGGAAAGACGGCGTTCCCATCGCGACGGCGTTTGATGATCCGTATTATTCGCTTGATAACGGACTGGCGGAAACGGCCTATGTTTTTCTGGGCGGAAACGATTTGCCCGCGCGCTTTGGCGCAGATTTCCAGATTGCAGAGCTTGGCTTTGGCACGGGCTTAAATTTCTTGGTGACTTGGAAGGCATGGATTGAGGCCGGTCGCCCCGGGAGTTTGCGCTTTACGTCGTTCGAGGCCTTTCCGATGGCGGTGGCCGATATGGAAACGGCTTTGGGCGGGTTCTCGGATATCTCAGGCCTAGCAACCGAACTTACCACCGCATGGACACCCGGCGCGGGGCCGGTTGAGATCGCACCGGGTTTGGTTCTGGATGTGATCATCGGCGATGCACGCAAAACGGTGCCTGCGTGGGATGGCCAAGCGGATGCATGGTTTCTTGACGGTTTTTCCCCTGCCAAAAATCCTGCCCTTTGGGAACCTGCGTTGCTGCAGACCGTTGGCACGCACACCAAACCCGGCGGCACGGCGGCGACCTATTCTGCGGCTGGGCATGTGCGCCAGAACCTGATGGCTGCGGGTTTTGCGGTTGAGCGTATCAAAGGATTCGGTCGCAAACGCCATATGACCCGCGCGGTAAAACCCGATGCAGAATAACACCCGCCTTGGCATCGGCCTGATGGTCGCAACGACCTTCGTTTTCGCGATCCAAGACGGCATTTCGCAATACCTCGCGCGGGAATACAACGTGCTGATGGTGGTGATGGTCCGCTATTGGTTCTTTGCGGCCTTCGTGATCACCGTGGCAATCCGCACATCCGGGTCGATCCGGGCCGCAGCCGCAACGCAACAACCCCTGTTGCAAGGCTTCCGAGGCGCGTTGCTGGCCTTGGAAATTTGCGTGATGGTCGCCGCTTTCGCAACCCTTGGGCTTGTGGAAAGCCATGCGATCTTTGCCTGTTATCCGCTCTTGATCGCAGCCCTATCCGGCCCGGTGCTGGGCGAACATGTGGGCTGGCGGCGCTGGGCGGCTATTGGAGTTGGGTTCATTGGCGTTCTGATCATCCTGCAACCAGGGATCACGGTTTTTGCACCCGCCGCCGCCATCCCGCTAATTTCGGCATTGATGTTCGCGCTTTATGGGCTGCTGACGCGCTATGCGGCGCGCAAGGACACGACGGCCACATCCTTCTTTTGGACCGGCACCGTGGGGGCTGTGGTGATGACGCTGATCGGGGTCTGGTCGTGGGAGCCGATGGTGGGAACGGATTGGCTTTGGATGGCAACGCTATGCGTGACCGGGGCCACGGGGCATTGGCTGCTGATCCGCTGTTACGAGGTCGCCGAGGCCAGTGCGGTTCAACCCTTCGCCTACCTGCAACTGGTCTTTGCCAGTGCTATCGGGCTTTTGGTGTTTCGGGAAACGCTGGAAACACATGTGGCGGTCGGGGTCGCCATAGTTGTTGGCGCGGGATTGTTCACATTGTTTCGCGCGCGGGCAAAGACAAGCGGCTAGGGCCGCGCCACCGGCCTTGGTCCTGTGGGGCCTGTCGGCCCTCCGATTGTCGGAAACGCAGGCGACGCCGCTTCCCGTTCTGGTCTCACTCTTGGCCGAATAAGGGGTTTTTCCCCGATCAACAGATCCGTGAACGCAATCGGGTTGGCCAGTCCTGACAGCCGCGCCTCATAGACGGGGATCGATTCTGTCACCCGCATCACGTAGTTGCGTGTTTCCCGAAACGGGATGTGTTCGATCCAGTCAATCACATCCACCGCCCCTTCACGCGGATCGCCCCGTTCGTCCATCCACCGCTTTGGGCGGCTGGGGCCTGCGTTATATCCGGCGGCAATCATCACCGGGGATGGGCCGAAGTCTTCTTCAAGCACGGCCAGATATTTTGCCCCCAACTGCGCATTATATGTCCAATCCGCCGTCAGCCGCCCGCGGCTGTAGGGCAAGTCAAGAAAGCCTGCAACTTCTTGCGCTGTGGCAGGCATCAGTTGCATCAGGCCCAGCGCCCCGACCGGGCTGCCGACGCCTGCGTTAAATTCACTTTCGCGCCGCGCGACAGAAAGCGACAGCGCAGGCGGCGCGGGCAGGTCCATCTTTGCCAGCGGGTGCAGCGGAAAATAGATCGAGGGCACAAGCCGCCCTTGCGTTACAGCCGATTTGCCGATGACGACCTGATAGTAGGGTTCTTCCAGCTCACCCAATAACGCCCCAAGGCGCGACAGATCATCTGCGGGCAGCGTGCGGCCCAATGCGACGAAAAACGTCGTTGCATGCCCCCGCTCTCCGCCTTCAAGCAGCGCAAAGGCGGCTTGGACAAGATCGGCGTTCATAAATTCCGCCTCTTCCCAATCGGTGGGGTCATTGGCCCCGGTCAGGGTCGGATCAAGCGACAGGCCCAGCTTTTCTGCGGCCAAAAGCCCGTAGAACGCGGTTTGATGCTGCGCTGCAATTTCATATGCCGGGTGCGGGTCTTCCCCCAGCACCTCTAAGGCCCGCCCTTCCCAATAGGCCATCCGCGCGACTGAAATGGGGCTATCCACGGCCCCCGCCGCCGTTTTGAAATGCGCAAGCGCCTGGACGGGCGCATCAAGGTAGATCAGTGACACATACCCCGACAGCCATTCCAGATCGGCAAAGGCGGACCCATCTTCAAGGAAATGCTGGGATGCAAGAACATAGGCCTGTTCGGGCCGCCCTTCCCGCATTTCCGAGCGGGCGAGAACGCGCCGCCAACCCGACCAACGGAAAGGTTCACCCAAAGCCGCAGCCGTAGTCGCGCGTTCCAGCAAAATCGCAATCGCCTCACTGCGCCGCCCCTTGGAGGACAGCCAGTTATAGCGGTCATACGCCAGCCCCGGATGATCCAAAAGCGATGCAGGGATTGCCTGCAGTTTTTCAGCCAACTCGCCTTGGTCGCGGATATAGGCGATGCGCGCCTCAGTCAGCGCCCGCTGATCATCCTCGAGCAAATCCAACATCCGTGCCGCGTCATCCGTGCGCCAGCGCCAGAGCAGATTATCAACGCGGGCCGCGTGATGCGGGGCGATCACATCGGCAAACCCGGCGACCATCAGGTCTTGGCCCGCATCTGACAGGCGCAGATCGACCCAAGCGGTGGCGATCACCTCTTTGGCTTTGGTGATCTGGCCTGTTTGCGTCAAAGCCTCGGCCAAGCGCACGGCCCCCTCGCCCGACATCGGGGCCTCATCCGCGAACCACGCAATGACGTCGGCAGGATCCGCCCCTTTGGCAATCGCCTGTTCAGCGCGCATGCGGATGCGGTCAAGCCCCGGCCAATTGCTGCGCTTTTGCAGGAAGGGGCCGTAGTCTTCGAACGGCTGATCTGTTTCGCGCAGGCGCAGCCATGTCACCACATCGCGCGTCACCGCATCCTCGGACAAGGCATAGGCCGTGTCCCATGCATCATCAGATACCGCCGCGATTGCGGCTTGGGTGCTGGGCAAGGACACCTCGGCCAAAGCGGCCCCTGAAAGGGTCAGCGACACGGCGAAAATGGCAAGGCGGGTGAACATGGGATGCACCAATTTATGGGGGTGTTTCATTAAGATAGTCACCCGCGCAGAATAAGCCACGCACATTCTTGGCATTTGGCAGAATCGCGTCTAGTGTCCGCGCGATTTCAACGGGGCAACCCTGCCCCATCCACTGAAGGAAGCGCGTTATGTTCAAAGGCTCTTTGCCCGCCCTCGTCACGCCGTTCACGAACGGCCAAGTGGATTATGAAACACTGAAAAAACTGGTGGATTGGCATGTCGATCAAGGATCGCATGGCCTGGTGCCCGTGGGCACAACCGGCGAAAGCCCGACACTGACCCATGAAGAGCATGATCAGGTTATCGCCACCGTCGTGGCCCAAGCCGCAGGGCGCATCCCTGTGATTGCCGGTGCCGGGTCAAACAACACAGCCGAAACGGTCCGTTTGGTTGAAGCGGCCAAGACAGCCGGGGCCGATGCGGCTTTGGTCGTGACCCCTTATTATAACAAGCCCACCCAGCGTGGATTGGTCGCGCATTTTACGGCTGCGGCAGATTGCGGCCTGCCTGTGATCATCTACAATATCCCGCCCCGGTCGGTCGTGGATATGTCCCCCGATACGATGGGCGAATTGGCCAAGCATCCGATGATTACCGGCGTGAAGGACGCAACCGGTGATCTGTCGCGCGTGCCCAAGCAGCGCCAGCGCTGTGGTGCGGATTTCGTGCAGTTGTCGGGCGAAGATGCCACGGCCCTTGGCTTTAATGCCCACGGCGGCGTGGGCTGCATTTCGGTCACCGCGAACGTCGCGCCCAAGCTATTGGCCGAGTTTCAGGAAACCACATTGCGCGGCGACTATGCCACCGCTTTGACCCAGCTTGACCGGATCATGCCCTTGCATGAAGCGATCTTTGTCGAGCCGGGCCTGTGCGGTGCAAAATACGGAATGTCGTTGCTGGGGCTGTGTTCGGATGAGGTGCGGTCACCGCTGACCACGCTGAGCGACGATACCAAAGCGCAGATCAAGGCAGGTATGGTTCACGCAGGTCTGCTGAACTGATGGGTGACCTGCCCACGCTGGAGCTTCCAAGGGACAAGCAGGCCACAACCCAACTGACCATTCAGGCTTTCCTGTCTGTGGTGCTAAGTGTTGGGTTGATCGGCTTTGCCATGACGTCGGACAATCCGACGATGCGGCTGGTTTTCTGGGGCGTAGCGCTGGCGAACCTTTTGGTGTTGGGCATGCGCTTTATGACGCTGCTGAACAGCCGCGTGCCGGTGTCGATTACGCAGGATACGGTGACGATTGGGTCATCCGCCAAAGTGCGCGTGCCCCGGTCGCTGATCACCGGGGCCGGGCATCATCCAAAAACGGGTGAGCCGTGTTTGTATTTCAGCGATCCCGAAAAGGAACAAAGCGGCCCGTTGCGTCTGCCCACCCGGTTTATACGAATGGATACGACAGAGCTGTTCGGCCTGCTGGTCAAGACTGTTGGACGGGCACCCGAAGCCAATCAGGATCAAGACGCATAGCATCGCATCCTGCGAAACGCATGGCACGCTCAAGTTCGCTTTGCAGGCGTTTGATACGGCCCGCCCCCATCTTGACGCCAACCTCTGGCCAGAAAGCGCGCACCGCCAAGGTCGTGCCCTCGCGCTTCATATCAATCCGTCCGATCAGCTGATCCCCCTCCATCACCGGGAAGACATAGTAGCCGTAGGTGCGCTTGGGCGCGGGGACGAAGATTTCGATACGGTAGTGAAAGCCGAACAGGCGCTCGGCCCGTTTGCGATCCCGTAGGGCTGGATCGAACGGCGACATGATCCGCACGCGTTGTGGCGGGGCTGGCGGGGTTTCATCCATGATACCAGGGCGCGCGAAGGCGCGGCGGGGTTTGCCGTCTGTGCCTTGGATATCAACTTCGATGATGCGGCCTGATGCAAGGTTCGCCGCGCACCACGCCTTTGCCTCGGCAGTCGTGGCGGTGTCCCAAAAATGTGCAATCTCGCCGCTGGTCGCAAAACCCAGCTTGTCAAGCGCGGCATTGCAAAGCCAATCGACGGTTTCATCCGGCTGGGCGCGCGCGTTCAACATGTCTGGCGGGATCACGCGTTCGGTCAGATCATAGATCTTGCGAAACCCGATCCGCCGGGTGACGGACAACTGCCCAGACCGCCAAAGATATTCCAGCGCCGTCTTGCTTGGATGCCAATCCCACCAGCCGCCCGATCCTTTCTTTTCATCCATGCCAACGTCAGACGATCCAACCGGTCCGTGATCAGAAATCTGGCGCATCACATCGTCAAGCTTTTCCATAAACCCTTCGCGGCGCCACGCGCTCCACTTGGTTTCACACCATTTGGCGTCACGTGCAAAACGCAAGCGCCAGTGGGGGAATTGGGCCATTGGGATGGTCGCGGCATCATGGGTCCAGTGTTCAAACAAATCACGCCCGACCAACAACTTATCAAGCGCGCGGGGCCGATACTGCTGCCGCCGCGTCCACAGGATCAGATCGTGCGCACGGGCGAATGTGTTCACGCTGTCCAGTTGCACAAAGCCAAGGTCGCCAATGACGCCCGCCAGATCAGCGCCTTTGCCGGGGCCGCTGGGGGCGTCGGATAGCCCATGACGATGCAGAAAAATGCGCCGGGCTTGTGCGTTGGACAGCATGGGAATTGTCATGGCGGCACCTTTCGTGAACCCTTAGGGTGGCTTGTGCAAGGCGATGCCATCCCCTATCTCGGCAACATGGCCAAGAAAGACGAAAATAAAAACTACAAAGTCATCGCCGAGAACCGGCGGGCGCGTTACGACTATGCCATCGAGGATGATCTGGAGGTTGGGATTATCCTCACCGGGTCCGAGGTGAAATCGCTGCGCATTGGCCAATCCAACATTGCTGACAGCTATGCAAGCGTCGATGACGGCGAACTTTGGCTGACCAACGCCTATATCGCCCCCTACACCCGCGCCATGTTTCCGCATGAGGAACGGCGCAAGCGCAAGCTGCTGGTGTCACGGCGGGAGTTGTCCCGGCTTTGGAACGCCACCAAGCGCGAAGGCATGACGTTGGTGCCGCTGGTGATGTATTTCAACGACCGGGGCCTTGTGAAGCTGAAGATCGCCACCGCAAAGGGCAAGAAGAACCACGACAAGCGCGAAAGCGATGCCAAGCGCGATTGGGGACGGCAGAAACAGCGGCTTCTGCGGCACGGGGACTGACAAACGCCTTGTTTTGCGCAGGCTGCCGCGCTAGTCAGCGGCTGTTGTTCAAGGGGGGACACGCATGTCTGATGATCCACAGGTTCTGGTCAGTACTGACTGGCTTGCCGCGCATATGAAGTCACCCGATCTGCGCATTTTGGATGCGTCTTGGTATTTGCCAAGCGATGGCCGCGATCCCTTTGCTGAATACAAGGCCGATCATATCCCCGGTGCCCGCTTCTTTGACATCGACGAAATCAGCGATGCCCGGTCGGAATTGCCCCATATGGTCCCGCCTGTTGAAAAGTTCATGTCACGGATGCGCGCGATGGGCATTGGTGATGGGCATCAGGTGGTTGTTTATGACGGGGTGGGCCTGTTTTCTGCCGCCCGTGTCTGGTGGCTGTTCAAGCTAATGGGCCAAAAGAATATCGCCGTACTTGATGGCGGCCTGCCCAAATGGAAGGCCGAGGGGCGCAAGACCACCGCTGACAAGCCGATCATCCGCGATCGTCATATGACCGTGTCCCGCCAGAACCAGATGGTGCGCGATGTGACACAAGTGGCCCGTGCGGCCAAACTGGGTGATCACACGATTATTGATGCGCGCGCTGCCGCCCGCTTTCGCGGCGATGCGCCAGAGCCGCGTGAAGGCTTGCGCGCGGGGCATATCCCCGGTTCCATCAACCTGCCCTTCGGCGATTTGCTGAACGGTGATGGCACGCTGAAAGCCCCCAATACCCTGCGCACCATATTTACGGATGCGGGCGCGGACCTGTCCAAACCTGTGATCACGACCTGCGGGTCCGGTGTGACCGCCGCCATCCTTGCCCTCGCGCTTGAGCGGATGGGCAAGACCGATCACGCCGTTTACGATGGATCATGGTCCGAATGGGGCATGTATGACGATCTTCCTTTAGCCACAGGACCTGCCTGATGTTTGATGCACTTTCCGCCCAACCTGCCGATAAAATCCTCGCCCTCATGGCCGCCTACCGCGCTGATCCGCGCGACACGAAGGTCGATCTGGGCGTTGGTGTCTACAAAGACGCGACCGGGAACACGCCTGTGATGCGCGCTGTGAAAGAGGCCGAGCGGCGCCTTGTGGCCGACCAGACCACCAAGGCCTACACAGGCCTCGCCGGTGATCCGGCCTTTGCGGATGCGATGATTGATCTGGTGTTGGGGGATACGGTTGCCCGCGACCGCATTGCAGCGATTGCGACGCCCGGCGGCACAGGTGCCATTCGCCAAGCCTTGGAGCTGATCCGTATCGCTGCCCCCGAAGCCACCGTTTGGATTTCCAATCCAAGCTGGCCGAACCATGCCTCAATCATCAAGTTTCTGGGCATGAAGATGGGCCAATACCGCTATTTCGATACTGACACGCGCGGCGTTGATTTTGAGGGGATGATGGACGACCTGCGCGGCCTGCCTGCGGGTGACGTCGTGCTCCTGCATGGTTGCTGCCATAACCCGACGGGTGCGAACTTGACCGCCGATCAGATGGGCCAAGTGATAGCGCTGATGCAGGAGCGTGGCCTGACGCCTTTTGTCGATATCGCTTACCAAGGGTTTGGTGACGGGCTGGCGCAGGATTCTGAAGCCACCCGCGCGATTGCTGCGGGGTTTGAGAATGTGCTGATCGCTGCCTCATGTTCCAAGAATTTCGGGGTTTACCGCGAACGCACGGGCATCCTGATGGCGATCACCAAAGGCGGGGATGAGACCGGGGTGACCCAGCAGAACCTGTCGTTCCTGAACCGCCAGAACTATTCCTTCCCGCCCGATCACGGGGCACGGGTTGTGACGACGATCCTCACCGACCCGGAATTGCGCGCCGATTGGGAGGCCGAGCTGGAAGAAACCCGCAACGGCATGCTCGCCCTGCGCCAGCAACTGGCGGATGAGCTAAAGCGGCTGACGAATTCGGATCGGTTCGCATTTCTGGCCGATCACCGGGGCATGTTCTCGCTTCTGGGTACCAGTCCTGAGTTGGTGGAAAAGATGCGCAGCGATCACGGGATTTACATGGTGGGTGACAGCCGGATGAATATCGCCGGGCTGAACGCCGAGACGGTGCCGGTGCTGGCGAAGGCGATTGTGGAAGCGGGGGTTTAGGGGCGTAACAGCTTTTTGTTGGTTGCGATGTAGTCCGTATTTCGATCTAGTCAGAATGTCTTCGCGGCACTATCAAAGTCAGCTATGTGGACAAATTGTGAATTCGTTGTGGCTGCGCCAATGGCCGCAGTAGAGGTTCGTTAAACTCAGCATTTGAGCTCAGCGATTGACAAGATTTGGGCTATTGGAGTTGATACAGGCTAGAAAAGGATACCCCATGGAAATATCACATCTTGTTGCGTTCAACATTGCACTCTTTGCGGCAATCATCAGTCCGGGTCCCGCATTTCTCATCGCAGTACAAAATACCCTGTCGTCTGGCAGGGGGGCAGGTATCGCAACAGGCGTCGGACTTGGGTTAGTCGGAGCGCTCTGGACGACAGCGGCGCTGTTAGGCTTGGATATTGTTTTTACGCTGTTTCCGTGGGCTTACCTTATCGTCAAAACAGTCGGTGCTTCATACTTAATTTATATAGCTTATTCAATGTGGTGCGGTGCTCGTGATCCAATCAAAACGAGTGACAAGCCTACGAAGTACGCGCTTAGACAGGGCATGATGATAAATGCGCTCAACCCAAAGACCGTGCTTTTTGCCGCTGCGGTTCTTGCTGTCATCTTCCCAAAAGAACTGAACATCTGGGAGAGCGGCATCGTCATCGCGAACCATTTTCTTTTCGAAGTGCTATTCTATTCTGTTTTAGCATTCGGGATGAGCCGAAAGGCTGTGAGCAATGGGTACATCGCAATGAAATTCTACATTGACCGTGTATCTGCTGCGGTTCTTGGATTGCTCGGCGGCCGGATACTGCTCAGTAGGTAGGAACTGGAAAGACCAGGCATTGTCGCATCGTGCAGCATCCGTGACTTTGGGCTCAAAGCGGACTTTGAATGTTCCAAACCCAATCGTGTCCGCATATCCAATTAAATGTCGTAGACCAAAGTCGCTTCATAACGCTCAAGCAGAGCTTCTACCCCCAACCCCACCAACCCGGTTCCCCCCACCTTGCGCACGGGTTAACGTGATGCGACTCTGTCGAATGAGCCGTGTCATTAACTGGGAGCATACTATGACATTCCGTACCACCATTTCCACACTCGCGCTGATCACAGCCGCGAACGCTGGTTTCGCCGCCTGTGAAGAGGTCCGCTTTTCCGACGTTGGCTGGACCGACATCACTGCCACCACCGCCACGACCGCAATCGTTCTGGAAGCCTTGGGTTATGAAACATCCACTGACATTCTGTCCGTGCCCGTGACCTATGCATCCATGGCGGAAGGCGACATTGATGTGTTCCTAGGCAACTGGATGCCCACGATGGAAGGCGATATCGCGACCTATCGCGAAGCCGGAACTGTCGACACCGTGCGCACGAACCTAACGGGTGCGAAGTACACATTGGCCACGAATGCTGCCGGTGTGGCTGCCGGGATCACGGATTTTGCGTCCATCGCCGCGGCCTCTGACGCGCTTGATGGCAAGATCTACGGGATCGAGGCCGGGAATGACGGGAACCGTTTGATTCAGGATATGATCGACGGTGATGTCTTCGGTCTGGGTGACTTCGAGGTTGTTGAATCCTCTGAGCAGGGGATGCTTGCCCAAGTTGAGCGCGCCGAAGATCGGGGGGAGGCTGTCGTCTTC
>CAYPVL010000027.1:19036-35047 GCA_964414165.1 uncultured Cognatiyoonia sp.
ACCCCACCCGATGAACGCGAACTTTGATCTGACCTATCTGCCGGGTGGCGATGATTACTTTGGCCCTGATCTGGGCGGCGCGATTGTCGCAACCAACACCCGTGCTGGTTATGTGAGCGAATGCCCGAATGTCGGTAAGCTGTTGATGAAACTCGAATTTTCACTTGCGATGGAAAATGAGATCATGGGCGCGATCCTCAATGATGGCGAAGACCCCGAAGATGCTGCTAAAGCCTGGCTGGCGGCCAACACCGACGCATGGATGCCATGGCTGGACGGTGTGACCACGCTGGATGGTGGCGATGCTACGGCGGCTGTGAAGGCCGCGCTTGCCAACTAAGACCACCAAAGGGGGCCACGCGCGGGCCCCCTTTTTTCCAGTTTAGGGGGCAGGCATGGACTGGCTAGAGACCTACAAAATTCCGATGGATGATATGTCGGAATCCATCGTTGACTGGCTTAAGGCCAACGCCCGCCCGTTCTTTGATACATTGTCCGACACCCTTGAATTCATGATCGACGGCATCGTCTGGGCGCTGCAAACGCCGCCCGCCCTGTTGATCGTGCTGTTGTTCATTGGCCTCACATGGGTTCTGCAACGGTCATGGAAAGTTTGCCTGCTGGTCGCCTGCTGCCTGCTTTTCATCATCAACCAAGGCTATTGGGAAGAAACGACCGACAGCCTTGCCCTTGTCTTATCATCCTGCGTCGTCTGCATGGGGATCGGCGTGCCCATTGGCATCTTCCTCGCCCACCGCCCCCGCGCCTATCAATTCGTCAGCCCCGTGCTGGACCTGATGCAAACCCTCCCCACCTTCGTCTACCTGATCCCCGCCATCGTCTTCTTCGGCCTTGGCATGGTGCCCGGCTTGTTTGCGACCGTGATCTTCGTGGTTCCAGCGCCCATCAGGTTGACCTATCTGGGCGTTTCCAACACCCCCACCGAACTTGTTGAGGCCACCGAGGCCTTCGGGGCCACCCCGCGCCAACTGCTTTGGAAGGTCGAACTGCCCTATGCCATCCCGCAGATCATGGCGGGGCTTAATCAGGTGATCATGCTGTCCCTCTCCATGGTCGTCATCGCCGCCTATGTCGGCGCGGATGGCCTCGGCAAACCTGTCGTGCAGGCCCTTGGGCGCAATGATCCGGGCTTGGGCTTTGAATCCGGCTTTGTGATTGTGGCTGTGGCCATCATGTTGGACCGGATGCTGCGGGTAAAAAAGGCGTGAACGCAGTTGAATTTGACAATGTGAGCATCGTTTTTGGTGATCATCCCAAAGTGGCTTTGCCACTGATGGATCAGGGGCAAGACCGTGCTGAAATCCGTGCCGCCTGCGGCCAAATCCTTGGGGTGCATGATTGTTCGCTGACTGTGGCGACGGGCGAAATCCTTGTGCTTATGGGGCTGTCTGGGTCAGGCAAATCCACGCTGTTGCGTTCAGTCAATGGGCTCAACCCCGTGGTCCGCGGCGAGGTGCGGGTGAACACAGGCGGTGCCATGATCAGTGTGACCGCCGCCAGCAAAGCCGCGTTGCGCGACCTGCGCCTGCGTACAGTTGCGATGGTGTTCCAGCAGTTTGGACTGCTCCCCTGGCGGACGGTGCGCGATAATGTCGGGCTGGGCTTGGAACTTGGCGGGCAATCGGCCACGGCGCGCCGCGCGCGGGTGGATGAAGAACTGGAGGGTGTGGGCCTGCTGGACCGCGCTGACGCGCTGGTTGGCGAATTGTCGGGCGGCATGCAGCAACGCGTCGGCTTGGCGCGTGCCTTTGCCACCGATGCGCCGATCCTGCTGATGGATGAACCGTTTTCGGCCCTTGATCCCCTGATCCGTGCGCGGCTTCAGGACGAATTGCTGGAACTGCAGGCCAAGCGCGGACGCACGATCATCTTTGTGTCCCACGATCTGGATGAGGCGTTCAAACTGGGCAACCGCATCGCGATTATGGAAGGCGGGCGCATCGTGCAATCTGGCACCCCGCAAGAGATTTATTCCAGCCCCGCCAACGGCTATGTTGCGGATTTCGTGGCCCATATGAACCCGCTTGGCGTGCTATGCGCGCGCGATGTGATGGAGCCTTTGACAGGCGCGCATGACGTAGTCGTGCAGGCCGATGCAGACATTCGCGCGGTGATGGGTAAGATCGATGCGGCCGGGGCGGTTGCGGCTGTGGAGGAAAACGGGGCCGTGATCGGACAGATCACGAAGGATCGGATTTTGGCGAAACTGCTTGATCCGCGTCGCTAGGATGCTGCGCTTGCAAATTCGCACTTGCAGCATGGTGCGCAACAATATACCTATTTGGTTGCATATGAAGCAATTTTCGTACTCATCCGAGGTATTCTATGTCGTTCCGCCTGCAACCAGCCCCCCTTGCCCGCCCCAACCGCTGCCAGCTGTTCGGACCGGGATCAAACACCAGGTTACATCCCAAGATGGCGGCATCGGATGCGGATGTGATCAACCTTGATCTGGAAGACTCGGTCGCGCCATCCGACAAGAACGCCGCCCGCGCCAATGTGATTGAAGCGATCAATACCATCAACTGGGGCAACAAGACGCTGTCGGTGCGGATCAATGGATTGGACACGCCTTATTGGTACCGCGATGTGGTGGATGTGATGGAACAAGCGCATGACCGGCTTGATCAGATCATGATTCCCAAGGTGGGCTGCGCGGCAGACGTCTATGCGGTCGACGCGCTTGTAACGGCGATTGAAGCCGCCAAAGGGCGCAGCAAGAAGATCACCTTCGAGGTCATTATCGAATCCGCAGCCGGGATCGCCCATGTGGAAGAAATCGCCGCATCCTCGCCACGCATGGCGGCGATGTCGCTGGGGGCGGCGGATTTTGCGGCCTCAATGGGTATGCAGACGACAGGGATCGGGGGCACGCAGGACAACTACTACATGCTTCACGGTGAAGCGCGGCACTATTCCGACCCCTGGCACTGGGCGCAAACCGCCATCGTGGCGGCCTGTCGCACCCATGGGGTTTTGCCAGTCGATGGGCCTTTCGGCGACTTCTCGGATGATGAAGGCTACCGCGCGCAGGCGCGGCGCAGCGCGACGCTGGGCATGGTCGGCAAATGGGCGATCCATCCCAAGCAAATCGCACTTGCCAACGAGGTCTTCACCCCGTCCGAGGACGCAGTGGCTGAGGCCCGCGAAATCCTCGCTGCGATGGAAACAGCGAAAGCCAGTGGCGAAGGCGCAACTGTCTACAAAGGCCGCCTTGTCGATATCGCATCCATCAAACAAGCTGAAGTCATCGTCGCGCAGTACGAAATGATCACAGGCTAACGCCCATCACTCTTTGGTTTTAAAATATCCTCGCGCGAAGCGCATATGGGATGGCGGGCGGGGCGTCGTGCGCAGCACGCGCGTCGTCCTGCCATTGCAAAACCAACCCGCCAATGTCTATATCAGCGCAAAGCAACAGGCGGCTGATATGACCCAATACCTCGACTTTGAAAAACCCCTCGCTGAAATCGAAGGCAAGGCAGAAGAACTGCGCGCGATGGCGCGAGATAACGCAGACATGGATGTGTCAAAAGAGGCCGAGGCGCTGGATAAAAAAGCCGCCGATCTGCTGGTGAGCCTTTACAAGAACCTGTCCCCCTGGCGCAAATGCCAAGTAGCGCGCCATCCGCAAAGGCCCCACTGTCAGGACTATATCAACGCGCTGTTCAGTGAATTCACCCCGCTTGCCGGGGATCGTAATTTTGCTGATGATCCGGCTGTTATGGGTGGCCTTGCGCGCCTTGGGGATACGCCCGTCATGGTGATCGGCCATGAAAAGGGCAATGACACCAAATCCCGCATTGAACGCAACTTTGGCATGGCCCGCCCCGAAGGCTATCGCAAGGCGATCCGCTTGATGGATATGGCCGACCGGTTTGGCCTGCCCGTGATCACTTTGGTCGACACCCCCGGTGCCTACCCCGGCAAGGGCGCAGAAGAGCGCGGCCAGTCAGAGGCGATTGCCCGTTCAACCGAGAAATGTTTGGAACTGGGCGTGCCCTTGATCAGCGTGATCATTGGCGAAGGCGGATCAGGCGGTGCGGTTGCATTCGCCAGCGCGAACCGCGTCGCGATGTTGGAGCATTCAATCTATTCGGTGATCAGCCCCGAAGGCTGTGCGTCGATCCTGTGGAAGGACGCCGAAAAGATGCGCGAAGCCGCAGAGGCGCTGCGCGTCACCGCTAAAGAGCTGAAGGAACTGGGCGTCTGCGACAACGTCATTCCCGAACCCCTTGGTGGTGCGCACCGCGATGCGACAGCCGCGATTGCAAGCGTCGGTGATACGCTGCGCGCTGTACTGACGGACCTTGCTGTGATGAGCCCCGATGCGCTGCGCGCAGACCGCCGTCGCAAGTATCTTGATCTGGGCTCCAAAGGGCTGGCTGCTTAACCCCATGACGTGGATCAAGGGCCATTGGCAGTTGATCCTGATCATCATGTGCGTCTTTGCCCTTTGGCAGACCCCGGTGATGATTCCGCTGAAAATTCTGGTCGTGTTCCTGCATGAACTTGCCCACGCGCTGATGACGCTTTTGACCGGCGGCAGCGTGATCAGCCTGTCTGTGTCGCCCCAGCAAGGCGGGCTTGTGGTGTCAGCGGGTGGGAACCGGTTTCTGACACTGACGGCAGGCTATCTGGGATCGCTTGTGATTGGTGTTGCGGTGCTGCTTGTTGCCTTGCGCACGCGGGCGGACCAGACTGTGATGGGGATGTTTGGTGTGCTGATGCTTGTCGTCGCGGCCCTTTATATCCGCACGCTTTTTGCCTTGGCGTTCACCATCGGCACAGGTCTTGCGATGTTGGCCATGGCCCGGTTTCTGCCCCAACAGGTGAATGATCTGGCTTTGCGCGTCATCGGCCTGACCAGCATGATCTATGTCCCTTATGACATCTTTTCGGACACAATTGCCCGCAGCGCCTTGCGATCCGATGCCCGGATGCTAACCGAGGAGTTTGGTGGCACGACGATGATTTGGGGCGCGATTTGGTTGGTGATCAGTTTGGGTGTGATTTTTTGGTGCGCGCGCCGGGTTTTGGGGCAGCGCAGTAATATTGAGTGGGGTGTGCGTGGCGGAGGGGGTTAAGGGGCTCTGCCCCTCGCTACGCTCACCCCGGCATATTTCTATTCAAAAGAAGCTAGAAGAGGTGCTTTTGTTGAGGGGGGCGCGTTAACCTTAATGGGGGGTTACCACATGGTTTGGGATGCGCGGGTGGCCCATTCGGCATCATATGTGGCTCCGTCAAAATCGGCTTCCATCGCTTTAAGCATATCGCCGACAGTTGGAAGCCCAGCGCTTTCGTCGCCTGCCTTCCATGTCCCCGCCCGCATCAGTGCACGGGCGCATTGGCTGTAGACCTCTTGCACCGTGATCTGAATCACCGAACGTGGCAGGTTTCCCCGGTCTGTGAACCGCCCGATCAGGTCTGCATTGGTCGACACCACCGCCGTGCCGTTCAGGCGCACGACATTGTTTGAACCAGGGACCAGAAACATCAGCGATACCCGCCCATCACGCACGATGTTACGCAAAGAATCCATGCGGTTGTTGCCGCGCCAATCGGGCAGCAGCAGCGTTTTGTCATCCAGCATGTGTACAACCGGGCCTTCATCACCGCGCGGGCTGCAATCGGTGCCTTCGGGACCGACGGTGGACAGCATGCACAGTTTGGATCGCTTGATCCAGTCCCAGTAGACCGGGATCATGTGGTCAGCGACTTTGATGATCGACGCTTTGCCGGGTGTGCCGTAGAGCGCCTCTAACGTGGCGATATCCGTAATCTGATCAGCCTGTGACATGTTTCAGTCCTGCCTCTGTTGCCAATGCGTTTGAACGGGGTTCGATGGCGCCGACAAGGCGTTCCATGAAGGCCTCGGTCGAAAGGCCCGGTTTGATCGGCTCCATAAATTCGATGACCGCTGTCCCCGGCTTGCGGTAAATCCCGCGTTTCGGCCAGAAGACCCCGACGTTGCAGGCCACGGGCACACAATCCTGGTTCAGCTGTTCGTAAAGGATCGCTGTGCCCTTTTTGTAGGGCGCGTCCACGCCGGGCGGAATCCGTGTGCCTTGGGGGTAGATGATCAACTGCCCCGGTTGCGCCGCACCGGATTTTACATCTGCGATCATCTTGCTGATGGCAGCCCCCCGCTTGCCCCGGTCCACCGGGATACAGCCGATGCGCAGCCCGTATTGGCCCACAATTGGCGCATACATCAGCAAACGCTTCATGATGAACTTGCCCCGTGGCATCGCCCCGAAAATCAGCAACACGTCAAGGAAGGATTGGTGCTTGGCCGCGACCATACATTCGTGCGTTGGCGGCGTGCCCCGGATTTCGGTTTTCAGCCCGATCATCCAAGCCGCAGACCAGCGCGTCCAGCGGCAGACAGTGTGGCAGGCTGCATTCGCCCCGCGTGCGGAGAACAGCGCCCATGGGAAGAAGCTGATCCCGACGATCAGGACGGCAAGATAGAATGAGACCGTAAAGATCAGGGATCGCACCCATTGGATCGCATAGCTCATGACCGTTCCCTTAATGTGCGCAGGGCCGCGGCCCGTGTTGCGATGAATGCGACGATCCCGGCAAGTGGCGGGATCAGCAGCGGCAGCAGCCAGCCTGCCCCTGCAAACCCTACGCTGGTCAGGAACCCCCCTGCAACGTCGCTGCGCGGAATAAGCAGCAGGCCGATAATCCCAAGTGCGATGCCGATGGTGGCCCCAAGCACGGTGCGGACCGTAAAGCGGCGCACGAAGGCCCGCGCGATATAGACGTCTGTTGCCCCGACAAGGCGCATCACCCGGATCACTTGGGTATTGGCCGACAGGGCTGATTGCGCCGCAAGCGTGATCATCGCCGCTGTCGCCGTCCCGATCAGCAGGATCGAGGCCCAGCCAAGCAGCCGCAAGCGGCTTGCGGCCGCGACAAGCGGTGCGCGCCAGCGGGTGTGATCGTCAAGGACAGCACCCGGCACTTCGGCCTGCAATCGCGCGCGCAGGCCCGTTGGATCATATCCGCCCCCATCTTCCACGATTTCAATCAGTTGCGGGATGGGGAGTGTCTCAATCGGCAGGTCCGGGCCAAACCATGGGGCGAGCAATGCGCGCTGTTCTTCATCTGTTAGGGGCCGGGCCGCCGCGATGCCCGGCGTGGTTTCCAGCACCGTCATAGCCGCGCGGGTTTGGGCGTCGATCTGATCAGCGGGCGCCGAGATGCGCAAGGTCGAGGTCTGCGCAAGTTCTGCCGACCAGCGATCAGCGACCCGGCCCGTGGTCAGTGACAAGGCAAGTGCGAAGACCCCAAGGAAAGCCATCGCTGCAGCAACGAACACCGTCAGCCGCGCAGTGATTCCGGTGGGTGGCACCGCCCGGTCGGCCTGTGGGTCGCCCACAAGCATATCGATGATTTGGCGTGCGTTCATAGTGCGACCCCCGCCTGCAAGGTGCCGTCTTTCAGGCGCAACAACCGGGCCGAGACCTGACTTTTGGCCAGTCGGATCAGGTTCAGATCATGGGTGGCGATCAGCACGGTCTTGCCCATTTTGTTCAACTCGATCAGCAGGGTAAGCAGGCGCTGGGACATGTCCCAATCAATGTTGCCCGTCGGTTCATCGGCAATAATCACGTCCGGTGACTGGATGACCGCGCGCGCCAACGCGGCACGTTGGCGCTCGCCCCCTGACAATTCTGGCGGCAGTTGGTTCGCTTGGGCCGTCAACCCGACCCATTTCAACAAATCATTCAGGTCACTGGCCGCTTCGCCTTGGTGTCCGGCAACTTTCAAGGGCAGCAGTATGTTTTCCGCCAAAGTCAGATGATCCAGAAACTGACAATCCTGATGCACAACACCGATGCGCCGCCGCACCATTGCCACATCATCGCGCCCATAGGCCCGGGCATCCTGCCCGAAAAGGCGCACCGTGCCGGACGTTGCAAAAAGTTCACCGTAACACAATTTCAAAAGCGTCGTCTTGCCCGCGCCCGACGGGCCGGTCAGAAAATGGAACGATCCGGGCGCAAGCGTCAACGATATTTGGCCATAAAGCGCGGCCCCGCCATAGCTATAGCCGACATCTTCAAGCTCGATCACGGGCACACTCCTTGGGTATTTCCCTCTCTATTGCCCAAATCTGCAACAGGTTTCAATCAATTGGGCTGTTAGGGGGTGCCAAATACTTTGCGTTTCCCCTCTGCATTGGTAATGAATAGTTAACTGGAATAATGAAGTCTGCCCCAAGCAGGGTGGAAGGGCGAAACAAGATGCGGCTGATCTGCCCGAATTGCGGGGCGCAATACGAAATTTCAAGTGATGTGATTCCGCCCGGTGGGCGGGATGTGCAGTGTTCCAACTGTGGCCATGCGTGGTTTGAAAAACCCGGTGCGTCCGAAGCAGCCGAGGCTGCGATAGAGGATGCACCCGTCGTGCAGGCACCGCAGGTTGAAGAACCCGACGCCCCTGCGGGCGATGACCCTGATCTGGCTGCTGCACCGCAACCGCCCCGCAACCGTCCGGCGCTTGATGCATCCGTGGCTGAAATTCTGCGCGAAGAGGCCGAGCGCGAGGCCGCCGCCCGTCGCGGCAGCGCGCCTGAAACGATGGAAAGTCAGGATGATCTGGGACTTGAAACCCCACCATCCCTGAGCCCGCAAGAACAGCGCAACATCGAAGCGGCCCGCCGCATGGCGCGGCTTGCCGGTGAAACAGAACCACCGGTGACCGAAACCACTGCAGCTGCGGCAGCCGCGACTGCGGCGGCGACGCGCAAAGAACTTTTACCCGATATTGAGGAAATCAATTCCTCGCTGCGGTCTAGCGCCGATCGCGGTGAAGACATCCCGCCGACCCCCGAAGACATCGTTGCCACCAAAAAGCGCGACTTCCGCTTTGGGTACTGGATGGTGCTTTTGCTGATTATTGCGCTCTGGCTGATCTATCTTTCTGCCGACCAGCTCAAAGGGCTGGTCCCGTCGATGGCAGACACGTTGGACAGTTATGTCGAGACCGTGGACAACGGGCGGCTTTGGCTGGATCGCAAAGTGCAGGGGCTGACGGAACAGATCGAAGCGGCCCCGGTAGAGGACGCGGAAAGCACCGAAAGCAACTAGGGCCTGTTGACGTTCATATCCTGCCACCTGTTTCAATCCAAAATTGCTCATTTCTAGGCACGAAAGCGCAGGACTAACGGGTTAATTCAAGGTTTCGTAACGACGTAATGGGCAATTTTGGCGAAACCGCAAAGCGGCGCGGCGCATTTTGCCTCTGTCGACCCCGATCTTCCCTTCCGATGAACCACATCGCTGCGGTCAGATCGGCTTGCCAGCGGCAAAATGGGACACGCGCAGGTGGCAAGATATGAACGTCAATAGGCCCTAGAACCGATCAAGCAATCGGCGCAGGTAGTCGCGTTCGATTTCGGGGCGGTCTTGCTCGGCCGAGCGGCGGCGGATTTCGCCCAGCAGTTCTTCGGCCCGCCGGTTGATGTCTTCATCTGACAGCATGTTTTCGTCAGTTCCAAACTGCCCGTTCTGCCCCAGTTGACGGCCCAACGGATCGCGGCGCGAGGGTTCAACCCGGCCCGTCTGTTCGCCCTGCTCGCTGCCCTGCCCCGGTTCGGCGTTCTGGTTTTCAGCCAAGGCTTGGGACAGTGCGCGCATCCCGTTGCGCAGCGCGTCCAGCGCTTCGGACTGCTGGTCAATTGCTTCGGCCAAATCGCCTTCGCGCAAGGCCTCTTCGGCTCCGTCCATCGCGCCTTCGGCCCGTTCAAGCGAACGGCGGGCGATATCCCCAGCCTCGCCGTCAAGCGACGGTAGCCCATCGCGTTGCCGTCTAAGTTCATCGCGCAACGCCTGTTGACGCTGGGCAAGCCCTTCTTCGTCTGTCCCGCTGCCTTCGCCGCCAGAGCCCTGATCGCCCTGCCCGCCGCTGGTCCCATCTTCACCAACGCCCTGACCTTGGCCGGATTGACCCTGCTGCCCACCTTGGTTGCCGTCCTGACCTTGCTGGCCTTCTTGGCCCTGACCTTGGTCGCCTTGTTGACCCTGTTGGCCCTGTTGCCCTTGCTGGCCCTGTTGCCCTTGCTGGTCACCCTGCTGGCTGCGTTCCTGCAGGTCGCGGAAGGCATCGTCGGCGAGGTCTTGTTGGTCCTCAAGCGTCTCGGCCAGATCCTCCATCGACTGCTGCCCCGGCGTGCGTGGTCCGCCTTCGCCGCCCTCGCCTTGGGTGATGCGCAGGTTTTCAAGCAGTTCGTTATACTGCTCCATCAATTCCATCGCTTCGGCCATCCGGCCTTCTTCCATGAGTTCCTGAATCCGGTCGCGCATGGCCTGTAATTCATCGCCGCTGATGGAATTGCTATTCTCGGCGGACTGCGGCTCGTCCGTGCCATCGCTGCCCGGCTCCATCTCTTGGGCAAGCAGGTTCAGATAGTCATCCGTGGCTTCTTGCAATTCCTGCATCAGTTCGGCGATTTCCTCGTCAGAGGCCCCGTCGCGCATCGCCTCGGCCAGTCGTTCCTGCGCGCGGCGCAAGCGTTCGCGGGCGTCAGCCAGCGTGCCATCCTCAAGCTGGATCGCAAGGTCCCAAAGCGCCTGCACCAATTCGGCTTGATTTTCGTCCGTCATCCCAAATTCATTGAAACTGTCAAGGCGGCGCACGATCTGGCGCAGGCGCAGATATGTCACCTCGTTCGAAAACTGTCCTTCGGGCCGGTGCGACACGGCTTTGAGCAACATCGCAATGCGCGGCCCATTGTTCTTGGACCACATCAAATCGCGGCGCTGTTCGATAATCGCCTTGGCAAAGGGCTGAAAGAAGCGCCGGCCCGGTAGGATCATTGGTTCGGTGCCAGATGCGCCCTCTTGCCCGGCCTCGTCCGTGACATGCAGTGTCAAGGTCACAGGCAGGTTCGCAAGTGGATGTTCGGACAGGTTTTCGACCAGAAATTCTTCAAAATCCGCGCGATCCCCATTGAAGGGCATCGGAAGATCCAGCACCAGCGGCGCATACCCATCAGGCGCAATCGCAAGCCCATGGCGGCGATCAACCGCGCTCAGATCAAGGGCGATGGTGGCGGTGCCCGCTTCGATGCCGTAGTCGTCGTAGGCCGCGAAAGGCTGGCTCATCTCGCCCATGGCGTCGGCTTCGACGGGGCCGGAAAGTTCAACCTCTGGCGCGGTGTCCGCGACAAGCGTGACATCCCAAGCCGCACCGTTTTCGCCTTCAATCGCAAGGCGGCCTGACTGGGTGACGATAAAGGTCTGCTGCGCCTCAGAGGCAGCGCCAATTTCGCCCATACGCCCTGACAGCGTTTCCGCAACGGTGAGCGCGCCAACCTCGCCATAAAGGCGCAAGGTGATTTCGGACCCGGCAGGTACACGCAATGGCCCCGGCGGGATGTCGTTGAGGTAAAGCGTTGGTTTGCCCGTGTAGGCCGGCGGATTGACCCAGCCTTCCCAGACCGGCCCGGTGGCAAGTTGCTGGTTCCCAGCCGCCAGATCGCCCACCGAATTGACCCGCAAGAGCGAGCCGAAAAGCAAGGCGCAGACAAAGAACAGCAGCGCGATAAAGCGCAAACCGTAAGGATCACGGTCCGAGATTCGCAAATCGGGTTCAACCGTTTTGGCATCTTTCGTTCGTTCCGCCATGCGGGCGACGTGGGCTTGCCACACGGCCTCGGACGCGGCATCGCCTGTGCCAATCGCCTGTTCATCCGCTAAAGCTGCGATGGGCCGCCCTGGCAAGCGCGCATCGACGCGGGCGATGGCATCAGCAAGTGACGGGGTGCGATATTTGCGCAGGCCAAGGGCGAATGTGCCAATCAGCGCGAGTGCGCCAAGAACCGCAAACCCCCAGAAAAGTTCAAGCGGGGCCACGTCTTGCCAGCCAAACATCAGCGGCGCGGTCACTACAAAGGCCACGGTCCAAAACGGCCAGAAGGCCCGCGTGACCTGCTCGGCCACCATCCCCAACCGCGTCAACGCGACGGGCCGCTTGAGGTGCGGCAGTTGGTTTCGGCTTTGGGTCAGGAACTTTCTCCTAAGATTCCGGGTCGAGCCACGTTGGCAGTGTATCGCGTGCGATCATCTCTTCATAGGTAGGGCGCGCACGAATAACTGCAAATTGATCGCCCTTCACAAGCACCTCTGGGATCAGCGGGCGCGAGTTATATTCCGATGACATCACCGCGCCATAAGCGCCCGCAGAGCGGAAGGCGACCAGATCATCCGGCCCCACATGCGCCATATCGCGGCGCTTGGCGAAAGTATCGCCGCTTTCGCAGACCGGGCCAACGATGTCGTAGGTTGCGGGTTCCGCCCCTGCATCCTCTTGAATAACGGGAATAATATCGTGGTGCGCGTCATACATCGCCGGGCGGATCAGGTCGTTCATCGCTGCATCAATGATGAGGAATTCGCGATCTTCGCCTTCCTTCACATAGATCACCTTGGACACCATGATCCCGGCATTGCCCGAGATCAGGCGGCCCGGCTCAATCTCGATCTCGCAGCCCAAATGCCCAAGGGTGCGCTTGACCATCGCACCGTAATCAGTGGGCAGCGGCGGTGCGGCATTATTTCGCGCATAAGGAATGCCAAGGCCCCCGCCCAGATCAAGGCGGGTGATTTCGTGGCCATCAGCGCGGAGTTGTTCGGTCAGTTCAGCGACCTTCAGATAAGCCGCCTCAAACGGAGCCAGATCCGTCAGCTGCGATCCGATATGCACGTCAATTCCGATGACCTTGAGGCCCGGCAAGACCGCAGCCATCGCATAGACCTCACGCGCACGGGAAATGGGGATTCCGAACTTATCCTCGGATTTACCGGTGGAAATCTTGGCATGGGTCTTGGCGTCAACATCGGGGTTCACGCGGATTGTAATGGGGGCCGCGACCCCAAGGCGTGTTGCGACCGCTGACAGCACCTGCATTTCAGGTTCGCTTTCGACGTTGAACTGCCGGATGCCGCCTTTTAGGGCCGTCTCCATCTCATCAGCGGTCTTGCCAACGCCCGAGAACACGATCTTGTCGCCGGGCACGCCTGCCGCCCTCGCGCGCAGGTATTCACCGACTGATACAACATCCATGCCTGCGCCCGCATCGGCGAGGGTCTTCAAGACCGCTTGATTGGAACAGGATTTCATGGCGAAACACACAAGGTGGTCCATGCCTTCAAGCGCGTCATCAAACAGTTTGAAATGCCGGGTCAGGGTTGCTGTGGAATAGACATAGAACGGTGTGCCGACTGTGGCCGCAATCTCGGACACGGGCACGTCTTCGGCATGCAAAACGCCGTCACGATATAGAAAATGATCCACCGACAGACTCCTTCAAAACCAAAGCCCGACATATCAGATCGCGCGTGAACCCCAACCCCAATTTGGCCGATCAGCGCACGGGGCCAAACTTTTCTAGAAAAGTTTGCTGCATAAGATTTTTCGCAGAAAAATCGTGCCCTCAGGTGATCGGTTTTGCGCGCAGGAACAGATAAAGCGGCAACCCACACGACACGCCAATGCAAAACGTCGCTGGGATCGCCACCAGCGCAATCCAGTTTTTGCGCACAAAGGTTTCCGACAAGATGAACACCGTCAAAGCCACCGCCGCGATGGTCAAATCCCAGACCAGCCCACTTGTCGCGGCATTCACGTGCCATGCATCGACCATCGCCATGATGTCCCAGCTGTTGGCCTGAAACCAGTTGATGAAATAATACATCGGATGGATCGCGCCCCAGATCGCAAGGGCCAGATAAATCCAGCGCAAGGGCGACATTCTAAAGCCCCACGTTCAGGCTGACGGGGCCGCTGCGCGCACCGACACTTGCGTTTGGCGTTACGCCATTTGGCCCAATCGACAGACCCAAATTCGCTGTGGGCCGGATCGGATCACCCTGCGCACCACAGCCAAACAGCGCGCCCGCCACCAAAATCATCGCAAGTTTCTTCATTTCAAACGCTCCTTCCAGGCGGCGACCTCGCGGCGCACATTGGCCGGGGCGGTGCCGCCGTAACTTGTGCGCGAGGCGACCGAATTTTCGACCCCCAGCACGTCAAACACCGCATCCGTGATCTCTGCATGAACCCCTTGCATGTCCGCAAGGGTCAAATCCGGCAGATCAATCCCCTTGCCTTCGGCCAAAGCCACAAGTGAACCCGTCACATGATGCGCATCGCGAAAAGGTAGCCCAAGTGCGCGCACAAGCCAGTCCGCAAGGTCCGTGGCGGTCGAAAATCCGGTGGCAGCGGCGGCTTTCAGCGCGTCCTGATTGGCCGACATATCCCCGACCATCCCCGCCATCGCGGCCAAAGCCAGCATCAGGTTATCAGCGGCATCAAACACCTGTTCTTTGTCTTCCTGCATATCCTTGGAATAGGTCAGCGGCAGCCCCTTCATCACCGTCATCAGCGCCACATTGGCCCCGAAGATGCGCCCAATCTTGGCGCGGATCAGTTCGGCGGCGTCCGGGTTGCGCTTTTGCGGCATGATGGAGGACCCGGTGGACCAGCGATCCGACATTTTCACAAAGCGGAATTGGGCTGACGACCAGATCACCAGCTCTTCGGCCAAGCGCGACAGGTGCATTGCGCAGATGGACGCGCTGGACAGGAATTCAAGCGCGAAATCCCGGTCTGATGTCGCATCCAGCGAATTGGACATGGGCCGATCAAAGCCAAGTTCCTTGGCCGTCATATGCCGATCAATCGGGAAAGACGTCCCCGCAAGGGCCGCAGCGCCCAAGGGCGATGTGTTCATGCGGCGGCGCGCATCGGCAAAGCGCGTGCGATCCCGTTCCAGCATTTCGGCGTAGGCCAGCATATGATGGCCCCAAGTGACAGGCTGGGCGACCTGAAGGTGGGTAAAACCGGGCATGACCCAGTCGGCCCCCGCCTCGGCCTGACCGACAAGGGCCTTCTGCAAGGCTACAATCGCCGCATCCGCCGCGTCGCATTGATCCCGCACCCAAAGGCGGAAATCCACGGCGACCTGATCGTTGCGCGACCGGGCGGTGTGCAAACGCCCTGCGGGTTCGCCGATCAGCTTTTTCAGACGCGCCTCGACGTTCATATGAATATCTTCAAGGGCCGCTGAGAAGGGAAATTCCCCGGTTTCAATCTCTGACAAGACCGTGAGAAGGCCTTCCTTAATCGCCTCTGCATCTTTATCGCTAATAATGCCTGTGGCGGCCAACATGCTGGCATGGGCACGTGAACCTGCAATGTCTTGCGCGGCAAGGCGCTGGTCAAACGAGATTGAGGCGTTGATCGCCTCCATAATCGCGTCTGGTCCGGCGGCAAAACGCCCGCCCCACATGCTGTTTGCGGATTTTGTCATTGAAGGAAGCCCTATGCGGTCAATAATATCAGTTCTGCTTTACCTAAGCCTTGGCACGCTTGCAAACGCCCAAGACGCCAATATCACCGACCTGCGGGATGGCGACATGCGTAAACTGGCGGTGCATAGCGCCCCAATTCCATCTTCGGACGTGCCGTTCAAAACCGAAGACGGGGCCGAGATGACGCTTGAGGCCTATGCAGGCAAGCATGTGGTACTGAACTTCTGGGCAACATGGTGCGCGCCCTGCCGGGCCGAGATGCCGCATCTGGCCGCCTTGCAGGACACGTTTCAAGACGACAACTTTGAAGTTGTCACCATCGCCACAGGCCGCAACCCGCGCCCCGCGATGAAAAGCTTCTTTGATGAAATCGGCGTTGATAATCTGCCGTTGCACACAGATGCGCGCCAGAACCTTGCCCGCAGCATGGGTGTTTTGGGGCTACCTGTGACTGTCATTCTTGACCCGGAAGGGAATGAGATTGCCCGCCTTCAAGGCGATGCGGATTGGAACAGCGACAGCGCGCAGGCGATCATTCGGGCTTTGATCGGGGATGAGGGCTGAAAGCTAGAGCTTAGTGAATGCGGTTGACTGCTATGTGGGACGAAGCTGATGGGGTGGATGGCTCCTGCTTCAACCGGCGTCGCAATGCGCCATAGTG
>CAYPVL010000028.1:0-34476 GCA_964414165.1 uncultured Cognatiyoonia sp.
TCAACATCGGTATGCAGGAAGCACCAATCTGGGGCGCTGCAGGCTGGATCGAACCACTTGAGTTCGGTGCAGAGTACGACGTAGACGACATGCTGCCAGCGATGCGCAACGGTCTGTCTGCTGACGGCACACTTTATGCGGCCCCATTCTATGGTGAATCCTCCATGGTCATGTACCGCAAAGACCTGATGGATGCTGCCGGCGTATCAATCGCTGACAACGATTCATGGGACAACGTCAAAGCAGCAGCCGCTGCTGTACACGATCCTGACAATGGCGTTTACGGTGCATGCTTGCGCGGTAAGCCGGGTTGGGGTGACAACATGGCGTTCGTCACAACAATGGTAAACTCGTTCGGTGGTGCCTGGTTCGACGCTGATTATAAGCCTCAGTTGGAATCAGACGAATGGAAAGCTGCGATCAACTTCTACGTTGACCTGCTGGGCAACTACGGCCCTCCGGGTTCTGAAGGGAACTCTTTCAACGAGATCCTCGCGCTTTATAACGAAGGCAAGTGTGGTTTGTGGATCGATGCGACAATCGCTGCGTCTTTCCTTGAAGTCGACGGTGTAGCTTACGCACAGTCGCCAAATGCTGGTAACCCAGTTGGTGCGAACTGGTTGTGGGCATGGGCCATGGCTGTACCTGCAGGGTCACCAAACGCTGATGAAGCAAAAGCATTCATCGAGTGGGCGACGTCTAAAGAGTACATCAAAGCTGTAGCCGAGCACCCAGAGTTCGGTTGGGGTTCTGTTCCAACTGGTACACGTGCATCTACCTACGCCTACCCTGAATTCCAGGCCGCTGCTCCTTTCGCAGCAGCTGAGATGGCAGCGATTGAATCTGCGGCACCTGAAGCCACAGACATCAAGCCATACGTTGGTGTTCAGTTTGCAGCGATCCCAGAATTCCCAGAAGTGGGTTCTGCCGTTGCTCAGGAAATCGCAGCAGCTTTGTCTGGTGCGAAGTCTGTCGATGAAGCGCTTGCAGCAGCACAGTCTGCCGCTGACGCGATCATGTCAGAAGCGGGCTACTACTAAGCCACTCACGCACGGAAAGGTCCGGGGCTTGCCCCCGGGTCTTTCCACCCCCTCCTCCTACCTTTCAAAGTTTCGTTGTTGTCGCTGACGTGGGCTTTTCAAACCCATGTGCCGATGGCGTGGGTCCTTTGATGACCTGATTTTCATTTTTGTTCACCTGATGAAGGACCGAACTCATGGCCAATAGAACGATCCCGCGTCTTTTGCAGACCCCAGCCGTGATTATGCTGCTGGTTTGGATGCTGATCCCGCTGGGGATGACGCTGTTCTTTTCATTCATTCGCTACGTGTTGAACAACACCCGCAGACCCGAATGGACCAGCCCCTCGATCGAGAATTGGCGTGGTTTTGGCAATTATCAGTTTGTTTGGAACCAAGACAGTTTCTGGCTGGCACTTCAGAACAGCCTTCTGATCGTGACCAGCATTCTGTTCCTGACCGTGATCCTTGGTGTGATGATCGCCGTTCTTGTGAACCGTTCTTTTCCGGGCCGTGGCATTGTACGCGTCCTGTTGATTTCGCCCTTCTTTGTGATGCCTGCGGTGAATGCCGTGCTTTGGATCAACATGATCCTTGATCCGGTGTTGGGCCTGCAAGGGATTGCTGTGAATGGGATCAATGATGTGATCGACGGGCTGCGCAATGCGCCCGTCTTGGGAAGCTTCTTTTCGCTTTGGCCCGAATTTAACCCGATTTCCTTCCGTGCCACACAGACCTCTGCCTATGCAGTGATCATGATGGTGACATGGCAGTGGACGCCTTTCGCGGTTTTGATCTTTATGACCTCATTGCAATCCGAGGATCAGCAGCAGAAAGAGGCCGCGATCCTTGATGGTGCATCCCGCTGGTCGCAGTTCCGCTTTCTGACCCTGCCCCATCTTGGCCGGCCCATCGCCATCGTTGTGATGATCCAGGCGATTTTCCACCTGTCGCTATATGCCGAGATCGAGATCGTGAGCCGCGGGAACGGCAACAAGAACTTGCCCTACTACATCGGTGAGCTTGCCAACAACAACATCGGAGCCGCCAGCGCCACAGGTATCTTCGCAGTCATCCTTGCCAACATCGTCGCAATCTTCTTGCTGCGCATGGTTGGCAAGACCCTCATGGAATAAGGAGACCGACAATGGCTATCGTTGCAGAAACGTCGAAGTTTTCAAAAGTTGCCTGGCCCGTCTTGGCTTGGGGCGTTGCGTTGATCTTCTTCTTCCCGATCTTCTATATGGTCCTGACCAGCTTCAAAACGGACGCGGATGCGGTCAAACCCGAATTCCTGTTTTCCTTCACGCCGACGTTGGAAAACTACACGAATATGACCGATAATTACGACTATTGGCGCTTTGCGACCAATTCAGTGATCACAGCCGTGTCGGCCACGATCCTGACCTTGATCGTCAGCGTCCCTTGCGCCTATGCGATGGCTTTCAACCCATCACGCGGCACCAAGGACATTCTGATGTGGATGCTGTCGACCAAGATGCTGCCAGCGGCAGCGGTCCTATATCCGATGATCTTTATGGCCAAGTTCTTGAACCTTTATGACACGCATTTCCTTGTCATTATGGTGCTCACACTGATCAACCTACCCATCGCGATCTGGATGTTGTTCACCTACTTCAAGGATATTCCCAAGGATATCATCGAGGCAGGCCAGATGGACGGGCTGACCACATGGGGCGAGGTCAAGGAAATCCTTGTCCCCCTTGCTTGGGGCGGCATCGCATCTACCGCGCTGTTGATCTTTATCTTCTGCTGGAACGAAGCCTATTGGACCGTCCGGCTGACCACGTTCAATGCAGCCACGCTATCGACGCTGATCGAAGGCAACCGCGCACCCGAGGGTCTGTTCTTTGGCCGCCTCTCGGCTGTGTCGACCGCCGCCGTTGGCCCCATCGTTGTGCTGGGCTGGTTCTGTCAAAAACAACTTGTCCAAGGCTTGACCTTCGGCGCCGTCAAATAAGGGAACGATCATGGGACGTATCGCACTCCAGAAAGTACAGAAAGTCTTTGGCGACGTGGAAGTCATTCCACCGCTGGACCTTAAAATTGAAGACGGTGAATTCGTTGTCTTCGTCGGCCCATCGGGCTGTGGGAAATCCACCCTGCTGCGGATGATTGCAGGGCTTGAGGATCTAACCTCCGGTGATGTCGAAATCGACGGTGACATTGTGACCGAGGTCCCCCCCTCCAAGCGTGGCTTGGCG
Source organism: uncultured Cognatiyoonia sp. (assembly GCA_964414165.1). Taxonomy (GTDB): domain Bacteria; phylum Pseudomonadota; class Alphaproteobacteria; order Rhodobacterales; family Rhodobacteraceae; genus Cognatiyoonia. The sequence continues at coordinate 3,245 of CAYPVL010000028.1, forward strand.
ATGGTGTTCCAGTCTTATGCGCTTTATCCGCATATGACAGTACGCAAGAACATCGCCTTCCCGATGCGGATGGCTGGCATTGATGAGGCCACGCAGAACAAAAAGATCGAGGCGGCCGCCAAGTCGCTGAACCTTGTGGACTATCTTGATCGCAAACCGGGCCAGTTGTCCGGTGGTCAGCGTCAGCGTGTGGCCATTGGCCGTGCGATTGTGCGCGAACCTTCGGCCTTTTTGTTTGACGAACCGCTGTCAAACTTGGACGCCGCCCTGCGCGTCGGCATGCGCCTTGAGATCATGGAGCTTCATGAGAAGCTGAAGACCACAATGATCTATGTGACCCACGATCAGGTCGAAGCCATGACCATGGCCGACAAGATCGTTGTGTTGCAGGCAGGTGTGATCGAACAGGTCGGCAGCCCGCTTGATCTGTATCATACCCCGCGCAACAAGTTTGTTGCAGGTTTCATCGGCTCGCCCAAGATGAACCTGATCGAGGGGCCAGAGGCCGCCAAACATGATGCCACCACCATCGGCATCCGCCCAGAGCATTTGACCGTTTCAACCACAGAAGGTTTGTGGAAAGGGCGTGTCGGGGTGGCTGAACATCTTGGATCGGATACTTTCCTGCACATCCATGACACAGGTCTGATGGATATGATGACCGTCCGCGTGACCGGTGATCTGGCGGCAAAGCACGGCGATGATATCTATCTCACCCCCGACGCGGCCCGCCTGCACCGCTTTGATGCCCAAGGCCTGCGGATCTGATGAGGCGACTGGACGGAAAGTCAGCCCTGATTACAGGGGCCGCCCGTGGCATCGGGCGCGGTTTTGCCGAAAGCTACATAGCTGAAGGCGCGACCGTGGCGATTGCTGACATCAATCTGGCGGCGGCAAAGCAAACCGCCGCAGAACTGGGTGCCGGGGCTTATGCGCTGCACATTGATGTCGCCGATCAGTCCAGCATTGATAAGGCGATGGCGGCTGTTGTGACTGAGACCGGCAAGCTGGACATTCTGATCAACAACGCCGCCCTCTTTGATGCGGCGGAAACCGTTGATATCACGCGCGAAAGCTATGACCGGCTTTATGCGGTCAATGTCGCAGGCACTCTGTTCACGATGCAGGCTGCGGCCAAGCAGATGATTGCCCAGGGCCATGGCGGCAAGATCATCAACATGGCTTCGCAAGCAGGGCGGCGCGGCGAAAGCCTTGTGCTAGTTTATTGTTCCACCAAGGCCGCTGTCATTTCGATGACCCAAAGCGCGGGGCTGAACCTGATCAAACACGGGATCAATGTGAATGCCATCGCACCCGGTGTTGTGGATGGCGATCACTGGGTCCATGTAGATTCCATGTTCGCCAAGCTGGAAGGCAAAGCCCCCGGCCAAAAGAAGGCCGAGGTTGAAGCGGGCGTGCCTGCGGGGCGCTTTGCGGTGCCTGCAGATTTGACGGGGATGGCTGTGTTCCTTGCCTCTTCCGATTCTGATTACATCGTGTCGCAGACGTATAACGTCGACGGCGGACAATGGATGAGCTGATGAAACTGACCCTTGAAAACCTCTCCGATCTGCCTGCCAAGGTCAGTACACCAAGCTATCAGCGCACGGATCTTTCACCCGGTATCGTGCATATCGGCCTTGGGAATTTTCACCGCGCGCATCAGGCGTGGTACTTGCATCGCTTGATGCAAACGGGGGCCGCGCTGGATTGGGCGATTGTGGGCGCGGGCGTGCGCCCGGCAGATGCTGCACAGCGTGACCGGATGCTGGCACAGGACTGCCTGACGACGCTGATCGAATTGGACCCATCTGGCAAATCGGCCGAGGTTATCGGGTCAATGGTCGATTTTGTGCCTGTCTCTGAGGATAACGCTCCATTGATTGCGCAGATGGCCGATCCCGCGATCCGCATCGTTGCCTTGACCGTGACAGAAGGCGGTTATTATCAGACGGCTGGCGGTGAATTTGACGCGGACCACGCAGATATTCTGCATGATGCGGCCAACCCTGACCAGCCGCACACCGCCTTTGGTGCGATGATCGCCGCCTTGAAACTGCGCCGTGACAGTGGGACCGGCCCGTTCACATGTCAAAGCTGCGATAATCTGCAAGGCAATGGTGATATCCTGCACGGATTGATCATCGGCCTTGCCAAACTGTCCGACCCTGCCCTTGCCGATTGGATCGACGTGAATGTCACTTTCCCAAACGCGATGGTCGATTGCATCGTGCCTGCGACGGGACCGAAAGAGCTGGAACTGGTGCGCGGCTTTGGGGTCGAAGACAATGTACCCGTGACCCACGAAAATTTTCGCCAATGGGTGATCGAAGATAAGTTCTGCGCGGGCCGCCCCGATTGGGACAAGGTCGGTGCAACCTTCACCACAGACGTGCACGCCTATGAGGCGATGAAGCTGCGCCAACTGAATGCGGGTCACCAGATCATCGCGACACCGGGTGAATTGCTGTCGGTGGATACCATCGCGGGCACAATGGCCAACCCATTGATTGCAGGGCTTTTCCGCAAGGTCGAGATTGAGGAAATCGTCCCCCACGTGCATGCGGTTCCGGGGATGACGCCGCTGGCCTATGTCGATTTGATCACAGATCGTTTCGCCAATGCCGAAATCTTTGACACCACCCGCCGCGTTGCTTTCGATGGCACATCGCGCCATGCCGGGTTCCTGCATCCGATCCTGCGCGATGCTTTGGCCGCTGACACCCCCATCGACGGGCTGACCCTGGTCGAAGCGCTTTGGGCACGCATGTGTGCGGGAACGCGCGAAGATGGCAGCGTGATTGAACCGAATGATCCCTATTGGGATGATCTGGTGGTGAAAGCGTTGGATGCGAAGGCCGACCCAAGTGTGTGGATCAATCAGACCCAATTCTATGGCGACCTTGGAAAGAACGCGCGCTTTGCCGCCAGCTTTGATCGCTGGCTGAAACTGGTCTGGGAAAAAGGCACCGAGGCGGCCATTCAGGCCTACCTCGCAGGTTGATCAAAGCGTGATCCAAGCAGCCCCGTCATTGGATGACCGCTGACAGGCATCGACAAAGCGCACGCCATCAAGGCCGTCTTTGATCCCGACAATAGTTGCAGCTTCTCCGCCCGCGATCACGTCTGCAGCTTCGCGATAAAGGGTCGCAAAGGCCTCAAGGTAACCCTCGGGATGCCCTGCCGGAATACGCGTGACGGCTGCTGCTGCCGGGTGCGCTGCACCGCTGCCCCGCGTGATCATCTGGGGTGGTTTGCCAAGTTCGGTGAACCACAAAACATTCGGGTTTTCCTGCGCCCACCGCAACGATCCTTTCGCGCCATAAACAGCCAGCGTCAGATTATTCTCATTGCCGACAGCGACTTGGCTGGCCCAGATGTGCCCATGCACCCCGTCTGCAAGATCAACCGTCACCCGCGCATCATCATCAACCGCGCGCCCGGCAACGTGGGATGTCAGCGTCGCGCTTAGCTTTTGCGCAGTCCGACCGGTCACAAAACAAGCAAGGTTATAGGCATGCGTCCCGATATCCCCAATCGCCCCGCCCCCGGCTTGGGCTGGATCAGTGCGCCATTTGGCCTGTTTGTTATCATCGGCGGGTGGTTCACTTAGCCAATCTTGCAGGTAGTTCGCCGCGACAATGCGCAAGTCCCCCAAAGCCCCATCCGCCACCATCTGCCGGGCCTGCCGGATCATGGGGTAGCCTGTGTAGTTGTGGGTCAGGAAGAAATGCCCTTTGGAGGTTTGCGCCGCTGCCACCAAACCTTCAGCCTGCGCCAAAGTCGCTGTCATCGGCTTGTCGCAGATAACGGAAATATCCTGCGCGAGGAATGCTTCGGCGATGGCCCCGTGCAGGTGGTTGGGTGTGACGATGGACACCGCATCAATGCCATCGGCGCGCGCGGCCTCGGCCTTGGCCATTTCGGTGAAATCCGCGTAGGACCGCGCGGGATCAATCCCAAGCTCTGCTGCTGAAGCATGGGCGCGTGCGGGATCGGACGAAAACGCCCCGGCCACAAGGTCAAAGCGTCCATCCAGCCGCGCCGCAATACGGTGCACGCCACCAATGAAAGCACCCTGCCCACCACCGACCATCCCAAGCTTAAGGCGTGCCATGCTAAAGCCCCATCATCTGGCGCAACGCCGCGACGTCAGATTTTCCGCCTGCAAAATCATCAAAGGCTTTGTCCGTCTTTCGGATCAGGTGATCAGCAATGAACGGTGCGCCCTCGGCCGCCCCTTGTTCGGGATGTTTCAGGCAGCATTCCCATTCCAGCACGGCCCAGCCATCAAAGCCGTATTGCGTGAGTTTTGAGAAAATCCCTCTGAAATCAACCTGCCCATCCCCAAGCGAGCGAAAACGCCCGGCCCGGTCGGTCCAATCGGCATAGCCGGAATAGACGCCCTGCTGCCCGGTCGGATTAAACTCTGCGTCCTTGACGTGGAAAGCGCTGATACGGTCATGGTAGCTGTCGATGAAGGCCAAATAGTCCAGTTGCTGCAGCAAGAAGTGCGAGGGATCATAGGTGATCATGCAGCGTGTGTGATTGTCGACGCCTTCAAGGAAGCGTTCAAAGGTTGTACCGTCAAAGACGTCTTCTCCGGGGTGGATTTCAAAGCCAAGATTGACGCCATTGTCCTCATACACATCCAAAAGCGGCTTCCAACGGCGGGTGAGTTCGCCAAAGGCTTCATCAATCAGCCCAGCCGGGCGCTGAGGCCACGGGTAAAGGTAGGGAAACGCAAGCGAACCTGTAAAGCCAACCGCCCCCGACAGCCCCAGATGCGCCGAGGCTTTGGCGACCTTCGTCACCTGATCCACGGCCCACGCTTGGCGTGCATCCGGTTTACCGTGCACTGCGTCGGGTGCAAAGGCATCAAAGGCAACATCATAGGCCGGGTGCACAGCGACCAATTGGCTTTGCAGGTGGCAGGACAGTTCCGTAATCGCAAGCCTGTGTTCGGCGCAAATCCCAGCGATTTCATCGCAGTAGGTCTTGCTATCCGCCGCCTTGTCCAGATCAAAGACACGCGCGTCCCATGTCGGGATTTGCACGCCTTTATAGCCCAAACCCGCCGCCCATTCAGCAATGGCGGGCAATGAATTGAAGGGCGCTTCATCCCCCAGAAACTGGGCAAGAAACAGGCCAGGGCCTTTGATAGCGTTGCTCATACGGGTATCCTTTCTTGCATTTAGGTCATCAAGGCCTTTGCCTGATCGGGTGTCAGCACATCCGGGCGGTCACAGGTGGTTGTCATTGTCATAACCTTCCCGCTTTCGCCCGCCTCCAGAATGGCCGTCATCACTTCGACCACATGGGTGGCAAAGGCATCATTGCAGCGGTGCGCGCGCCCCTCGGCGATAGCAAGCACCATGTCCGCCAGCCCTGCACCGCGATAGTTGGCCTTGACCTCTTCAAAGTTGGGGACGCTGAACGGATGATCCCATGACTTTTCAGACGTCGCGCCATCTTTGCCGGTCACTTTCACGACCCCGCCAAAGAAGTTCGGGTCGGGTACATCCATTGTGCCTGTGGTACCGTAAAGTTCCATCGTGGGGTGGTTGCTTGCGACCACATCCCAACTGGCAAGCAGCGTGATCATGGCCCCGCTTTGGAAGGACAGAACCGCATGGATCGTGGTGGGCGTTTCGACCGGTACCGTCTCGCCCGCGCGCGCCATTGCCGATGGTGCGCGTTGCGTGCGCAGCCCCGGTGAAGCTTGTGACTTTGGCCACGGGCCCCAGAAGCTGGACCAGATTACAGATGTAGTATGGCCCCAGATCAAGGATCGGCCCGCCGCCCTTTTGGAAGAAAAAATCTGGGTTGGGGTGCCAGCTTTCCATGCCCGAGGACATGACAACAGCCGCGCCCGAGGCGACAGTCCCAATTTCACCTGCATCAATCAGCTTGCGCGCAAGCTGGTGGCTACCACCCATGAAGGTGTCGGGGGCTGATCCGATGCGCAAATTGTTGGCCTTGGCGATATCGCCCAATTCCTGCGCCTCGGCCAAACTCAGCACGAAGGGTTTTTCTGAATACACATGTTTGCCCGCCTGCAAGATGCTGCGGGACACATCCACATGGGCGGCCGGAATGGTAAGATTGATCACAAGATCAACGTCATCCGCGGCCAGCAAGCCGTCCACTGTTTCAGCCCGCACGCCGAATTCTGCGGCGCGGGCGTTTGCGTTGTCCATGTTGATGTCAGCAACAGCAACAATCTTGTACCCTTTGAACATGGGTGCAAGCTGCAGATATGCCGCCGAGATATTACCAGCACCGATGATGCCGACGCCAAGATCATCCGCCATGTGTCGCCTCCCAAAGGGTTTTGAATGCAGCAGCAGAGCGTTTTGCATAGCCAACAGGATCGCTTGGTTTGTCATGCTCTAGTGCGTAGATCAGATCGGGTGATTGGCTGCGGCAGGCTTGCAATAATGCAGCCCAGTCCATGGTCCCTGCCCCCAGATCGCACCAGCCATCTTCATCCAGATTGGTCCCCTCAAGCGCGATGTCTTTGACGTGGATCGCTGACAGGCGGCTGCCATAGCGCTGCACATAGTCCAACGGATCTCGCCCGCCCCGCACGACCCATGCAAGGTCGGCTTCCCACGCGATGCCTGGGGCCTCTTCCAGAATGATCTCCATCGGGGTGCTGCCGTCTTGCAGTGCCACAAATTCAAAATCGTGGTTGTGCCAGCCAAAGGCGATGCCTTGATCGGCAAAATACTTGGCAGCGTCCTGCAACTTTTTGGCAAAAGCGACGTAGCCCGCAGCCGTATCGGGCCGGTCTTTTTCTTCCAGATAAGGCGCAAACACGCGGGTGATCCCAAGTGTGTTGACGGTCTTGATGACGCGATCAAAATCCGCTTCGATATCATCAAGCCCCATGTGCCCAGAGGGCATCGTGATCCCGTTTTCATCCATCGCTGCGCGGTAGGCTGCCGGGTCGCCGTAAACGCCGCCGTAGCCTTCCACATGGGTGATCCCCATGGCAGATAGTTGCCCCAACAAAGCAATTTGGTCTACGCAATCGCGCATTGAATATAGCTGTAGTGCCAGTGTCATGTGTCTATCCTTCGATTAGAGGCGAAGTTCGGTAGCTGTATCAAAAAGGTGCAGACGCGCGGCATCAAAGCCGATTGTCAGTTCTTGACCGGATTTGAGCCCTGATTGCCCTTCGGTGCGCACGCGCACGGATTGGCCCGCAAAGTTCACCCAGACAAGCGTGTCCGATCCCATCGGTTCGACAATGTCGATTTCGGCTGTGCCTGTGTACGTCGCGCCCTTGGCGGCTTCGCCTGTCAGGATGTGTTCAGGGCGAATACCCAACCAAGCACCGGTATCAACAGATGAATTGGATGCAAATTCATAGCCTTGTACATCGACCTTGAAGTTTTCAGCCTCAAAGGCTGTGCCCCGCAGATGGCCTGTGAACAGGTTCATCGCAGGCGATCCGATAAAGTCGGCGACGTATTTGTTGCAAGGCTTGGCGTAGATCACTTCGGGGCTGTCAAGCTGCTGGATCATCCCGTCTTTCATGATCGAAATGCGGTCGGCCAGCGTCATCGCTTCGACCTGATCGTGCGTCACATAGATCATCGTGTTTTGAAGTTGCTGGTGCAGCCGCTTCAATTCAACGCGCAAATCTGTGCGCAGCTTGGCATCAAGGTTCGACAAAGGTTCATCGAACAAGAACACATCCACATCCCGCACAAGCGCACGCCCAATGGCCACGCGCTGGCGCTGCCCGCCTGACAAAGCGCCGGGTTTGCGATCCAAAAGCGGTTCGATCTGCAGGATCTCAGCCGCACGCGCGATACGCTTGGCAATCTCGGCCTTGGGCACTTTGGCGTTCTTCAATCCGAACGACAGGTTCCCGCGCACGGTCATCTGCGGGTAAAGCGCATAGGACTGGAACACCATGCCGATCCCACGATCTGATGGCTCGGCCCAGGTGACGTTTTCGCCCTTGATAAAGATTTGCCCGGACGACACTTCAAGCAGCCCTGCAATGCAGTTCAGCAATGTGGATTTGCCACAGCCCGAAGACCCAAGCAGGACCAGAAATTCACCTTCGTGAATGTCCAAGTTCAGGTTTTTAAGGACTTTTACAGACCCGAAGTTCAGATCAAGTTGCTTAATTTCGACAGAGTTTGCCATGTGCATATCAGCCTTTTACTGCGCCCGCAGCAATGCCGCGCACAAAGAGTTTGCCAGAGGCAAAGTAGATGACGAGAGGAACCAAACCGGTCAGCAGCGTCGCCGCCATATTGACGTTGTATTCTTTAACCCCTTGGACCGAGTTCACGATGTTATTAAGTTGCACCGTCATCGGGTAGGTTTCAGATTTTGTGTAGATCACCCCGAACAGGAAGTCGTTCCAGATCCCCGTCACTTGCAGGATGATCGCAACCACAAAGATCGGCAGTGCCATGGGCAACATGATCCTGAAATAGATCTGCCAGAACCGTGCCCCGTCAACGCGCGCGGCCTTAAACAGCTCTTCCGGGATAGATGCAAAATAGTTGCGGAACAGCAGCGTCAGGATCGGCATCCCAAAGATCGTGTGCACAAAGACAAGTGCGGTAAGTGAGTTGACCAACCGCACTTTGCCATAGGGTTCCATTCCAAACAAACTGCGGATCGGGTCCAGCCAAGACATCAACCATGTCAGCCCCTCGCCTGAGTTTTTGATCAACAGAACAATCGGATAAAGCATGGTCTGATATGGAATAAACGCACCGATAATCAGGATCGTGAAGAACGTCTCGGACCCCTTAAACTTCCAATTTGACAGCGCATAGCCATTCACTGACGCAATCGCGATGGACAGAATAACGGATGGCACAAGAATCTGGACCGAGTTCCAGAACCCCTTGGACAGTCCCGTGCAATCAAGCCCGGTGCACGCCTCGGACCACGCTTTGACCCAAGCCGCAGGCAGCGGCACGCTGGCATCAGTTCCCGGAACCCCGACGGGTGTTGTCACAATCTCCATAGGTGGGCCAAAGACATTGCCCAGCCGAATTTCCGGCATGCCCTTTAGGGACGTCACAACCATCACGTAAAGCGGCAACAGGTAGTACATGCTGACCAAGATCAACGTGCCGTAAAGGAAGATGTTATTGCGCGAAAACCGCTTGCGGGGTTTGGGGCCAGATGGGCCTGTCATGTTTGTATCAACCACGCTTACGGCCTCCGAATTCAAGATATGCCCATGGGATCAGGATCACCACAACGGAACACAACATCATGGTTGAGGCCGCAAAGCCTTGCCCAAGGTTCTGGGCACGGAACATATATTCAATGACGTATTTTGCAGGCACTTCAGAACTAAGGCCGGGTCCGCCCCCTGTTTGGGCGACCACAAGGTCATAAAGTTTGATAATGCCAGAGGCGATCAGCACCAGCGATGTGATGAACACAGGGCGCATCATCGGAATGATCACGACCACATAAGTTTTGATCGTGCCGATCCCGTCGACCTTGGCGGCTTTCCAGATGTCTTCATCAATGCCGCGCAGCCCTGCCAGCATAATGCACATAATCAGCCCGGACCCCTGCCAGATACCCGCGATAAGAAGGCCAAACATCACGATGTCGGGATTGTTGAGCGGATCAAAGGTAAAACTGGTCCAGCCCCAACTGCGCACCAGGTTTTGCAACCCAAAGTCCGGGTTCAAAATCCATTGCCACGCAAGGCCGGTAACCACGAATGACAGGGCGAAGGGGTAGAGAAAGATCGTCCGAAAGGCGTTTTCAAAGCGGATTTTGCGATCCAGACAGGCCGCAAGGCAAAAGGCAATCACAAGCGTGAGGATCATCGAACAGACGCCATAAATCGCGAGGTTCTTGATCGAGATAATCCAGCGCTCGGTGTCCCAAAGTCGTTCGTATTGGTCCAAACCCACCCAGTTTTCTTTGGGCAGCATCCGCGAGCCGGTGAACGAATAGAATATCGTCCAACAGGTGCCGCCAACAAAGACCACAAGCGTGGTCAGGATCATTGGGATTGATGCGATCTTGGCGGACATGTTCTTGAACAGCCGGATCGGGCGCTTGGCACTGCGCGAAGGGGGGTCCGAGGCCACGGTCATCGTGTCGGCTCCAATTTGGTCTGGGGCGTGAGTGGTGGTTCGGCCCGGCAGATAAGCTGCCGGGCCGTAGGCCGTGCGTGGCCTTAGTCAGCGTTTTCGATCAGTTCAGCATAAGCCGCTTGGGCTTCGGATGCTGGCATGTCGCTTGACCAGAACTGCGCCATCAGATCTTCGATCTGTGTCTGCGTATCAGCCGAGAATGAGATGTCAGCGGATGGCAGAACACCACCGTCTGCCAAGATCCCCAGACCCTTTTGCATGCAGCCGTTTGCAGAAGACATATCAATGTCGCCGCGCACAGGCAGAGAGCCTTTGGCAAGGTTGAACGACACCTGCACCTCGGGAGAGATCAACAAAGACGCAAGTTGTTTCTGGGCCGCTGTGATTTCAGGGTCATCGTTCACTGGGAAGTAGAACGCATCACCACCCGTATCGAGAACTTCGTTCAGGCCAAGGCCCGGCAAGCAAGAATAATCCTGACCTTCGACCTGCTCGGCCACGGCGAATTCGCCCTGTGCCCAGTCACCCATGATCTGCGCGCCAGCCTTCCCTGTGATCACCATGTTGGTGGCCAGGTTCCAGTCTTGTACGTTTGACTCGGCTGCAAAGTCACGTGCTGCAGCAACGGCCTCAAAGGCAGCAGTGTATTCTGGACCGCGGGCCACATCGGCGTTCTTTTCGACGTTCACGCCTTTCCAGGCATCAAGACCGGCAACCGCCAGCGTGATCGCACCAAAAGCAATGCTTTGCTGCCAGCCCTGCTGACCCATCGCGAGAGGCAATGTGCCTGCTTCTTGCAACTGGGGGGCTGTTGCCACGAATTCATTCCAATTGGCTGGAACGTCCAGCCCGGCTTTTTCATAGGCATCGTGTGACAGCCAGATCCACTGTGCAGAGTGGATGTTGACAGGCACGCAGTATACGCGGCCATCCAAAGTACACGCATCCAGCAATGAAGACGGGTTGACGATATCTGCCCAGCCTTCGGCTTCGGCAACGTCGGTCAGATCAAGAAGCAGGCCTGCTTCGATCAGCTCTTGCGCCTGACGGCCGTGGTTCAGCTGTGTGGCACCCATTGGGTCGCCGCCAAGAATACGCGAAATGATGATAGGACGTGCCGTGCCGCCCGAACCGGCGATCGCGCCATCGACCCATGTGTTGCCGGTTGCGTTCCATGCTTCGGCAAATTTGGCCACAGCCGCAGCTTCGCCGCCGGATGTCCACCAGTGTGTGACTTCAAGTTCGGTCGCCTGTGCGGTCGATGCGCACGTCAGCGCCGTCCCTACCAAAAGGGTTTTCATCAGATTGGTCATATCGTCCTCCCAGAAAGCGCGCTTTTTCGGCGCGTCGTGTTAAGTAATTGCATCATTCTGCAATCGATTACATTATTGGCGTGAGTTGAGACAACTTGTCAATCGCAAACACAGCCGATGGTAACCTACCGGGAGGACGACCAAAGCAATGGTTCAAAAAACGCCGACACTTCAAGATGTTGCCCGCGTGGCAGGCGTATCAACCGCGACGGTTTCGCGCACGTTATCCCACCCGGATGTGGTGACAGAATCAACGCGCATCCGCGTGGATAAAGCTGTGCGCCAGACAGGTTACCGCATCAATCGCGTCGCCAGAACCCTGCGGATGCAGCGCGCCTATACCGTATTGGTCCTGCTTCCCGATCTGGCAAATCCGTTCTTTTCGACCATTCTTGAAGGTATCTCTCGGCACCTGTCCCGGCGCGGCTATTCCATGCTGATCGCCAGCACCCGGCAAGTGCATGACAGCGGCGACAGGCTGATTGACTATCTTGATGATGCGCGGGCCGATGGGATGATTGTTCTTGATGGCGGCCTTGCCCCCGACGTGGTCGAGATGCTGGAAAACGCCCCCCAAGCCAAACGCATCTTATTTGCCTGCGAATGGGTGGATGGGGCAAGCTTTGCATCTGTGCGCTCTGAAAATCATGTTGGTGTGCAGGCGGGGGTAGATCACCTTTATAGCCTTGGGCATCGCAAAATCGCCCATGTCACCGGTCCAGAGGGCAATGTTCTGATGCAGACCCGCCGCGATACATTTGTGAAAGCGATCAGGGAACACGGGCTAGAACTACAGCCCGACTGGATCATCAAGGGCGACTTTAATTTGGCTGCTGGCTGCCTTGCAGCGCAGGATTGGATCGCCTTGAAAGACCGGCCGAGTGCGGTCTTTTGCGCCTCTGATCAAATCGCGCTAGGGTTCATGGCAGAACTATCGCGGCACGGCATTCGCGTGCCCAATGACGTCTCGGTCATGGGGTTTGATGATATTGATCTGGCGGCACAATTCATCCCGCCACTGACGTCGATCAAACAAGACCGCTTATTGCTTGGCGAAACTGCTGCTGCGATGCTGGTGGCCCGGATCGAGACACCGCAGGATGCCCCGGATGATCATGCGGTCATGCTGCCCGTGTCGCTTGTTGTGCGCGAAAGCACGGCGGCGTTGGAAGTATCGCAGCCCGCGTCATTATAGCACAACAAGGATGCAGGCCGTCGCGATTGCCCCAGCAGTCAAGATCGCCGCAAGCAGCGTCATCCTTTTGTGAGATTGCTCGAAAACTGAATGACTGTTCATGCGCTTTTGGGTTTCGCGCGATCTGGTTGCAGCCCCCCAAAAGATCATGATCGCCACGACGATGAAGACAACAGACACCCCTTTGGCGACCAGCGGATAGGCAGTGTCGCCAAACAAAGCGCGCAGGGCAAGTGCCAGGGCAATGCAAGCCATGCCCGTGCGCATCCATCCCGCGAACGTGCGTTCATTTGCAAGCATCGTGCGGTCTTCGGCCCACGCCGTCCGCGTGTCAGCCAAGTCGTCCGATGTTGGATCGTCCGGCAGTTTTGCGTCTGGCATCGGTGTGTCCTGCGTGGGGCTGTTAGCCTATTGATTGATGGGAAGCGGCTCTTTGAATGTTAGTGTTCGGTATGGGAATGGGATTTCGATGCCCGCGTCATCAAGTGCGCGCTTCACTGCTGACACGACCGCGTCACGTGACCTGCGCACATCGACCGGGGCCGATTTTGTCCACCATGTGACTTCAAAGTCGATTGACGAGGACCCGAATTCTTTTGCAAAAACTTGGATGGGCTTGCCGTCCTGCACGACACTGTCACAGTTTGCGACGGCGTTCGTGATGACATCGCGTGCTTTGTCCAGATCAACATCGTAGGCGACGCCGCAGATAATCGTCACCCGGCGCACGTCCTGTTGGGTGCGGATGATGACCGGGTTTTTGAACAGGATCGCGTTTGGCAAGATCACAAGCTGCCCATCGGTGCGCATAATGTGGCTTTCCCGGATCGCAATATGATCCACCTGTCCTTCGATCCCGTTGCATTCGATATGATCGCCGATACGCATTTCGCGCCGGAACAGGATGATGATTCCGGCCAGAAAATTCTCGAACACATCTTTGAAAGCAAAACCAATCGCGACAGATCCAATACCAAGCCCCGCAAGAATGCTTGCAGGGGTCAGTCCCGGAAACACAATCACTGCCGCAATCATTACTCCTAAGGTCCAAACAAGAATGCCAAGCAGAAGTCGGAACAAATCTTTCAGGCTTTGCCGCAGCTTCGTGCGCGCCAAGGCCCTGCCAAGAAGCGATTGTGTCCCGCGCTTGATCCCCCATGTCGCAAGGATCACAACAAGAGCAACTGCAATTTGGGGTAACAACGCGACAGTTGACCGCGCGATGTCGGTCAACTGTGTAATTAAGATGTCGATGGGTTCCAACACGCAAGCGACCTAGTGGTGCTTTCCAGTACCACCGCTGTCACGCGCTTTCCCAGAGCCATTTAGGGCGTCTTGGGCCGCATCAATCGCCTCACGACCTTGGGCCATTGCGCGGCTCATCTCTTGCTGAAAAATTGCATCTGCTTGGTCGACAAGCGCATCGCGGTGTGCGCCAAACGTATCGTCTTCGGTTTTTGTGCGTGGCAGGCTAAGGGCGATCGCAGCACCGGCGGCTGCGATCCCTGCGCAAATGGCAAGCGGGTTTCTTTGGAACGCATCCTGCGATGTTGCAACGGATTTGCGCCCCATGTGTTCGATACGCGCCTGCGCATCTGCAGCCTTTTGGCGTGCTGCCACGATGCGGGCGCGGGCGGTATCGCTTAGGTCAGCCGTCCCGTCATAAAGCGCATCGCGCATTTGGGCGGCGGTCTGTGTCACTTTGTGTTTTGCCAGTGCAATCTTCACCTTCGTGGCGTCAGCTTCACCGTTAATCTTCCAAGCTGTGCCGCCGGATGCAGTCTTTTGGCTCGCGGTGTAGGCCATCATCGCAAGCCCTGCCCCGATAGCCGCAACGGCAACGGGGTTTTCTTTTGCCGTTGTGATTGCTTTTTGGGCAAGCTCTGGCGCGCGATCTTCCAAGTCTTCAAAGATGGCGTTGGGCTTGAAACCCTGCACGAGGGACGCAAGCGTATCAGCCAACGCGCCGCGTTCCTTGGCAATTTCGTATTCAAGCTCTGATTTTGATATCATGTCAGTCATGTAATGTCTCCTTCAGAATAGCGGCATCGGTTTGGATCGCATCAATGGTGTCGTGCGGCACAAGTGAGGCAGACCGCATCATGCGCACGGCTTTCAGACTAATAACGGCAGCAATCACAAAGCAGCCGCCCGCAACCGCAATCGCAGCCCAAGCTGGGGTAAGCCCGTAAGCGACAAGCGATGCAACCGCGGCGGCGGTTGCAACCTGCAACCCGGTCACCACCAGTACAAGCGATAAAGCGATAAGCACGACCGCAACTGCGATGTGGTTCAGGCGTGCCGACATTTCGGTTTTTAACAAGGCGATTTCTTTGCGCAACAGGTTGTGCAAATGCGTCAGTATGGTTGATATTTTCGCGCTGCTGTCGGCCGGATTTGACTGGGTATTCATGACGTCGCCTGATCACCCGGATCGGGAATATGGTGCAGCGAAAGGTCGGCTGCATGATCCATCTCAGCCGTTCGACCGGTCGATTTCAGGAAGCGACCCACTGCAAAGCCTGTAAATGCCACGAGCGATGCTGCCGCCACAGGATGACGGCGCGCGAGGTCCGCCAGATCACTGACTAATTCAGACGTATCGGTTTTGCGAACGTAGGCGGCGGCATCATGTGCGCGATCTGCGGCCAGTTTGACAGCCTCAGTATGCGGTGCCCCTTCAGTCATTTGACGGGCGGCGGCATCCAGGCGGCCGGCTTCCACACTTGCCTTGTCAGCAAGGCTGGCTTTCGCGCTCTCTGCGCGATCAGCTGCACCTTTTTTAAGATCTTTGCCGACTTTCCGGGCGCTGGATTTCGCGGCATTCACCCCTTCGTTCAGAAGGTCTTTGCCGGATTCTTTTATCGTTTTTTCTTGTGTCAATGTTTCCTCCGTCGGTAGGTTGGATGGAAGGGCGCAGGTCTTACTGAGAGACGTTTGCGCCAGAAGCGGCTGCAGCAGGGTCTTCTTCGACAAGTTCCGTTTGTGTGCCAAAGAACCCCACGAAAAGCAGCCCGGCAAAGGCCAGCACAAAGCCTATCCCGATAAGCGGCCCCCAATGGCGGCGCTTTTGCTTTTCAATGTTTGTATCTGGTGCAGTCATTGTGCGTCTCCTTTAAGTCTTGGAAAGCACTACCGCCGGGAACCTGAAAAGTTCCGCAATTTGTCTGGGGGTCTTAGTAATCCAGACTTTCGATTTCAAATTCCGCGATCGGGAAATCAATTTTAAGGCTATAAGTATCAGCGTCAGAGGTCACCACAGGTTCCGCGCCAAGCTTAATCCCGAAAGCGCGAATAAGCTTTGACCCGATCCCTGTCCCAGTTTGCGCAGGTTGCCCGCCAAGCGTGTTGGACACTTCGAAAATACAGCGCCTGTCCACCTCTTGAACAGAGATATGCAGCTTTGGCTTCTCTCCCGGCATGTGCCCCATGTGTTTCAAGGCGTTGGTGATTGCTTCGCTTGCAAGCAAAGACAAAGGAACAACCTGATCGGGATAAAGCCAAACGTCTACTATATCCTTGCTCAGATCAATCGTGGTTGTGTCTGAAATGCCGACTTCGACTGATCCTTGCACCGTCCGTTTGATCAATGCGCCGACGTTGATCCGCCCATCCTCTTGTGCGGTATAAAGATCCTTGTGCACGTCAGCGAGCGCCGTGATCCGATCCTGCACACGCTCAAGCGTTTCAATCGATTCTTGATGTTGCGCGTTGCGAATTTGCATATTCATGATCGACGCGATCATCTGAAGATTGTTCTTCACCCTGTGATGCACTTCTTTGGCCATAACCTTTTGTTCGCGCACCATCGCCTCCAACCGCGCCTCTTCGCGCAGGATATCATCCGTCATATCAATGAACCGGTCCTGAATTTCAGCCAGTTCAGTCGAGGCACTTTGATCAAGCGGGTTTGCCGGGATTTGCCGGTTTGTTGCGAAACTTGTCATCTGACGTCGCAAAGAATTAATGTGACGAATGACCAACGTATGCAGCGCCACAACCGCCACAGCGACCGATGCGATCCACATCAGTATCGGAAAAGCGCTTGCCGGGATCGCAGAACGCAGCAGCTTTGCATCGGCCATACGGTTGGAATCCCAGACGCCCATGATGGACAAGGGACTGTCCGAAACGGGGACGATTGTGTAGATATAGGCGTCCCCCGCTTTTGAAATCCCCCGGAACGACTGCGCATTTTTTGTGCTTATATTTGCAAAGTCAAAGCCTTGTGGCAGCAAATCTTCGGCGGAAGACAGATCATTTTCAGCGGTGAGTACGCTGCCCGTGTCGTTGAACGTAAATAGTTCGACCAGTCCCGACACTGGCAAATCTGCGAATGCATCGCGTTCGGCCAGTTTTGTCTGCGGTATCGAAATGGAAATGTATCCCGCAAATGTACCGTCCATTTCGAAGGGGATCGACACAACGATAACGGCTGTCTTACTGCCGGGTGCGGCAGGGTTCATGACGACGTTTGGGCGTGGGTCCGACACCAAATCTGGCCAGGTTGGGTAGCCGCTGAAATCAAGAACCTCTTCTATGGAAGAGCAGCGGACAACGCCGTCCAAAGGAAGAATAGCAGCATAGCTAAAATCTTGATCCTGGTCTAAGAAATTTTGCAAGAAAGGCACGCAATTTTCTGGATTCTGAAGCAGTAAGGGGGCGGCCACGCCCAACATCTCGGCGGCCCCCCTCGCCCGCTGGATCAACAGCCTTTCGCTTTGCACCGCCTGATCAGACAGCGCCAAAAGCGCCAGTTCGGCATTCTTGTCTGCAGTCTCGGCCAAGCGGTTCGTCTGAAAGACGGCGATCAGACCAATGGGAAGCGCCGCAATACTGAGCATCAGCGTCAGTCTGGCCCGCAAACCGCGGTACCATTTCGGAGCATGAGGCCCAGCTTGGCGTTTCGTCATCAGTTTTCCAGAACGATATCGCGGTTCAGAACAGATGACGTTGCTTTGTCCGTCATTTCAAGGGGGTGATCCCCATCAAGACCCATCAAATCTGTCAGCGCGGCACGGGCCCGGTTGACGCGGCTTTTGATCGTACCAATTGCAACGCCCGCCGTTACTGCCGCTTCTTCGTAGGAAAACCCTTCAACCCCAACAAGGATCAGCGCTTCGCGCTGTTCATCGGGCAGTGTTTCAAATGCAGTTTTAAAGTCGCGCATCTGCAGACGCCCGTCGTGATCGGGTTTGACAGAAAGCGTTTCCGAGAAAGCGCCATCGACATCAGCGACTTCGCGCTTCATTTTCTGATGACGAGTATAATAGGTGTTGCGCAGGATCGTGAAAAGCCACGCCTTCATGTTGCTTCCGGGTTCGAAGTTGTCAATCTTTGCCCACGCTTTGACGATCGTATCCTGCATCATATCGTCGGCAAGTGCGCGGTTGCGTGTCAAACTCATCGCGAAACCGCGCAGATTTGGAAGAAGGGCGATCAATTCTTCCTTGGGGTCAGGATGGTTCATTCCTTGTCCATCTCTTGATCTTGGGCCTTCAAAACGCTCAAAAGATCCGTCACCTCTGTCGGTAACGAGTCGTCAACATACCCTGCGAAAACTTCTTTCAAGTTCTCGTTGATATATTCTGCAATGACTTCTTTGCGCTTTGGGTCAGTGCTGTTTGACATTCAGTGGCCTTACATCATTTCGTTCAATTAGATCGACGCATACAGGGAACCAAACCGTTAACTGTCAGTTTTGTTCCAAAGAAACGTAAATAAAAGGCATCCCAATGGAAAGCGAGACAATGAAAAGAACCTTTTCAGACCACGTGGCAGCAGACCTTCCCTATCTGCGCCGCTATGCGCGTGCGCTGACAGGCTCGCAAAGGCGCGGGGATAACTACATCATTGCCACACTTGATGTGATTTCAAAAGACCGCTCGACCGTCACGGAAGCTGCGTCCATCAAAGAAGGTCTGTTTCGTTGCTTTCATTCGATCTGGCTGACGTCGGGGCGCCAATTGGACATTGAAGAAGAAGGTTTGGCAAAGAAAGCGCAGGATCATCTGGCCACCCTTACGGCCAATGCCCGCGAAGTTCTGTTGCTGAACACCATAGAAGAATTCAGTCGCGAAGAGATTGGGCGCATCATCGACGCCGATGATACGGAAGTTGGTGAGCTTTTGGATATTGCGATAGCCGAGATTGCAGCAAGCGCGGCCGGTTCTGTCATGATCATCGAGGATGAGCCTATTATTGCCGAGGATCTTGAAGAGATTGTTGCAGGCCTTGGTCACCGCGTTGTCGGCGTTGCGCGCACCCGTGCCGAGGCTGTGACGCTGGGCAAAGCCGAAAAGCCCGACCTTATTCTGGCTGATATCCAACTTGCGGATAATTCGTCGGGCATCGATGCCGTCAACGACCTGATGCAAAACGTACAGGTGCCCGTCGTCTTTATCACAGCCTTCCCAGAGCGTCTTCTCACGGGAGATAAACCTGAACCGGCTTTCCTGATTTCAAAGCCGTTCAAAGTGGCGCAGGTCCGCTCTGCGGTGAGCCAGGCCCTGTTCTTCGCGACCACCGAAACGCTTCACAGATAACGGCGGCCCCCGCAGTCAATGCACTGCGGGGGTTTCCCTGCGCCTTAGGCGTTGTCTGCAGACAGCGCGCGCAACATCCAAGCTGCCTTTTCATGAAAAGCAGAACGCGCAGTCGCCAAATCTTCTGTAACCGGATCGTTATGTTCGGCTGCGATCTTGATCAACGCGTGCAAGCGATGGGCGACACGTTCGTGATCGTCGGCCAAGTCTTTGCACATCTCCCCTGCCGATAGATTGGCGTCCTCGTCTTTGATCACCGATTTTTCGATAATCTGCGCAAGGGATGTTGGGGCCATTTTACCAAGTGCGCGAATGCGTTCTGCAAGTACATCAGCGGCTGAGAACAGATCTTCATACTGCGCCTCTGTCAGGTTGTGCAGTGAGAAGAACAAAGGTCCTTCAACATTCCAGTGGTAGGCATGTGTTTTGAAGGTCAGCCGATATGTGTCGGCAAAGACCCCTGAAATCGCGTCTGCCAGCGTGTCGGGATTGCGGATGCCTGTGGCAACCGGTTGGTCCTGTCCGACGATGTTAAGTGCATGTGTCATGGGATTTCCTTTCAATATCTTACTATCCGCGCACAACCCGCGCGATGAGGCTTAGCACGAAGAGTGCGATAAAGATGAAGAATAAGACCTGCGCGATACCTGCTGAGGCGCTCGCGATGCCGCCAAAGCCGAATACGGCTGCGACCAAGGCGATGACGAGGAAAACTAAGGAGTAGTGCAACATAGTACTGTTCCTTTCGTAAATTATTGGCGGCAGTTGCCTGCCTGGTTCGGTGTGAACAACTGGGCAGGCTGATAAATGTTCCGGTCAAATTTTGGGCGATTTCCTTAAATTTGTTGGGAACCGATAAAGAGACATTCGGTTTGTCCTCTCAATCAATTGCAAAAAAGGGAAGCTAGATATGAAAACGATATGCGCCTTATCCGCCACCGCAATCAGCTTGGCGACGCTGGCAAATGCGAACCCAGACTACATGACAGAAATCGACGCGAACGCCGTGCTGGGCTCTGATTTTATTGGCAAAACAATCTATACTGCGGTGGATGCCCAGAACCCTGATCGTGAAGCTATCGGTGAAGTTGATGAGATCATCTTCGGGCTTGATGGTACGATTGATGCGATCTTATTGGACATCGGTGGCTTCATGGGCGTCGCCGAACACAGCATCGCTGTCGCGCCAGAAATGGTATCCATCAAACCCGACTTTACAACGCGGAACGATGTCACGGACACCATTCTGGTCGTCACCTCCACCGAAGAACAGCTGCGCGAAATTCCTGCGTTTTCATGGGTAGAAACCACGATGCCCGCTGTCGCGCCGTTTGATCCCAAGAACCCAAGCGCTGGCTATGCGACGCAGACGGTCAAAGACGTCACAGCCGCTGAACTTGCAGGAGCCCCTGTTTATGATCTGCAAGGCGAATGGGTTGGTGAGGTCTCGCAACTAATGATCTATGCAGACAGCAACGTCTCAACCGCGATTGTTGACGTGGGTGGTTTCTTCGGGCTTGGCGAAAAGCCCGTTGAACTGGACACCGACAAGTTGATCATTTTGCGCCCAACTGCCGACGATCCCCTAGAGGTGCGCCTTACGACAACCGCGGAAGAGCTGGAAAAAATGCCAGAGTATCAAGGCTGAAAACACCTGCGGGAACAAATCAGCGCATCACCAGTTTAGCTGACAACAGCGCAACAAACATAAGGAGAAAAGCTATGGAATATGCAGGTATTGGTGGATTTATTCTACTCGCCCTGAATATCTGGGCAATCGTTTCGATCATCGGATCAAACACCACAACGGGTGTAAAAGTGCTGTGGACACTTCTGGTCCTTGTCTTGCCATTGATCGGCTTCATTGCCTGGTTGGTTGCAGGCCCGCGTTCAACACGGGCAGCCGTATAAAGCGCCAACAAGTTCCTGCTGCAAAGGACACCTGATGATGGAGCTGAAACCTGAAGCGCAAGAAAGCACAATCTTTCTGACCGCATCAGAGGCCTATCCGGCACTTGAACGCCAGTTCTTAGAAGCCCGGTCACATATTGTGGCCGGGTTTCGCGTGTTTGATCTGCGCACCAAGCTGCGGTCGGCGCAGGCAAAAGCTATCGGCGCAACTTGGTACGACCTGATCACGCATACGCTGGAACGTGGTGTTTCCTTCCGCTTGATCCTGACGGATTTTGATCCTGTGGTCCGACCCGCGTCCCATAGAATGACGTGGCGCGCGATGCGCCGCCTTATCTGCGCAGGCGAGGCATCGGGCCGCCCTGATCTGCTGCACGTCACCGTTGCTATGCACCCCGCCCGCATTGGCTTTGGTGCAAGTGTTTTGCTTTGGCCCAAAACAATGCGCGAAATCGCGATCGAGACGAAACGCCTGAATAGTCTTGATACGAACGCTGCCAAAAACGATCTTAGCGCAATGCCACTGCTGGCCCAGCATGTGACAGGCGCGCATCCCAATTTTCGTCCAAATTTCCGCAGCCTTCCCCGCTTGGTCCCGACAACCCATCATCAAAAAATTGCGGTCTTTGACGGGACGACAGCATATATAGGCGGGCTTGATCTGGACGAACGCCGCTATGATACGCCCGACCATGATCGCCCGGCCGAGGATACATGGCGCGATTGCCAAATCATGACATCAGGGCCCGTCGCGCAGGATGTCGAAACTCACCTGAATGAAATGTTGAAATGCACTGCGGGCCGTAAGCCGCCATCGCCTTTGCCGCAGTTATTACGCACGCTTTCAGGGCCGAAGAACGATGCGTCATTTGGGTTGTCTCCCCAGCCACTGGTCACCGAAATTGAAGATGCGCACCTGCGGTGCGTGGCCTCTGCAAAGTCGTTGATTTATTTTGAGACGCAGTTTTTCCGCAGTCGCCCGCTTGCAAACGCCCTTGCCAAAGCAGCTAAGGCCAATCCCGACCTTCACCTGTTGATCGTTTTGCCCGCCGCCCCCGAAGACGTCGCCTTTGAAGGCAGTAAGAAAAGCGATGCGCGCTATGGTGAATACTTGCAAGCCAAGTGCCTTGATCAAGTCGCCCAAGCGTTCGGGGACCGTTTTCTTGCTGTCGCGCCAGCCCAGCCAAAGACATCAAAGCGCGATGACCGGGGTGCGCTAAAGGCAGCCCCCTTGGTCTATGTGCATTCGAAGGTTTCAATCTTTGATGATCAGACAGCAATCGTGTCCTCGGCCAATCTGAATGGTCGCAGCCTGCGCTGGGATACCGAAGCGGGTATGATGCTGACAGACCAGAAAGATGTCACCGCCTTGATGTCCCGGTGCTTTCAGCATTGGTTGCCAGGTCATGACCAGCCTCATTTGGAAAAAACCGTTAAACTATGGCGCAAGCGCGCCCATGAAAATGCACAGACGCCGCCCGAAGATCGGCATGGATTCATCTTACCCTACCCCATTGCTCCGGGGCGCAGATTTGGGCGCAATCTGCCAGGCGTTCCCGAAGAAATGACCTAAGTCGCGCTGTAACGGTCTTTGACGGCAATGACCCAGACAAGCAATGGGATCGCAATGATCCCACCTACGGGCCCCCACATCCACAGCCAGACAACAAGTGAAAGGAACACCATCAATGGATTTACATCCATTGTGCGCCCGACAAGTGCAGGCGTCACAAATTGACCCTCAATCATATTCATCGCGACATAAAGGGCGGCTGGCAGAAAGCTGACAGGCCCGTCAAAAGCCACAACGCCAGCAACCGCAAGAGCAACCGCGAACATGGGCGGTCCAAGGTACAAGATAAAATTCGCCAAGGCCGCGATGAACCCCCAGACCAGCGCATAAGGCATTCCGATCAGCGCCAGCATCATGCTAACCAAAGCCCCGAAAGATGCATTAATGATGCTGATGGTCAGGAAATATCGCGCAACTTGGCGTTCGGCCGCGCGCAGATCGCTGGCTGACAGTTTGATGTTCAGCCTTTCGACCCACGCATAGACATCTGTGCGCGACAGCAGGAAAAAGTACAGTGTTCCAACGAAGATCAGCACGCGCGCGGCATATCCCGGCGCGTGAAACAATGCATCCGTAATGGAAGGCACTGTGACGGTATCTTCCAATCCGTCCGTGCTGCCCGCCTCGCCAAGGGCGTCTGCTACCTCTTCCCCGGCCTGTTCAAGGCCGCGCAAAGTTGATTGGGCCACCTCAATCGCGCCGCGCAGTTCCGTCCAGATTACAGGCGCACGGTTGATTGCTTCGGTTAAAACCGGTTCCAGCAGGAACAGGATCGCCGCAATCAGAAACAGCGTCAGCAAAAGTGTTAGAAAAGCGCTCAGCCCAATCGGAAGCCCAGCCCGGTCCATACCATCGGCCAAGGGGGACAACACCACGCCCAAGACAATTGCGAGTATAATGGGTGCAAAAAGTGTTGCAGCAAAGTTGAGAACGATCATCACAAGGACGAAAAGGATAATCCAGAGCGGCGAGATATGTTTGTCGGCGATTGTCATGGCTTTCCCCCTCAATCATCAGGAAGAACCATCAAATTAGCCTTTCGTTCCAACAAAATACGGAACAAAAACTTAGCCCGTCAGTTCCCTTATCAGACGCTTTAAAAGCAAAGGAGAACGCTATGAATTGGGACCAAGTACAAGGTCAGTGGAAACAGCTGAAGGGCAAAGCCGTCGCGCATTGGGGCGAGCTGACAGATGACGACGTTGACAAAGTCAACGGTGATCGCGCCCAGCTTGAAGGTATGATCCAGGAAAAATACGGCAAGACCAAAGAAGCCGCGAAGGAAGAAGTTGATCAGTGGATCGCGAAACATTCTTAAATAGTACTTAATTTAAAGAGTAGGGGCCGGGTTGAAAAACCCGGCCCTATTTGTGTTACATGATCGGGCGTTGCACCGCGGTGTGATCATCAACAAGCCCAATTTTCGCAAGCTCGTTCATATCACTGATATGCAATGTGCCATCCGCCCAAACCGCAACCTGCCGTTCGCGCAGTTTCGTTAGCGTTTTGTTCGTATGCACCAACGACAATCCAAGCGCATCTGCGATATCCTGCTGTTTGAACGGCATCGGCATCACATTGTTTTTCACCAAGCCGACACCTTCACCGCGTTTGAATATTTTGAAAAGCGCCCATGCGATTGATTGGATCGCATTGCGTTGCCCCAAAGTGGTGATTGTATCGCCCAGAAAGTGTTCCTCGACGGCGGCAAGCCATGTCAAAGAATAAGCCCGCTCTGGGTTGTTTTGAACGAATGACCACATTTCTGAGCGATCGAAGACACAGAGCGTCATGTTTGTTGTGGCTTCAACTGAATGCCCCATCTCGCCCATCAGTGCGGCCTGCAGCCCAAGAAAATCGCCGGGGAATACCAGATTAACGACTTGTCGCCGCCCATTTGACAGCATCTTTGTGCGCAAGCCCATCCCGCGCAATGCAGTATAAAGTTGGGGACTATTCGATCCCTCAAGCATCAAAGGCGTTCCCGGATCAACTGTCATTTCGCCGACCTTGAACCGCTGCATCACGCGCACTTCGTCTGCTGTCATTGGTATGAACAGATCTTTTTTGCGCAACGGGCATGCTTCGCAATTGGTACTCATATTTCTCCCCTGCTATGTCATAGATTAATGCCTCAAGCGTTGGCACCGTTTAAAGTACAACTAACGCAAGGGGATTTTGTTTCATGCAACGCTACGGTGTTCTTTTCGTGCAGGACCCCGTTGTTGCGATGGATCTTGCCGAAATTCTGTCGACCAAGCTGGGGCCAATTCAGCTGCACTTTCCAACAACAGCCACCGAGGCTGCGGCCCTCCTTCAGGATGCGGTCTGCGTTGTCACAGATCGCATGTCTTGCGCGCGACTAAGCCAGACCGTAGCCGAGGTTTCGGTCCCGCAGCTTCATTTGGGTGCCGAGAAAGACAACCCCTTGTCATCGGTTTTTGCGCGGATCGAAGAACCTTTTACAAATGGATCGGTGGCTGATGCGTTGAACGCGCTTGGTTTGATCACGTGACATGACCGTTAGCGCGTATCTGGCGTGTCGTCGTCCTCCATTTTGTTCAAGAAATCGCGCACGATGTCCGCATCCGCACGTGGGGTCATTTCAACCAAAAGTCGTTCAAGAGTGTCTTTGAGATGCGCATTGGCCAGCGGGTCTGTTTTGACATAAGGATAGACCTGAACAACGCCGTGTTCGAAGATGTCGCCAAACCCAAGCGTTTGGTAAATCACGCGCGAAAATCGGGCTTGGTCCAGGCCACCTTTGTAGTTTGATGCTGTTGCAAGCCCGGAATAGATCCAGTTCAGACAGTTAATAGCCGTGTAAGGATCATTCACGCCCGGTGACAAGGCACGCGCGATCATTTCGACCAGCTGTTGTACGACAAATAAAAGGTTTTGATCTTCTGTCGGCGTTGAGCCCACAACAAAGCAATCCGTTAACGCCTGCGGGATTTCGCTATCGGCCTTGATGTCCCCCCAGACCTTCAGCATGACCGTATAGGTATTGACGAAAGACCCAACATCCTGTGCGATTTGAATGTATAGATCGTGTTTTTCAGCAAGCGTGGTAAGTTGGCGTTCATCAAAGGTTTGTACATATCCATCGCGACCCAGACAGATTTCATGATCTGCGTCGCGATCAGGTCGCGTTAGGTTATCAGCCGCATCAGTGTCATGCCGCTTGTCGATTAGATCGGTCAACGCATGACGCAACTTGCGCCCCAACTCGCTTGAGATATTGGAGACGTTGATCGTTTCCGGGATGTGGTGCACGTAGAAGATGACGGTCACAATCGACACGCCCATAAAGGTCATCGCGATCCCGACAGACATATGCGGAACGAAGGCCTGCAGCGATGCACCGTCCGTGTCATCTGCGCTGTGAATAGATCGCAGAATCAACAGGGCGAACACGAAAGTCCCGATCAGAATGCCAAGGCTCCATTGCGTACCACGATCCCGCATGAAGTTCCCGATAAGCCGCGGCCCAAAGTTGCCCGATGCAAATGACACAGCGACGATTGTCACAGAAAACATAACACCTGCGACACCCAGCACGGATTGTGCGATCACCGACAGGGTCGCGCGCGCGCCATCGACCTGTGTCGTGGTCCACGCTTGCGGCCAGACGTTGAAGATTGATGACGGGTTTTGATCCAGATAAAGCGAAAATTCTGCAGCGACGACGGCAGCCAACGCAAGGACTGTTGGTAAAAACCAATAGCTGGAGCGCACTTTGTGAACGGCATTGATGACGATTGCGCGTTTACTCATGAAAGTGCCTTTCGGGCCTTGGGTTTTGTCGTAACATACACAGGTTTACGCGGTTGTCCCGCGCGCTAGGCCTTAGCTCTCATTCAGAAAACCAAGAAGCCGCTGCTCGGCGGCGTATAATCCCGTGGTTTTGACCGGATTGGACATCACGGGGTCCGCACCTGCCAATTCAATCACCGCAGGATGAATATAGCTGTTGCGTGCAACGGTCGGCGTGTTGTGCAGACGTGTCGCGGCCGCTGTTGCGATATCTTTGATTTTCGCACCGCCCTGCTCTGCGGCTTCAAAGGCGGCAAGGGTACCAGCCCAGGTCCGAAAGGTCTTTGCTGTAATCGCATCATCCCCGGAAGCCGCGGATAAATATTGGTTCAATTGCTGTGATGACAGGGTCTGCACTGCGTCCTTGTCATCGAGCCACGTAAACAGTGTTGCGCCGGGGATATCGTTCACTTTGTCCAGAACGCGCTGCAGGCTGCGGTCGGTCAGCTTTTTGCGCACCTTGTGGCCGCCTTTCGCAGCATACCGCAGTTCGATCCCGTCATCATCAAGGTGGAGGTGGCGGCTGCGCAAGGTCAGCGCGCCATAGCTGCCATTTTCGCGTGTGTATTCTTCGCTCCCAACCCGAAGGGCAGCGCGATCAATAAGTGTAACCGCAGCGGCAAGTGCAAATTCCTGATCGCCGGGCGTTGCGCCCAAGTCGCGTTTTACGCGTCTGCGAATGCGGGGCAGCACAGCGCCAAAATCTGCCAGATGATCAAATTTTGTCTCGGCCTGCGCAGCTGACCATTCTGGATGATACCGGTATTGTTTGCGCCGGCGCACATCACGACCGGTCGCTTGAATATGACCGTTTGGCAAGGTGCAGATCCACACATCATCGTAGGCAGGCGGCACGGCAAGGGCTTCAATGCGTTTGCGTATCGGCCCGCGTGCAATTGTCGTACCATCCGGTGCAACATAGGAAAAACCCCGGCCACATCTTTTGCGGATGATGCCGGGATCTTTGTCAGACACGTAGATTAAACCTGTCATCAGGTCTTGCTGACTTCGGACGCAAGTTTCAGGATCGCGTCGCCGTCGTCTTGTTTGATGTAAAGCGCTGGATCATCTTGTGACCCGTTGCGCGTAACCTCTGATCCTTTAATTTTGCGGGTGGTCTTTTCTGGAAATACAGACTGGACCTTGCCATGCCCTTTGCCGTTGCCCCAATCCCACGCGACCTTGTCGCCTTCCTGAATGTTAACCATCAACTGACCCTCCTGATTGATAAAGTGGGACAGTCGACATCGACATCTTTGCCGACCCGTCTTTCAGTTCGCGTGCGTGCGCAATGTAGATAAGTGTCTGGCTGCTAGCGTCGAAAATGCGTTTGACGCGCAGAGATTTCCAGATGATTGAACGACGTTCGGAAAAGACACTTTCGCCCTCGTCCGACCGATCAATATCGCCAATCGTGATCGGCCCGGTCTGGCGGCAGGAAATAGACGAATTCGATGGATCTTCAAACCAGTTTCCATTTGACAGACGGTCAATCAAGCCACGATCAAAATAGGCAACATGACAGGTCACACCGGCAACGTCGGGGTCAGCAAAGGCCTCGATAATGATATCGTTGCCAAGCCAATCCACATCAACATTGCCGACTTTCTCGGCCAATGCCGGAGACGTCAGGACTGCAAAGAATACAGCCCCCGATAAAAATGCACGCATCATTGCGGTCTACCGCAATCCAAAGAACGACAGAATGGCAAGGATCACAACGACAAGACCAACAAGGTAAATGATACGGTTCACAGGACTTCCTTCATTTTGTGCAGCGTTTTGCTGCGCTTCAATGCGGAACTGGCAAAGAATAAAAATGTTCCGCCCTAACTGGACTGCCCAGCCTTGCAACGTCGCAATAAGCCTCTCATCGCGCTTAAGAAGGCAAGCTTCTTAATGCGGCCCCCTTCTAGCGAAAGGGCTGCGGACCCGGACCGTCTTTCGCAAGCGACGATTTCTGTGCGTTGTCGTCTTTTAACCTTTTGCGCGTCACAAGCTTGCTCCACACGGCAAGTCCGATCACCGCAAGAAAGGTTACAAGCGCCAAAATTGGGAGAAGAGGGAAATCAGTCATCGCATTATCCTTTCGTTTTTCGCCACAGTTGGGAAGATATAGTTTAGATTTTGGAAAGTAGGCTGACACCGGTGTCGGACATATTCACAGCTTGGCGCACAAGACGCTGGCGCACATCGCCCATGTCCATATCAAGCGGGCCAGCAACCTCGCAGGGGTAGCGGTAGCACCGGCCACCGGTGATCACATCGACCCGCGCCTGATAAGCACCCGCCGCAGGATTATAGGCAATTTTCGCAATTTCGACAGCTGGCATTCTTTTTTCCTTTCACCGCCTGAGTGTTGGAAAATCAAACTATCGATGCTGTATATTGTTCCAAGAAATTTTCTGTACAGCACAGCAAGCAGTTACGGAACGGCCCGACAAGACGCAGACAACCCCCACAAAATGAAGGATAAAGCGCGCGTCGTCGTCGGGAGCGTTAAGAATAGAATGTATCTTGAAATGGTGCCCCCACACAGGCGGCACATCGTCTTGAATAATCAATGATTACAATGATTTACAATCGTGCGCAAGACGTTTGTTAGGCAAGAAGTGAGCGGTTTGTTAGGCAGGGGCTATGCCGTAATTTCATAGCAATTAATTACAGTTTTTTTTAGTCAATTAAAGGCTTCTAAAAGGTGACACCCCCGATATTTGCAAGCAGGACTGCGTAAAACGCTATAACGGTGACACCAAACCCTTTGGTTGTAGAGCCACGAAAAACGATGTTCAGACAAAGTGTTAGCGTGGGGGTGACACCACCTCCTTTTATCTTGCCTTCCGCGCCTAAAAACCACGCCCAGCCTTTTTCCATCGATACTCCACTGAAAATTGCAATCATTGCTTGGGGAATTTCGCAATTAAGGTTAGTCTCGCATAATGTGGTCTGACAACGAAACAACAACGGATTTTTTAAACTTTGAAGACACAGTTGAGAGTGTTGTCCATATTCTCACGCGCAAAGATCTCAAGCCAATGTCGCTAGGCCTATTTGGTGGCTGGGGTTCTGGTAAATCATCAATGTTACGAATGGTCGAAAAAAAGATCAGTGAAACCGATGACGCAATTGTACTGATTTTTGATGCGTGGGTTTTTCAAGGTTACGATGACGCAAGAGCAGCGTTATTAGAAACTATCGGGTCGCATCTTCTTGAAATATCCCAATCAGACCCTTCATTAAAAACTAAAGCCATATCTCTTCTAAAGCGAGTTGATGCTATTCGGGCTTTGGGCTTAGCAGGAGAGGCTGGTGCGTTGGCAATGGGGATACCCTTAGCGGGTATGTTTGCACGCGCTCTAGAGGGCAGTCGAGACATGATTGCCGGAGAAGGAGATCGCGAAGATTTTGATGCGGTAAAAACTGCCAGTAAGGCAGTGGCAAGCGGTGCAAAGGGCATACTAAAACCCGCAGAAGCTGCTTCGCCACCAGAAGCCATTGATGCTTTTAGAAAAGAGTTTAGCGCCCTTTTAGATGAAATGGATAAAACTCTTTACGTCTTCATTGATAATCTTGATCGGTGCTTGCCTACCAACGCGATCCATACTCTTGAGGCTATCAAGCAATTCTTGTTTATGCAAAATACTACTTTTGTGATTGCAGCTGATGAGACGATGATCCGTCATGCGGTTCGGGAGCATTACAAATCGTTTGATGATAGAATTACCACTGATTATTTAGACAAGTTGATGCAATATCCTATCAGAATTCCAAGTGTCGGTGTGCTTGAGACACGCGCTCTGCTTTTGCTCCTTATAGCGCACGATGACCAAATCGATCCGTCACGAGAAACTCTGTCACCTGAGGAGCGCAGTGCGCTGCAAGTTTTCATGATTGAGCGTCTTCAACAGAGTTGGGAGAAGACTTTTCCAACCGTTGATGAGATGTTTACGGCGAAGGGTTTAGACGCTTTAACAGAAAAACGTCGACAAACTCTACGGGACGCTGACCAAATTTCAGGCTTGGCATCTGAAATTTTGGCGACAGCACCGACTGTCAAGGGTAACCCGAGAATAGTTAAAAGGCTTCTCAATACTCTTTATCAACGAAAGTTTATTGCTCAACGTAGAGGTATACCCTTAAATGAGGCGGCAATTCTGAAGCTTGTGATTTTTGAGCGCTGCGCTGGAGAGCGGGCGACCCGTGAATTTTATCGCTTAATTGCTGAAAGCCCTGATGGTAAACTACCCTTCATAGCTGCGCTCGAGGCTGGAGATTTAGAAAGCGAGTTCCCTGAAATTTGGGAAGAAAGTCGTCCGTTTGTGGTCGAATGGGCTAAGCTACTGCCCCCGCTTGGAGAGATAGATTTACGCCCAGCCGTTTATTTGGCGAGAGACCTCCGTCCAACTCAGATTGGATTTACTGGATTAGATGAAGAGGCTCAAGCTGCATTTGAGGGCCTCATGATAGCAGAAAGAAGGTCGAGCGCTGTTGTTCAGGATATTATTAAAAAGCTACCAGATGTGCAAAAGCCTGCCGTGATGGATGCTCTCATAAGCAAGCTTGCAAACATATCAGATTGGACAAAACAACCATCGGGGTGGCCTGGGGCGATGGCAATCGCCGCAACAGACGATGCATGTGCCAAAAAATTGACTACCTTCGCCAATCGTCAAATCACAGGTACTTTGCCGAGGTGGATGTCGCGATCTCTTAAATCGATAGGTAGTCCCCCCATTTTTAATGGGGTTCAGCCGTAGAATTCAGGCGGCTGCTTTC
>CAYPVL010000029.1:0-34371 GCA_964414165.1 uncultured Cognatiyoonia sp.
GCCATCTCGTGGTAGAAATCCTTATCGCCCATCCAATGATCGCCCATGTAATCGCCATGGTCCGACGTCATCGCGATGATCGTGTTTTCGCTCAGGCCGGTCTTGTCCATCCACGCGAACACCCGCCCCAGATTGTCGTCAAGCTGCTTGATCAGGCCCATATAGGCCGGGATCACGTGTTCGCGCACATGGTCACGGGCAAAACTGCGGCAAACGCGGGCGTCGAGATAGGCGCGCAATAAGGGGTGATCCGTCTCGCGTTCGGCATCCGACCGGATTGGATCGACGATATGCGTCTCATCGTACATGTCGTGATAGGGGGCGGGCACGATATAGGGCCAGTGCGGCTTGATATAACTCAGGTGACACATCCACGGGCGACCGTCCTGCATGGCGTCTTCCATGAACGCCATCGCCCGGTTGGTCATATAGGCGGTTTCTGAATGCTCTTCAGGGACGTTGGCCGCAAGGCGCGAGTGCTTCAGCAGCCAGGCCGAAAGCAGCTCTCCGTCATCGTCTATGCCGGAATTGGCGAAGTCTTCCCAAGGGTTGTCGCTTTCATAGCCATGCGCCACAAGGTAGTCGTCATAGGCCGACCATTGCTGGCGCGGGCTGTCTGGATGCAGACCATCGTCACGCTCGAACGGTTCGAATCCGCATTCGCCGCGCGCGACGCCGATCTCGCTTTCAGGATCAATCCCAAGCCACGCCATGCCTTCTTTGTCGGCGATCATATGGGTCTTGCCGACCAGCACAGCACGGGCCCCCGCCTCGCGCAGGTGATCACCCAATGTCGGTTCGCCGACCCGCAGCGGCATTCCGTTCCATGTGGATCCATGGCTGCGCACATAACGCCCGGTATAGGCGGACATGCGGGATGGTCCGCAGACCGGCGATTGTACGTAGGCACGATCAAAGCGCACACCACGGGCCGCCAAAGCGTCGATATGCGGCGTGTGCAGATGCGGGTGGCCGTAACAGCTTAGATAATCGAAACGCAATTGATCGGCCATGATCCACAGGACGTTGGGTCTATCACTCATGCGACGTCTTTCGTTTGTGCAATGGCTGACACAGGGTCTGCGACAGTGCGTTCGAAACGATCAATCAGACCAAGAAATGTATCAAGTTCTGCTTCTGAAAACGCGTTTGCAAGCGCCGTGCGCCGTTGTGTCATGGTTGTCGATGTGTCCTCGAAAACGGATTGCCCAGCCGGGGTGAGGGCGACCAAAGATGTTCTGCGATCATCTGTGCCTGCTGTTGTGGTGACATAGCCCTTCTCGATCATGGCCGGGATGTTCCGGCTGATCAGGGCGTGATCTGTTCTTTGAATAGTCGCCATCTCTGTCACTGTTAAAGGGCCAGCTTCGGCCAAGTCCCAAAGAACGCGCCATTCGGTAATCGAGAGGGTCCCGACAGAACGCAGCAGTCGCTTTGCTTGTGAGCGCGAAGACAGGGCGGCCGCCGAGATGCGTCCAAAAAGGTTACGCTCTTGCGCGGCTTGACGCGCCTGGAACCGGTCTGTGCGGTCTTGCTGTGATTTGGTCATGCGGCCTCCCTGTGTGACACTATGATCATTAATTTTTTACGTGACAAGTCATATAATTTTTGCAAACCTATCTCCGGAGGCCCGTGAAAGACGGGAATGCTGTGCGCGCCAGTGCGCCGTTAAGGGAGGAAAGAAAATGATCAAGACATCACTCGCAGGCGCGATGCTGGCTTTATTGCCCGCTGTCGCCTTTGCTCAGGCGACGCTGACGGCGGAAACCACGTCGCCGGGGTCTACGCCGCACTACGTTGATACCACGCTTGCCGCTATTCTGGACGCAGACGGTGTGGCAACGATGCAAATCACGGAAGGAGCGACGCTGACGAACTCTGTTCAGGCTGTTGCGGAAGGCCAGCTTGACATGGCCCCCGCGCCACTGATCCTGCCCTTCCTGTTGTCACGCGGCGTTGGCCCCTATTCCGGTGTTGGTCCTGAAAAGGGCGCAGAGCTTGCGGATAATTTGCGCGCGCTGTTCTTTTCGGCCCCGTCTGCGCAATTGTTCGGCCGCTACAATAGCGGCGCGATCCAAGGGATCGCTGACATTGAAGGCAAGCGCATCTATAATGGCCCGCCACGCGGTGCGGCGCTGACAACGGGTCGCGCAGCGATCCAGCTTTTATCCGGTCTGAAAGACGGCGAAGGCTATGAAGGTGTGCAAACGCCGTGGCCTGATACGGTTTCGACAATCACCGGTGGTGCTGTCGATGGCTGGACCCTTCCCGAAGGTCTGCCATCTGGTCGCCAGATCGCGATTGCGGCTGCGGGTGGAACGACACTTTATGATATGCCCTCAGAGCTGCTGAACAGTGAGTTGGGACAACAGATCATCAACGCGCCGGGCAACGCACCCTATTCGGTTCCGATTGAGGAATATCGCGCCGCTTATGCAGGAAACGACATCACCATCGTGTCTGACGATGACACCTTTGATACGTTTGCCTTGGCATTTGCCCAAATCGTACCTGCGACAATGGATGACGACCTTGCCTATCAGATCACCAAATCCTACCTCGCCGCGCAGGAACAGTTTGAAACCGGTTCGCCCCGTGGGCCTTATCTGTTCCTAAGCTTTGGGGACATTGATGGCAAAAGTCAGGGTGTCTGTGGTGCTGTGACCATGAAACTGCACCCCGGTGCCGTGCGCGCCTATGAGGAAGCAGGGCACACCATCGCAGATTGCGTCAAATCCTAAGGCTTGTAGAAATCCGAAACGGGGTTCGATCATGAATGAGGCAACCACGACACGATCCGGGGGGCAGCGCATTGCGCTGCTCCTTGCCTTTTTGCTTGTGTTGATGGGCATGGTGAACACTTTGCCTGAAATTCCGGGCCTGCAGGACTGGGCGCGCGACGTGACCGGCGTTCGGTTTTTCCGCATTTCCAGCTTTCCGACAGAATACTTTTTCCCGCCACTTTTCGTACTGATGATGGTGATTGTCGCACTGGACGCGAGCCTTTATCGCGTCTGGCGTGAAACCCGCCCCAAATGGGCGTGGCTTGGAGCCATGCTGGACGTAGGTCTGGTCATCGCCGCCGGTCTGGGGGCTTTGGGGTATTGGATCGAAATCGATTCCGTTTGCCTGATTGACCAGATCAGTGGCGAACGCGCGCGCCTTATCGCAGATGCGCTTAACCGATCTGAAGGCCTGATCCCCGGCCTGACACTTGAGGCCGAGGTGCCCGCCTGTCAGGCGCGCCTTGGGATCTGGAGCCTACCACTGCTTTTCACCATCATCCTTCTGTTTTTCTTATACAATATCCGGGTCTGGGGTCTGCCGCTGGTCATCGTGGCCAGCGTGGTGGTGCTTTATACCGTCCTCACAGCGCTGGCTTGGGTATTTGGCCTGAGCGAGAATAATTTCCTGCTTACCAAACTGGGGGCTGACGGCGGTGATGCCCTGTCGGCTGCGGTGCAAAAGGCGACGAATGTCTTCATCACGCCCGATGGATTCATGGGCCGCTTTATGGACATCATCATCAATCAGGTCTTTCCTTATGTGGTGCTGGGGGCGCTGTTTGGATCGTCTGCGGGCGGTACGTCACTGATCAAGCTTGCGGTGCGGGTGACGCGCAACCTAAGGGGCGGTCCGGCGCATGCAGCCATCGTGTCATCGGCGATGTTTGGCACGATCACCGGCGGGCCTGTGACAAACGTGCTGTCCACAGGGCGGCTGACGATCCCGATGATGCGGCGCAATGGGTTTTCGCCGCAATTTGCAGGCGGGGTCGAGGCGGCCGCGTCTTCGGGCGGGCAGATCATGCCGCCGGTCATGGGCATCGCGGCCTTCGTCCTCGTGGCACTGACGGCGGTGCCCTACACCAAGGTGATCACGGCGGCCTTTATCCCCGCAATTGCATTCTTCTTTTCGATCTTTCTGGCGGTGATGTTTCAGGCTCGACGTGAAAACATCGCGCCCATGCGCAACATCCCAGACGATTTGATCATGGGGCGCCAAGATTGGCGTAACCTGTGGATCATCTTCCTGCCAATCCTGACGATCCTGTTCCTGCTTTTGGGCAACAAAGACACGATCGGCCAAGGTTGGATCGGCTCTGTGTTGCCAGAGGCCGTGGTGCGCACAATCATTAACGCCGCAGGCGATGCGGTTTCGGCGGGATGGTGGGCCGTTGCGATCCTGCTGCCACTGATGTTCCTTGATCCTGAAACCCGCGCAAAACCCAGCAAGGTTTTTACAGCGCTGGGCGAAGGCGGGATCTTGATCTCGCGCCTTTTCCTGCTTTTGTTTGCGGTGTCGATTATCGCGGCGTTCCTGAACGAAAGCGGGCTGACGGGCGAACTTACCCGTGCTGTCACATCTTGGCTGGCGCAAGTGACCTCTGTCACGCTTTTCGGTATTCAAATCCCAATCGTTGGGGGCGTCTATCTGATGCTGGCGCTATTTTGCGCCATGCTTTGCGCGATCCTTTTGGGGATGGGGATGCCGACGGTCCCGGCCTATGTAAACGTCGCCCTGTTGCTTGGCCCGCTTTTGGCCCAGCTTGGCGTCAGTTTCTTCACCGCCAATATGTTTGTCTTTTACTTCGCTGTCGCCTCGGCGATTACGCCACCAGTTGCTGTTGCTGCTTTTGCAGCGGCATCCATCACCCGAACCGAGCCGATGCGCACAGCTGTGTCTGCGGTGCGGGTTGGCATTGTGATGTTCACGATTCCCTTTGTGTTTGCGTGGTATCCAGAGCTGCTGCTGATCCCCGAAGCCGTTACGATCACGGATGAAAACGGGCGGCGCGTTCTGATGGACGGGTATTCTGGGGAAACCGATTTTGGCGCACTCTCACTCCTGCTGTGCCGCTTGCTGGTGGCGCTTTATCTGATTGCGTCAGCATTGGCGCGGTTTGATCGGGCGGCTTTGCGGCAATGGGAGGTGATGCTGCGCATTCTTGCAGCCATCCTTATTCTTTGGAAAACACCCATTGTGATTGGGGTGGGTGTCGCGCTCGCTATTGCGTTGATCACAGCGCATGTTTTTGCAGCCTCACCTACGGCTAGTCGCGCACAACAATAAGCTGGCCGCTACGCTCTGCCAGCACGACAGCATGGACCGAATTATTTGCAGCCAATATCCGACGCGCGGCAGCAAGCCGTTTGTCAATTGTGCGGAAATGGACGCCTTCTAGTGCGGCGATTTCGGCAAGCGTGCGCCCCTCTGCCAACAGCGATAGTGTCTTGATCTGGGAGGCGTTTAACCTGTCTGCCTGCCCAACCTTTTGAAAACGGGTGACAGCCAGCGCAAACGCCAAAAGCACGCTTTCCAATGCGGCTTGATGGGTCTGCAAGATCGCATCGGCGGCATCCTGGGGCGACCCCGGCGGAACGGCCAGCCCGAACACCTTGTCGGGATCGTTTCTGGCGACAGCGGCTTTTGATCAGCGACTGCTATGCGCCGGTTGCACATGTGAAAGGCCCGGCTGGATGGGCCGGGTCAAGTGCAACGCAGACAGAGGGTTCTGGAGACATTGGCGGGGCTAAATTAAAATCCGCTTCAATGAATGCCGTAATCGCAATGGCGTCCCCTGAAGGATTCGAACCCTCGACCTGC
This sequence comes from uncultured Cognatiyoonia sp., assembly GCA_964414165.1. Classification (GTDB taxonomy): domain Bacteria; phylum Pseudomonadota; class Alphaproteobacteria; order Rhodobacterales; family Rhodobacteraceae; genus Cognatiyoonia. The sequence goes on from CAYPVL010000029.1 coordinate 5,608, forward strand.
CGATTAGAAGTCGGCTGCTCTATCCAGCTGAGCTAAGGAGACGCATAGCGCTTTCATGCCGCTTTGTGGGCATTATGGCAAGGGCTGCGCGCAGGTCGCCTGTGTAAATCCGGCCAAAGTTGTCTCGAAGTTGCAAAATTTACCATGCAATTACAATGACTTATTTTGAGTGAATTCATAATGGGACCAAGGATCCCGCGAAAATCGTGGCAAGATCACGCGAAATCTTTCAAAAGACAACAAAAAAGCCCGCCAAAGCGGGCTATCGATCTGCAGGCATTTGGAGGTATCAGGCTGACTTTTTGAACTTCGAAAGCGAACTGACATCTACATAGACAGCGCCAATGCCGGCTTTGTCAGGATGGCGGTATCCACGGATCCTGCCAGACTGGATATCGACGAAGACATCTTCAAACAGCCCAGCGCCGCGCTGACAAGCATATGCAATGGGATGGAAATCGCCTTCAGCCTCATCCGTAAAAAGCGGCAGTGCCTGCCAACTCTGCAGAAGATCATCAAGGTGTTGTCTCGCGAAGACGACGTTTCGAACTGAACCACGGCCCGTTCGCGGAACCAGCGGCTTCACGATTCCTGTCCTATACAGCGCCTCGAACTGGCCTTTGGTGGCACCAAGATAATCAGGAACGTCTTGCAATCGAACTGCAGACTTGAATGCCTCGATAATGGGTACGGTTTTAGCTGCCTCAAAGACTGCATTGCCGCAGTCAACTTCCGTCGCATTCTCCGGCACCTGACCAAGTCCTTTCAGAACCCGTGACAACCGCACCCGCGGTATGTCGACCTCAGCGGATAAGCTTTGCAGAGTATGGTATCTTCGCTCTTTGATCTCAACACCAAGAACCGTGGTACCTGGCTCGACAGCGGAATTCTTAATAATGTGGTCCCGCAAGAGATCGCGGATCGGCCCAGGGTCGATCGTGTTGCTGCGGCGATGCAGCCAATCATAGAGCTTGCCGTAATGGGCCAGTGGCCCGGCTTGCACCGCCGATGCAGGCGATGTCGCCCGGATCGTGTCCAATGCTTCAGAGACTGCGTCAGGTCCTTCACTGTATATAGAGAAACCGATGTCGGTCGCCTGTTCAGTCTGTTCGGCGGATAGCTTCTTGAGGGCGACACGGTGCCCGTGTTCCAATGTTGCACCCAGCATTTCAGACGCAGCAAGAACCTGTTCTAGGGTCTGATCATCGATCCAGGGGTTGCCAGAGCACGGTTGACCATGGAGGCGCTCCCTTAGCCACAACAGATAGTCTGGCGTCTCGGTTGGTGCGGCTTGAACTTCGTCGAGTTTTTCAGTGCCGATGGCCAGACGTAAGTTAGTCTCGTTCTTGCAAGGGGTATCAATGAGCCACGACGAATGATGATCACATCGGACCACATGACGGAAACCCCAAATGAGACGGAACTTACGATTATCCCTGTAACCGTCTTCTGCCAAACAGGAGGGACAATAGCGGGCAGCACGCGGGCTCAAGAAGGTTTTGGAGATGTCTTCGCCTCGGAACAACGCTCCTCGCTGAAATACGCGGATGGCCCCTTTCTCAGCATCCTCCGACAGCAATCCGGCCGTTTCTGCGAAAGCCGAGACCGCTTCTTCGCGTCCAGAGGTAAAATGCTCGAGGTTTATGCCGGCGTCCCTGATGAGACGCTCCATCCCGCGATCGGTATGCATCATAGACAGCCGGTCCGCATATGAGAGCAAGGTTTCTTTTGGGTCATAGGTAAGGCTTGGCCACAAGGTCATGACTGCCCCCAGCCAATTGCAACTAACTCAGCCTTCGCGACATCCCACTCAGCCCTGTTGAAAGGTGTCATGTCGAGGCCTGAATTCGATTTGCGGTAGACCCGCTCGGCAGCTTCGAGGGTGACCGTTTCTTGCTTCCTCACAATCACGGAGCGCAAGATATCCTTGCCCAGAGCTACACTTTTGCCGATCTGCCCATGTTCTGCGAAAAGTATACGATCAGGCAACGCGTCCGCTTCAGCGATATTAATTCCTAAAATCTGGGCACACTTCATGAAGTTTTTGTCAAAGGTAGTTGCGCCACGGGACCCTGAACGGATCCGGCCTAAAGAAAACTCGTTAAAGCGGCGCATCGTTTCACCAGTGACCTCGCTTTGAATCGCTGACTTCAAGTTCGGAACGCCTGCAATGATTAGGGCGACGCGGTCCTGAGACTGCATGATGTGTTTCAAGGCCTGGATAGCCGCAGGGATGTCCCGTCCGGCACCAGGACGAAAAATGTGATGGCACTCGTCGATGATCAAGGCTTTGATCCCAACGAGGCCAAAACGATGCCTCGCTATTTCCCAGGCATCTGCGGCCCGCAATTTTTTATCGACATTTTCATAACCCGTTTTTGCCAAAATGATCTCCGCAAGCTTCTTAATCGTCGCTTCTGGCGGGACCGTGATGTAAAGAGTGTTACCGCCTTGATTGATTTTGAATTTCGTCAGAACAGGATCGACGCGGAGGGCCCTTTTCAACAATGCCGTCTTTCCGTTTCCAGATTGGCCAAGGACCATCAAGCCTTTGGTTTCCCCAGTCAGCGGATCAAAGCGCGGCTCGGTTGTCCTCTGGCCGTCGTCATCCATTTGAAAGATGTCGATCAGATGGTCTTCAAGATCGCGTTCCATTCCGAACTTCCAGTACCTTTCGTCAAGCCATGCCAGCTTTTCGGTTAGAGAAACGGGGTTAATATTGGTCATCACGTTCATTCTTACTCCATTGAATCGTCGTCAAAATCTGTGCCGCCATCGCACACGGGATCATGTGCGGCCCCGGCCATGTAATTATGGTTTTTGGGGTGATCGCCCGTGCCGTCATCAGCATCGTCAAGCAGCGCACGATAAGGCCCCGCCTTGTGACGGCGCTCCGCTGTGTCTGCATGACGTACGAAGCGTTCGACGTCCTTACGAAGTTCTGCAGGTGTTTTCGGAAGAGAAATTAACCCCTTCAACTGCTTCAGTCGAAACGACTCCCGATTGGCATCATTGATAAAATCACGGCGAGCGCGGAATTCGTCGGGGTCTTCATCTTGCTGTTGCTGAAGCCATTCGCGCAGATCGATATCGTTCTTGCCGATCCACCGCTCGTCTTTTGCAGGCACCGTGTACCATGGCCCGTCATCGCAGCGAGCGCTGATTGTGCCAATGTCGCCATCCCATCGGAGAAATTCAAAATACTCCCCATTTGAATTGACGAACTGCTCCATGAGGGAATCTGATTGATAGTCGATGTGACATAGGCGAAGTCCCGTCTGACTTAGCTTGCGTCGCCCCGGCACACCGAAGACTTCACGCATTTCGTCACTGCTGAGTGAGCGCGGCGTGCATTCCTTGATCGCCTCCTCCCATGCCTGTTTTGGCGACATACCAAGAGTAGTGTGCTTTTTCGTATGATATGCATCGACTGTCCAACGCACCAACCACACCAGAAACGCTTCAAGAGTGAGGGTCGCACGTTCCGCAGCGTCGTTTTCTTCGCGCTCGACAACATTGCTGAACGCACGCCCCGAGAACCGTTGCAAAAGATCGCTGTGGATCGTCCGGAATACGCGTTCGATAAATGGTTTCAGCCAAGGCTTGCCAGCCGGCGCACCAAGGTTGGTGATGCCGAGGCTGGCGAGAACGTCATAAGCATCATCCGTGACGTACGCAGAACCACGATCAAGCACGATGGTTTCTGGCGCCCCTGCCATCGGCCAGCCGAATTTTGCACCTGCTGCGTCTGCGATGGGATTTTTATCTGTATAGATCATTTCCACTGTTTGTTTCAGGGGGCTTTCGATGCCCTCTGGTACAATCTGAAGTGCTAGGAAGCATCGCGTGTGAACGTCAATCGCTGCAGACAGAGTGACGCGTCGCGCGAAACCATCCAGCCCCAAAATGTCTTTGATAGATTGCGGCATATGCTCGAACAGGCCCGTGCTTTGCATGAGCACGAACAGATCGACGGTATATTCATCAATCTCGACACGCTGCAACGCGCGGTAGGTTTCAATCCCCATGCCAAGAGTGTGGAGGTCCTTATAGGCCTTGTCCCAACCGTGTTTTCGGATTTTGTGGTCGAGCGGGGCATTCTCTTTGATCAGGCGCAGAATGTAGTCATATCCCGCCCTCTTAAGCTTGGCTGCAGGAACCGGCAGACGCTCGCGCCGTTCGTTTTCAGCGTCCAAAGCCTTTTGAACGCTATCAACAAGCGACTTGATCGTTACACGCTCTTGGTCCCAGAGGGTGCCAAGTATACCTTCAATGAAGTTATCGGTTGCATCATCGTACCGCTGGTATTTTCCGCAATTCCGATACTTGTCGAATAGGCCATCATCGCCTTCGACGCGCCACAGCCAGTACCACTTCCACATAGTCTGACCGCATTTGAACCCTTGATGGAATTCAAAAGACTTTTCGACTTCCCTTTTTGATTTTGTGGTTCGCGCACCGCCGCGCTTGTTCTCGCGAATAGCAAGTGCAGCTAAGTATTCATCGTACCGATTTTTGCCTCTCGCGACGATTCTGACGATATTGTCGCAGAAATCATCACGGATCGGTTGAAGCTCGCCAGCATCAAGCATGTCTTGGATCGCCAAGACATACTGCTTCTTGAAACGCTGACGTGCCACCTCAGTTGGCAAACGCTCGATCCGACGGATTGCTTCTCGATCAAAAGGTTTTGCCAAGGGGCGCCGTAGAACCTTGAGGTTACCGTAATTGTTTTCAGTGACGATGGCGTCATATGACATGACACTAGCCGTACTTTCATGACACTCGCCGGTCTCAGGGTCCGTCCATTCTTCCCAGAAAATTAGGTATCCTTCAGGCCGCAACTCGAGGACGCGTCCATTGCGAATGCCGACTGCAAACTCGCAATCCTTCTCAAGGAGAACCCTGGTCTTTTTCGTGAACGGAGCGGCCATTACGCTGCTACTCCGCGTTCAATTAGAGTCTTTCCCCGGATCTTTTCAGGCGTGAAAAGACGCGCATGCCCTGCACGAATGGCGCGCGCGACACTGAAGAACCCTCGCCCTGAAAGGCCGATGCTCTCAAGAAATTCACTGACTGACACCGTAGTTTCAAGCTGAGCCAGTCCGTCAACAACAATAGAGTCGATCTCAGGCTCCGGCTTTCTCGCCGCGTGATAAAGTTCAGCGTTATGCAGTTCTATCGGACTGATATTACGCTCAGTCACCGTTGCAACAGCATCGCAAATATTGCCAATCGCAGCATTCTTCACAGCGTCGATCGTTGCCTGGTAGGCATAAGTCGTGGCAATCCGTTCCGGCTTAACGGAGATGCAGATTCTTTGCCCACCCTTCGTCGTGAACCTAAAATCGAAGAAATGCTGGCTTGGTGCGCCCTTCGGGTGGTTGAAAGGCAGCGATGCCAACTGCTCTTCGATATCAGCAAAATCTTCGCGATAGATCAGGCAAATTACCGCCTTGAATTCCGTATAACTGGCAAACCCAAGGCGCTGTGGCTTCCCGTTGATATTGTCATAGACCAACTCGCCAACGAAATGACCTTTCGAAGATTTCGGAATCGTACGGACTGCCCGACTCTTTAAGGGGGGCGACATCAGGTGCTTTCTAGCTCGAGTCATAGCCCTGTACCTCCAGCACCTTGGCGGCCGTCGGACAAATTTCCATTGCAACATTTTGGCATGGCTTCGCAGCGCCGGTTCGCAACAAGATAAGCAGCATACTTGGATACTGAACCCGGCACCCCGGCTGCACTTTGGTTCCCACATGCGGACAACAGGATCGCCGCTTGAAATATTATCTCGTCACCCATCGAGCACGTCTCCACCGGTCCGCGCCAGCTAGATTCTGGGCGGTCATTAAAATCTCAGAAGTGATGAACAGCACTTGCTTTCCAAAGAGCCTTGCGAGCCCCTCCGGTGAAGCAAACATCTTTTGGACCCAAGGGCCCTCACTTCGACACGCGACGTAGATGACGCGTTATATGTTTACGTCTCCGTCACCGGAGATATGTTCACGGCCCTTGAATGACCGTTCATTTCAAGACGGGCTCAAAATGCACTTTCGCACCGTTGAGTCGAGTCATTTTTATATTTAATTCATGTACTTAGCGAAATTTAGAAGACCTTTCAAAACCTCAAAGACATCGGTGCTCTCGGTTTTCAAAGCTTAGTTCGTTTTCGCATTCGCATCAGACATGAACATCCTTTGAACGGTACTTATGGTGAGACTTCAAATCTGGGAATATGTCAGCAGAAACGAGATGTGGACGGAGTGTCTACTTTGTTCAAATGCCTGACTGACCGGTACCGTGTGGCTGAAGGGCTTCAAGCAACCAGAAGAAATGATCACGACCGCCAATTTCTATATCTGGTGGCAAGCTAAGCTCCCCCGCGCAGATGCAGCGGCCAATAAGACCACCATCTTCAAGCAGAAGTTCATTCGTCAACAATTTGAGGAGACGGCGGGCGGTCATGTATGCCAGTTTGTGTTCGTCTTTGAAATCGTGTGCAGCGATGATGTCAAAACTACTCATCTCTGCTTTTCGCTTGATGATGTCCTCGGCCGCTAAGAAATATGTAAGCAACTTTTTATTGGCGCCGTGCGCAAAAGTTCGGGTTGTCGCGGAAAAATGGTAGGCACATTTTCGGCAGCGATAGGTTTTTCGCGAACTCTTCGGCGCGATGTCTCCCGCGTCGCACCGCGGACAATACACTCCAAGTTGCCATCGCACTGCGTCCAAATGCTCAACACAAGTATCACTATCTGGAAATTTGGCTGTGACCCCGCCTGCTGGTAGGAGAAGTGACAAGGTCATCCAGTGGATACGCTCGATATCGTGTTCAGATAAAGCAGATTGCATGCTGCTTTCGTTATTGGAATTCTGAGTGCTCCAAAAGAGCTACCGCACCTGCAGCAGACCCGACGCCTTCTGACTGATAGCAACGCTTCTCCGGGATAGTACGTCAATAGAGGCACTCGCTACAGCGCTGTAGCCACCAGAATTACGCTGATGAACGCATGAGCTCAAAAGATTTTAGAAGTATGCAACTGGTCCACAAATAGAGGCGGTGGTCGGCAAGATGGAAACGCCGCATATTCACAGCCGATTGCCGTTCCGTCTGAATAGCTTTACCGCAGAGACTTACTAAGACTGTGCCGTCACCGACTTCATGAAAGTGGACATAGGTCGCGTGGCCAGCCAAGGGCCGCCTTGCGGACAAGCCAGCCGTTCAATATCTGTATCCAGAGGTCCGCATTGATGTTTAGGGGCGAAGGGACTGAAGAATTACGCGCTCAAACCATCAGCCAAAGCATCACGACCGCCATACCGACCATCATCAAATTTTCGGTCAGGCTCACAAACCCAAGCGGAACGTTTGAATTTCCACCAACGCATGCGCATTTAAGCTCACGTTTGTCGATGTAGACGGCCTTGAAGACACTGACGGCTCCAATGCCAGCAACGAAAAGTGCTGCCGGAGCTGACAACCAAGTTAGGATCATGCCGGTCATGAGGATGCCCGCGCCTGTTTCCACGAATGGATAGATATAGGCGTAAGGCACCCATTTCCGCGCCAGAAGATCGTAGTTGAGGAACATCGTGGAGAAGCCCTCGATATCGCGCAGTTTCTGCATGCCGAGAAGGATCATCGAGACCGAGATGAACCAGCCGAGTGTTTGCCAAGTGATTGCGCCAAGGAACCCAATGGAGAGCGCGATTGCGGTCAAAGCTGCCACGGCGAAGAGATAAAGCACTGGCCGGTAGGTGGTTGCCTTCGGGTCCCAGCCGGTCAGCTTTTCGCGCAGGTCCGTATAGCCGCCAACGCGTTCACCTTCGATCCAAGCTTGGGGCGTCGTCTTGACGGCGTGCTCGGCCTTAAAAGCGTCAACTTCGGCGCGGGTTCGGAAAAGCCTATCATCGACATCATATCCCTGACGTTCGAGAAGCCAGCGAGCCTTTTGCCCAGATGGGCACAGATGATCCGGCAGGGCCATACGGTAAAGCACAGCCGTCTTGCCTAACGCCACTTCCTCCGGGTTTGTATCGATGTTGGCAGCGTCGCGCGTGTCTTTTGGCATTGGCTTCTCCGTCAATTTACTTGCGTGAGTATTTCTTAATTCCATATACCCCCATGGGGTATATAATCAAGAGTGTGAGCTTTGGTTCCGCACTCACTCGACTTTTTGTCTGCCACCATGCGAAAAGAGACTATGCACGAAAACCGCGAAGCCACTTTGAAACGCCTCAAACGCCTGGAGGGTCAGGTCCGAGGGATTGCCCGGATGGTCGAAGAGGACCGCTATTGCGTCGATGTCCTGACGCAAATTGCTGCGGTGCGGGCCGCTCTCAAAGGCGTCGAGAAGCTCGTGATTGATGATCATGCGTCGCATTGTATCGAGGATGCACTTGCATCAGGTGATCGGGAGGATCAGCGGGCGAAGTTCACAGAACTCCTTGAATTGCTCGATAAGGCACGCGGTTAAGCTGTCACAGATTCACTGGTGGCGTCGTTACACTGGTGATGGTTGCAGTTGCCAGAAGGATTAGAACAACGGCCAGCATTTCCATTGCAATAGAACGCCGCAGGGCATGGGCTGCACCGGGTTTCTCAGCACGCAAGGCAGGGACCAGCCTCACTTTATTCCAAGTTGCAAAGCCCAAGAGGACCGCAACAATCGCGACTTTGACCAGAAGTGCTAAGCCGTAGGCCGTTCCAAATAACGCAGTGGCAGAACCTGAAAGCAGCCAAGCGAGCGATGTGCCTGCGAGGATTAGAGCCGCTACTCCGCCAGCGGCGAGATTACCAAAATAGTGCAACAGATCAGCACCGGCTGGTGCAAGTGCTGCCTGCCGCAAAGGTATGAGAGCGCCAACCCAGAAAGCAGCGGCTAGAAGATGCAGCACCAGCAGGACAGCCAGGGCTACTCTGGGCTCTCCAAGAGCGTGGCCCACTTGAGCAAAGGATATCGCCACAGCAAGGCTGCCTGCCAGAGCGATCCATTGTCCAATACGGGGCACCAGCATTGCAACTATCGCAAGTTCGCCTATCCCGCGCCAAATTGCGGCGGTCCCAAGTGGACTTTCCCAAACGAAGCCAAGCATCACTGGGTCGGTCGCGCCCTCTAAGCCCATCCCGGATATCCGGGCCGCCCGAATACCGAACCGAACGACAAGCACGGCGAGACCGACGAGCACTGCACCGACAGCAAGCTGCTTTGCAAGTCGCAGGACTGATGCCTCAGCGCGCTTTGCAAAGGCGAATGCAAAGAGCACGCCCCCCATTGCAAGGAGTGCCGCGCTATATCCAATCGCTTTGGCCAAGATGGCCAAAACAACAAGACCGTCGATAGGCGCGAGTCCGGTCACTCAGCAACCGTGAAGGAGAAGCTGCCCTGCATCGGATGGCCGTCCGACGCCATACCGCGCCAATCGAAGCGATAACTTCCAGGCGGAAGCTCTTTCGATGGCAAAGCCCGAAACTCTGTACCGGGCTCCATACCTGTCTCGCGTTCGATTTCGAAATCTCCATCTGGTGAGGTAAGCGTGACCGAAATGATGCGCATCGGATCATCGAACCGCATTGAAAGCTCCGGCACTTCTGTCACTGTCGCACCGTCGGCGGGTGTTGTGGCCTCAGACTTCGAATGGGCAAAGGCAAGAGCGGGAGCAACTACAACGGCCAAGCCGAGAAGAGTTTGTTTGATCATCTGAATTTTCCTCTATTCGGACTGGGCGTTCAGTTCGTCGTGATACTGACGAAGGTCATCAGGCCAAGTTGATTTGATGAAGGACAGTACCGCAATGATCTCGTCATCAGTGAGCACACCCTCATAGACAGGCATGCCGGATGGTGGCGCGTTCTCCATCAGACCGGCAAGCCCATATTTGGTTAGGGTAAAAAGAGTTTCATCATCATGGTGCCACGTATGGCCTGTTGCGTCATGTGGCGGTGCTGGCAGCAGTCCATCATCTCCACGTATTCGCCAGTTTGGCTGCCCCTCTAGGCGCGCACCATGGCAAGCGGCACATTGGTCTGTGTAGATGCTTTGGCCCAAGGCGATCACTTCGGCGTCGTCAGGCGTCAAAATACCAACCGTTTGGGAAGGTTGCGCCAGAACAAATGCGGCTGCGAAACCGGCGAGCGTGAGCCCGCCGATTAGCAAAACGGCTTTCCGACCTACCATCAGGTGTCGAACGGCTGCGCCGTGCCCGCGCGGTAGTATACCGTGCCGGTGCCAGCCTCTCCACCAAATGCAATGACATCGTAGCGGGCGGACGGGTCGTCGCCCATGCCAGGAGAGCCCATCGGCATGTCCGGAACAGCAAGCCCAGTGATGTCTGGGCCATCCTGCAAAACGGCTTCCAATGCTTCGAACGGCACATGCCCTTCGAAGACATATCCATCCGCTTCAATGGTGTGACAGGAGGCGAGCTCAAGCGGAATGCCGCGCTCGGACTTTTGCGCCTCGGGATCGGTCAGTTCCTCTAAGGTGACGGCGTAGCCGCGTGCGCGAGCTAGGTCGGCCCAGGCGTGACAGCATCCGCAGCCTGGCGAAGCCAAAACGCGCATGAGCGTGCCCGCACGAGCAGGCAAGGCTGCCATGACAAGAACGGTTGCAGATAAGGTGGTGAAGTGACGACGTGTGATCATGTCTGTCGGTCCTTTGAATAAAAAGTTGAATGGACTGCGGGCAAGCGCCCGTTGCCGTTCAGACTTTCGGAGGACCGGTTGGGACAGCCAGCGTCAGGTTTGCAAAGTCGAAATCAGCGTACAGAACACTAACAACTGATCTGCTCGCGGGAATGACCTGCAAAGTAGCAGAAGTGGCCGCGAGATCGCCAAAACAGGGCGTCGAACCCATTCCACTGGTGGCGTCGCAGCAGTCCGCGAGTGCCGTCTCAGCATCGGCCAATGGATCGCTTTCTGACATTTGGGTATGGTGGTCCATGTGATCTGATCCATGGTTCAAGCCATGCATCACAGATGCGGTGGATGCACCAGCGAATGCAAAAACAAGAATGATCGACAGAACCAAACGAAACATAATCAATACCTACTGGGGGTATGTGGCTTTGACAAGTCACGAGGATGTGTCGCCGTAATCGAGCCCGGCTGGGGTCTCTTAAGGCTGGGGAAGGAATAGTACTCTATCGCCGCAGAGGCCATTCGTGCGGCACGCCGAAACTGTCCAGTTTGAGCCCCCTACCAAGTTTCAGCAAGGCGCCAAAGGTCCGTTATGCGCAGCAGGACTTGCCTTCTTGTATCGGAGGACAAGGCACCGTCGCGTAAGAACAGTAGACGCAACAGTCGCCTTCGAGTGGTTTGAGGACGGTATTGCAGCCACTGCATTCATAGAACCATTGGCAGGCATCCGTCGGCATCGTTTCCGTCTCTGCGTGCCCACAAGATGGGCAGGTCAGCGTGGATTCCAAAACTACTTTTGTTGGTTCTGTCGCCATAGCGCGTACCCCGTTAGTATAAGAAAACCCACCAAGATCGGCAGCAAAACAGCATCGTTGTAAAGAACGCCAAGCAGGCCAGTCAGACCAAGAGCTGTGAGCACAATCGGTAACAGCGGCGTGAAACAGCAGAGGATCGCCAAGACCGTGCCGCCAAGGCCAAATGCCAGTAATTTGTTCTTCATCGAGTCGATCTCCACAAATCCCACATGAACCGTTGTGCCGAGGCTTCCCAATATGGGGACGACAGCGCAACCAAGAAGGCAATGGTGGCGAGGGACGCCCAGACGATAGCGGATCGTCTGGGCCTTGTGCATGCTCTGGGCCAGATCACACGATACCACGCCCATATGAGCGCGATGGCGACAACGATAAGGATGAAATTCCGATACGCTATGAAAGGCCCGAGCATGGTGAGCCATGTGCCACCAAGACCGATGATGGACAGCCCAATTGGCAACACACAGCATGAGGCTGACAACACTGCGAGAAGTGCCGCGAGAGGCATAACCAGCCGCGTGGCCACATTGGGTTCAGTCGCCGTTTGTTGATTTGCGTTCACGTCCATTCCGCAGTTTTAGTTCCTGTAGTGACTACAGGAGCAAGCAGAATGTTCACCATCGGCAAGGCATCAGAGCAAAGCGGCGTGAACATCGAAACGATCCGCTATTATGAGCGTGAAGGCATTGTTCCAAAGCCAGGGCGCTCGGCAGGAGGGCGTAGGCTCTACTCATCTGACGAAATTGCGACGCTACGGTTCGTACGGCGTTGTCGAGACCTGGGTTTCCCGATCTCGATCATCCAGACCTTCCTGTCGCTGACGGAACAGGATGATCGAAGTTGCGGTGAGGTGAAGACACTGGCGGAAAATCATCTGGATGACATCAACGCCAAGATCGAAAACCTGACACGCCTTCGGGAAGCGCTTCAGAGCCTATCTTCAAATTGTAATGACGGAAGTACGGCCTGTCCGATGCTGGATTCCCTCATGAAAGATGCCCCGGGCTGCAGTCGAGCTTAGTTGCATCGGTTATGACTACGCCACATGTCCGGATCATGCCCTTCTGGAACTGAGGCGCATGGATCATCTGAATAGCCGCGTAACACCGAGTATTGGCCGACTTGGGCATCGGTCAGCAGTGGCAAAGTTAACAGATGGGCATTCAGATGAACGAGGCGGAGGGCTGCCCGCGCTTGCCCCGCTTCAGTAACCAGCCGTTCAAGCGCCTCGGCATCTGGCGCTCCTTGTTGAAAGGCTGCGTCCAGCGCTTGTTCAGCTGCAACGAACCGCTCCCCGGCAGTTATGGCGTCTGCCTGCATCTGCTCTCGAATCGCCTCGATGTCGTCGCGCTGCTGCTCGCTCAGCCCGATTTCATCGGCCAGCTCAAGTAGGTGCGTTGGCCCCGGGACACCATTCAGCTCGGCGGCGCGCGCAAGCCCCCATCCGCCACCAAGCGCGATTTCTTCCAGGTCTTGTTCCGAGAGAGACTTGATCAAGCGCGTTTCTTCACCTGCGTAGGCGGAAGGCGTCGAACCATGACTTCCATCGTCGGTTTGAGACAACGCGATGTTGGGGAAAGCCATCAAAAGAAGTGCAAAGTGTTTGATACTCATAATTGAAGTCCTTGATCGATCCAGCTTTTGCACCAAGGCATTGCATGACGCGGGCGAAACTGAACATGATATAAATCATGTCAGATCATTGGCTTCATTATTTTGATGGCGCACCCAAACGAACATTGGACGCGGGCGAAACGCTGTTTCGGCGAGGCGACCAAGTTGAATGGATGTTTCTGGTCGGTGATGGGCGACTCTTCTTACAGCGGGCGCTGCAAGATGGGGGGCTTTTGACACTACATACAGCAAATAAAGGTGGTCTGGTGGCCGAAGCGTCGCTTTTTGCGGATCGATATCACTGCGATGCTGTAACGAATATCGCGACTACGGTCTCTATGATCCCCAAAGCCAAGTTAATCGCGCATTTGGAGAATGTCGCCTCGTCAGACCGTATTTCGATCAAAGCTTTCGAGCGCACAGCGAGAGAGGTACAGACTTTGCGCACCCGCATTGAGATTATGCGCAGGCGAAGAGTGACTGATCGTCTGGATGCCTATCTCGAACTCTTTGGCCACCCGAAAGAAGGTGAGTGGGTACGCGTCGCTGATTGGATAGGCGTGAGCCCACCCGCACTCTATCGTGAGCTTGCGAAGCGTCGAGAGAACCATCCGAACTAAGCTTGATCCAAAACCGGACGTTTGTCGCAACGCAGCATCCTGGTAGGTTTGGGCTCTTAGAGGCCTTCGCTGCGAGGTGTATAGAAGACTGCTTTACGGACTTTGCCGATCTGATTATGTTTCTTCCTCAACGCGCATACCAGCAAGCCAGCCTTTCGCGAAACGGGCACTGTCTGGGCCTGCCCGGTGCGGTGCCACGACCCTCTCCAACCGTTCGTAAAGAAAGTCCAAAGCGCGCGGAGAGAACGCTGCTAGTGTGATCGCATCAAAATCTTCAATCTGTACATGTGTAGTCACACCCGCTGCACCAAGCAGTTGGTCAAGCCAGTGCTGCTCAAATGGTGGTGCATCAGAAAGTGCTATTCGGCCGCCTAGAGCTTTCAATAAGCCCTCGGCTACACCATCGACATGCGGCGCAGATTCCAACGCGGACCGCGGTATATTATGCACCAGTGCGCTAGCTTGCGACCAGGCTTCTTCCGACCAATGCGGCGCAGGTCGGATCAGGCTCTCAAAGGTCTGAATTTCATGGCTGTCATCAATCCAACTTAAGCCGACCTCAATGGGCCAGCTGTCACGATGAAGACTGCTTGCCTCAAAGTCTAAGAATGCAAAACGTTGAAATTGCAAAACCGTTGTATTCATGAAAGTTTCAGCGACTTGGAGGCCAACGTACACGCGATCTGGCATCCACCGTTTCTATGAAATGACATCGGCAGCGATGATCGGCGAAGATCTTTGAAATAGAAACGTAACACCATGATAACACTTTCATAAACCCAGCTCAAAGATCGGCACGAAATCATAAATTACCCCACTATAATCAAGAAACGGCTAGCATCTTTGCTCATCACCTCAACTCCAAGGTAAATCTCTCAAGCCCTTCAAGCGGTTCATTTTGTCCTGGATAGCCAACGGAGATATTCCGCAATTCTGTATCGCCAACGCTGAAGGATATGCGATGATGCGTGTGTCCAAACAGCCACCGTCGAGGTTTGAAAGTCATGATTATTTCCTCCAAATCTGAGGCGTAGCATGGGCCGTATGAGGGCTCGGCACTAAGTGCCCTTCGATGCGGCGCGTGATGGGAAATCACGGTTGTTTCGCCATCAAACGGTTCTGCAAGACGCTCCAAAAGCCAATTTCGGTGCTCGGCATGGATGGCTGCCGTCTGCGCTGGTGTAAGACGACGGAAATTGTTTCGCGCCACTTTGATGTAGTGATAGTCGCTCATGACCCGACTAGCTGTCCGCATGTTCTCGGTGCGATCACCATATACTTCGAAATCCGTCCAGAGCGTCGCGCACAAAATGCGGTGCTTCCCTGAGATCAATTCGCTCTTCTGTACGAAGGAAGCCCCATGTTTTTCAGCGATTTCCACAAGTCGATCTTCACCATCGATGCGGAAATCGTAGTAGTCGTGATTCCCTGGCATTACGTATAGCTGCGCATCCGGAAACCGCTCCACGAGCCATGGAATGCATCGGTTCCATTGCTTCTGGGCCTTATTTGAGAGATCGCCTGCGACAATGCAGTGCGTGATACCATCAAACGCGGCATCGGGTATCTGAGAGAATGGGTCCAGTTCTCGGTTGAGGTACATATCAAGATGCAAATCGGCCAGTACGATACACTTCATTCCGCACCCGCCATGGGATCATTTCTCGCCCGCCTCGGGACACTATATCCAATAGGGTTGAAGAGAATTCTATTGTACTCAAATGAGGTCATCGGACCTTCCAAACACGATTTTCTTATTATTTGCGTCCGTGCTGCAATGAAGATCAACGAGAATAAATACGCCTGATATTGAATTCTGAGGATACCGATGTTTCCGAAGTGTTTTTCGCAAATGAAGTGATCTCCCTCGAACTCCGCAAACGAAGGGTTTTGTATGAATTCGATCTGAAAATTCAGTGTTTTTCGCAAGTTGGGTTGTTGTTCGATTGCTACACAGAGTGCGGGAGCTCTCAAAGATGGCAAGCGCCATCAGGCAACATTTCGCCCCGAAGACGGCGATGTACGAGGCAAATGTGTCCTTGCAAGTACCCATTGCTAGATATCCGTGAAGCGTTCACAACTAGAGGTTCAAAACTAGGTAAATCACAAAATGCGGCTCATCGTTTCAGCTGACACACATCTTGGATCCCCAATCCGTTCGGTTGCACTACGCAATCCAGAATTGGGAGAGCGCCTGAAGCAAGCCAGCTTCGACACGTTTCGGCGTATCGTGGAGGTGGCTATTTCAGAGGCAGCAGATGCTTTGGTCTTGGCGGGCGACATCTTTGACAGCGACTTCCCCGATCTGAAATCAAGAGCGTTCTTGATAAGCCAGCTAACCCGTGCCGCCTCCGCCGGCATTCCCACGGTTCTTATTCGCGGCAACCATGATGCGCTGCTGGATCACACAACCCACGGCGACCTTGGCCCTGATATCCATTTGCTCCACAAAGGAAATCCGACTGTCGAAATCGGGGATGCCTCGTTCCACGGGCTATCATTTGAAAAAAGCCATCAGGGAAACAGCTTTTTGCCAGACTACCCCGAACCTGTCGCGGGACGAGTCAACGTCGGTTTGATGCACACTTCGCTAGGAGGGTCACCGAGCCACGATCCCTATGCACCCTGTTCAGAACAAGATCTTTTGGCGCATGGCTACGATCTTTGGTGCCTTGGGCATATTCACCTTCCCTTTGAACGTAGGTCCGGTTCCGCGCTGGCCGTCATGCCCGGCATCCCCCAGCCGCGCCATTACGGTGAACGCTTCGGTGGTGGTGTTGCGGTTGTTACTCTGGGGGATGGTGACCCGCAATTGGAGCACCGGAACGTGGGGCATCTGAAGTTTATTGAGGCCGAACTGGACCTCACAGATTGCCGCGACCAAACTGAAGTTTTGAATAAGATTGGTGAAGCCCTAAAGAGCGCCCAAGATCCACACCTCCTCACGGCTGTCCGGTTGCAAATCATAACGACACGCCATACGACAGATGACTTGCGGGCCTTGGCAACCGAACTGCTAGAAAGCATAGACGACGTCTTTCTCGATAAAATCAAGGTTTCACCACCAAAGACCCTGATCGATGACAAAGCGAATGACCTCGCGCGGCTTATGCGTGCTGAGGTGCAAGAGGATGGGTTCCGTCAGGCCGGGGTCGAGATACTTGAAGATCTACGCAACGCTTTGCCAGCAAGCATTCGGGATGTACTGGCCGAAGATGTGCTCACCGAACTGCTCACAGAGGCCATCGACGAGGTGTCTTTATCCCTGCATGGGGTGGACCCGCAATGAGGCTGAACAGGCTTGATCTGACGCGCTACGGTCGCTTCAAAGATGCGCAGATAACCATGCCGCTCCCACGGGCCGATGCAAGCGACGTGACGATCATCTACGGACCGAATGAGGCCGGTAAATCAACCGCGTTCAACGCCTATCTTGAGCTGTTGTTCGGCATGAAAATCCGAGACCATCCTTATGAATTCCAGTTCAAACGAAGCGACCTCTTGGTCGGGGCTGAACTGGCTATTCCGAGCCGTGGCACGATGGTACTGCAACGCAATAGCAAGCGAACCCAATCGCTGCTGGATCATCAGGATCGACCGATCGATGAAACCCTCCTATCGGCGGCACTGCATGGACTGAGCCGTGACGATTATGTCGAGCGGTTCTCCCTCAATGACGACGGGTTGCGTAAAGGCGGCGCCCGTATCGCGAATGCGCAAGGTGATCTGGGGCAGCTGCTGCATGCGGGTGTATCGGGCTTGACCACAATCGCTACCACCCTTGAACGGATGACCGCTCAGGCGGAAAGATTTCACAAAAAGGGTGGCCGTGGAACAGAGTTGAAAGTTGCAAAAGAACGACTTGCCGAAATCACCCAACGACTTCGCAAATCCCGCCTGACACCTGAGAGAGAACGCACACTCGCGAAGGCAAAAAACGATGCTAAGAAAGAATTTGATTTAGCTGATAAGGGCTTAGAAAGCGCAAGGCTACGACAGGCCGCGCTTGCTGCAGCACAAACTTGGTACGATCAGACGGAAAACATCCGCCAGATCGATGTAAAACTCGCTGAATTCCCCGATGGTCCTGAGTTGCCAAGAGGTGCCGAGGCCGTAGTTGCCAGTCTTGTAGCAACGATATCCGAGAAGTCTTTGCGCATCTCAGAAGCGAAGGACGCTCTCGAAACACTAAAAAGCACCATCAGTGACAGTCCAGAAGACCCTTTGGCAGAGGCATTGGCACATGAGCTTAGGCAACTCGATCAGCTTATGTTCGACGACGCCCCGCTACTGGCCCGTGCTGCGACTGCAGCGTCCGATTTGGATAGGCGGATTGCAGATCGTGAGGCACTGGGTGTTAAAATCAATGAAACCGTAGTTGCGCTCAACATGGCAGGCGTGCCCGTAGAAACCCTCATCCTGACATCTAGCGAAGTTGACGACTTAGCCAACGCCGCACAGGCCGTCGTTAACTTGGAAAGGGACGTGACTGCGGCGGAGGCGGCAGCTACCCGGGCGCGCGGCCAACTCGCTGACGCTCCGCCCGAACCAAAGGACTTGTCTCAACTTCAAGCCACATGGGACAAATGGAGTGCTGTTGCGGACATCACACTGGCAAAGAATGCGGTGGCAACCGAGAAAGCGCAATTGGCGACAGCTGTAGCAAGTTTGCCCTCGACATGGGCTGATTTAGTGGCCGCCGGCTTACCGGCCCGGGAAACCTTACTCGATCTTACCGGAGCTCTTGCGACAGCTTCAGCCGATCTGGCCTCCAACAAAGCAGACCTTGAGGCCAAAGAAACGGCTTACGAATTAGCACAGGCAAACCGACAAACATACGAAGCAACACCAGCGACGATAGATGCGACTGCAATCGCAGAAACGCGGCGCAAGCGCGACGCGATCTGGGTAGAACACCGCAGCGCCTTAACGGCTGAAACCGCGTTTGAATTTGAGGGTGCGATGCACGTCGACGACGACGCCCAAGCCAGCTTTGCGGCAGGGCAAGATGCACGCGGGCAACTTGTCACAGCACGTCGTGAAGAGGCTGCTGCCCGAGTGCTTCATGACAAGGCGCAAGAACGCCTAAATCACGTCACCGAAAAGCATTGTGAACTAACCAAGCAAGCCACTGCAATCGCTTCAGCACTTGGACTAGCACCTGAAACCAGCCCTGCGGCATTTACAGATCGGCACACGGCGCTTTTGCAAGCTGCCGCGATTGAGGCCAAATTAGCGAATGCCAAAGCAGAGTTGGATATTCAGAGCACCCATCATTCAACTGCTTTGCAGGACATGAAAAAAGTCGCAAATACTGTGGGAATTGAATGCGCGGACACAGAACTACCATCCCGCGTTCAAGCTGTGCTGACATTGCAAGACAGTGTGCGCCAGACGTGGAAGCGTTGGACTGACGCGCAACAGGTTCATGCAGACTTGGATCAAGAGGCGACAGATGTAACAACCAACAAGGAAGAAGCGCAAAAGACTCTTCAGAGCCTGATCAACACGCTACCATTGGCTGGGCACACCGCTGGCGAAATCATTGTCGCCTTGCCAAATCTGCGCCGTTTAAGCCAGTTTCATGAAGAGCAAAAAAAACTGATTTTGAGGATCGAGACCCTCGAAAACGCCATCGCACAGCTCGACGCAACCGCATTGCGGATCGTGGCAGCGACTGGCGCAAAGAAGGATCCTGAAATTACGTCACTCGAAGTTATTGAACAGGCCCGCATGCGGGTCAGCGTAAACGAGCGCGCCAAAGAGAAAAGAACTGCAGCACAGACCGAAATAACGAAAGAAGAAACGGCACGCAAAAAGGCGGAAACTGCGATTACCGGTGCTCGCGCCGAGCTTGTGGGATGGTTCAAAGATCAAGGCGCGGAAGATCTGGAACCAACCCAGCGAGTCGCCGTCCTTTCAGAACGCGATAGTCTGCGCGGCACACGCAAAACTCATGATGAACGTCGGACTTCAGCACGTGCTGGCGTCACCGATGATCTGTTTGCAGAAGAGCTAGCTCTACTTCCAGACACAAGTCGTGCCGCCGCAGTGGATCAGCTTTTGAAAGACGCACAGCATGACCGTGATCAAGCGTTCGCCGCACATCGTGAGGCGACCCGTCTGTACAAAGAGGCCTTTGACGCTGACGATCAAAGCAACCTCACCACAGAACAAGCAACCATCCTTGAAGAAATCCGTGCAGGCGCAAGAAAATCCGCTGTCGCGCACCTCGGGGTATTGGCGGCAAAAGGTGCATTGCGTCGTTTGGCGACTGAACGCCGCACAACCATGCTACGTGACGTCGACAAGGCCTTTGTCGCGATCACCGCACCTAAGTGGAGCCGCGTGGATGTATGGAGCCAATCCGAAGGCGAAAAACTGGTTGGCATTCAGCCGGACGGTAGCTCGGTCCCCTTTGAAGACATGTCTACGGGAACGATGGGTCAACTTTATTTTGCTCTCCGCGTTGCCGGATATCGTAGTTTCGCACGTGACCTGGGGCCGCTTCCGATGATCTTGGACGACATCATGGAAACCTTTGATGATGACCGGGCCAAGGCTGCGTTGCAGCTTTGCTCTGACATCGGGCAAAGTGGGCAGGCTATCATATTCACTCACCATGCGCATTTGGTCGAGCTGGCTCGTGACACTATTCCCGGGGTCAATATCGTCGACATGCCAAGCTGAGAACCTGATCGCTCAAAAATAAAGCGTACCAAATTGTGACCTCATTTTCTGAGAACACTCGAACGCCACAGCCAACTCAACCAAGGGGCAGTATAGATCGCAGGGATCGTGGCAAGTGAGCACATGGAGCGGCTTTAGCTGAGGTTCGCATACCGCGTTTCCTAAGCGCTAAATAGGCACAACACATACAACTTAGGGGTGACATTACTCATACCAACCGTCATCTATTTCTAAAATGAAGTTGGTAGGTATAGATGATCAAACTCTCAAATATCCGCGTGCAAGGTTTCCGGCTCCTCGAAGACGCCGAAATTGCTGTCGAATCTGGTTCCACCGTGATCGTGGGAAGAAACAATAGCGGGAAAACCTCACTAACAGAGATATTCGAAAAATTCTTAGGGGACAGCGCAGGGCAATTTCGCCTCGAAGACTTTTCCGGCGCTCTGCGCTCAAGGTTCACTGAAGCCAAGTGCCTTTACGACGAGGGGCAATCTCAACCGGTTGACATCTTCAATGCGCTGCCCAGTATCACGCTAGAGCTTTTTTTCAATTACGAAGACCACGTTGGCGACCTCGGCCCGCTGTCTCCGTTTATCATTGATCTTGACCCGGCCTGTACGACTTCAATCGTACGCATCGTGTATTCCGCGAGCCTCGCGACTTTTTCGAACCTCTTGGATGTCCCTGACTCATTGATCGAACAAGCCAAGATCGAAGATAAAAGCGAGACTGTCGCGTTGTTCCGCCACTTGCGCGACGCCGTTCCCAACTCTTATTCGATACAGGTTTTTGCTGTGGATCCGACAGACGGCGACAACGTACGGAAGTTCGACAACACATCTGCGCTCGCACAGTTGATCCAAGCTGGTTTCGTGAAAGCACAGCGCACCCTAGATGTGACCACTAAGGGCGGTCCTGACGTAATCGGGAAGCTACTGAACCAACTCTTCAAGACAGCTAGTCACCTCGAAGCATCGCAAGAAGACAAAGACATTATTGCCCAACTCAAGGCTTCGGTCAGCAAGCTCGAGGGATCGGTTCAGGGTGGCTTCGACACCCAACTCAAAGGACTACTTCCGGCCCTGAATATCTTTGGCTTTCCCAGCCTTAATGACACCGACTTGATGCCACAGACCAGCATCGACGCAGAAGACCTCCTCACCGGCAACACAAGGATTCTCTACACCGGAGCCGATGATGTACACTTGCCAGAGGGCTACAACGGGTTGGGCACTCGCAACCTCATCTATATCCTCCTGCAACTTGAGACACTTCACAAAACATACCGAGCGACCCCTACCCGACCTATTACACACATAGTCTTCATTGAGGAGCCTGAAGCTCACTTGCATCCCCAAATGCAAGAGGTCTTCATCGCAAAGCTGAATGAGGCAGTTTCAGAGCTTTCGAAGAAATTCCCTGGGGAACCTGCATGGCAAGTTCAGTTTGTTGTCTCCACGCACTCGTCCCATCTGGCAAACGCCGCGCAGTTTGACGCAATCCGATACTTCCTGAGCGTACCATCTGACACTGTTGGATTCCGCCGTACGAAAGTGAAGGACTTTCGCAAGGGCGCGGACACGATTTCCAAAGAAGATAGAAAATTTCTTCAGCAGTACATGACGCTCACAAAGTCTGATCTCTATTTCGCTGACAAAGCTATTCTTGTTGAAGGTGCTACCGAGCGTATCCTTATGCCCCGCATCATTGAGATGATCGACAAAGGTGCTGAAGACTCTGCCAAACTTGGGAGCCAATACATCACAACGATGGAAATTGGCGGGGCGTATGCACAAAAATTTTTCCCGCTTATTGAATATTTAGAGCTAAAATCTTTGATCATTACGGACGTCGACGCCGTATACCTTAAAGAAAAGAGATATCATAAATGCCTTTGCACCAATGGGGAGCGAACTTCGAACAGCGCGCTTAAGAGCTGGTTCGACGATAAAGAAATTTCCGTTGCGCAGCTCTTAGCCAAGACATCTGATGAAAAAACCCGCGCATTCTACCGCATTGCATACCAAACCCCTGAGAACGGCTCAAAGCACTGCGCAAGGAGTTACGAAGACGCACTCATTTTGGCGAACTTGGATCACTTCGAGATCGACGATGACGCCGCTGCCGCTGCCAATGCATGGGACAAGGCAGAAGGTTTTGGAAAGTCAGAAGAGGCAATCCGCTTCGCACTTATGGAAGACGAATGGGCGATACCAAAGTACATCAGCGATGGCCTCGCTTGGCTCGCCTTACCCCCACCTCCTGCTGCCGTGCCTGAAGAAGTTCCGCAAGCGGAAGAGGGGGTGGTATGACCATCGAACTGTCACCCGCACACAAGGCGGCGCAAGAAGCTCAGGCTCGCGTAGAACAGTGCTTGGAGGTCGAGCGAAGCTTTCGTCTGGAAGCCGGTGCAGGGGCAGGTAAGACCTATTCCCTGGTGGAAGCGCTCAAGAAGATCATCTCTGAACGTGGCAAAACCCTCATACAAGCCGGGCAGCAAGTTGCTTGTATCACGTATACCGAGGTCGCAAGGGAAGAGATTGCGCGAGATATCGCGGAACACCCGGCAATTTTGGTAAACACCATCCACGGGTTTGGCTGGTCGTTCATATCTCGGTTCCAAAAGGAGCTCCGCTCTCTCGTCGCAAAGCAGCCAGAACGACAGGAGGCTATCGAGGAAGCCGGAGGGATATCTGGACAGCGCGTGGACTACAGCTTTGGTTTCTTCAGAATTGACGAAGAAAAAATCATGCTGAGCCACGACGACGTTCCACGGTTTCTCGCGGCTATGCTCAGCAATGAAAAGACGAGAAGGGTCTTCAAAAGCAACTACCCGATCCTCTTCATCGACGAGTATCAGGACACTGACCCTTCGATAATGGAGTCCCTTTCCGCGAATTTCTTCATGATTGGAGATGGGCCGGTAGTAGGCCTTTTCGGTGATCACTGGCAGACCATTTATCGCAAGGACTTCGAACTCGTTGAATTCGAGAATGTCGAAGGCATCGATAAGAAATCGAACTTCAGATCAGTTCCTCCAATCGTCGATGTTCTGAACCGCCTTCGCCCGGAATTAGCTCAAGAGGTCGAAGATCCGGAAGCGGCCGGAGAGGCGCGCTTTTTTCATTGTAACGACTACATTGGTGACCGCGTGAGCACGGCTCATGCGAAAAATGAGCTTCCAGAAGAAAAGCATGCGTGGGCCATAGAACAAGTGCAAGAGCAACTCGTGAAGGATGGTTGGGATTTTTCCCCCGAAAAAACTAAAGTTCTGATGCTCACCCACAACTCGATTGCTGCAAAGCAGGGTTACCCGAATCTCGCGCGCATCTTCAAAAGAAATGAAGCTTTCGCAAAGAAGGAAGATGCTGCCATTTCGTTTTTGATTGACACAATTGAGCCACTTTGCATGTCATTTTCTAACCGCAGGTACGGCGAAATGTTTCAACTCCTCGGAAAGGCTCCCACCATCCAATCAATTGGTGATAAGGAATCGTGGCGTCAGGACATGGAAACACTGATCGCCTTGAGAAAGGACGGAACAGTTGGCCAAGTCATAGACCATCTAAAGGACAAGTGTCGCCCTCGCCTCAATGACAACGTCGCAGCCAAGGAGAAGGCATTAACTGACTTCAATCCGGATGGGGGGGAAGAAGAGCCCACCTCATCCGTCCGTCAGCGCGAACTTCGCGAGACCAACTACTCCGAAATTCTGGCCGTAGAGCGGTACGTGAGCGGCTCGACGCCATTCGCGACACAGCACAGCGTCAAGGGTGCTCAATTCCCAAATGTTCTAGTCGTTTTGAGCGGCGGCTGGAACCAATACAACTGGCCTAGGCTTCTTGAACAAGTTCAAACAGGCCAAATTACGGCAGCACATCGGGCCGGTTATTACCGCGCCCGCAACCTTTTTTATGTCGCTCTATCTCGCCCCAAAAAGAGACTGGCCGTGCTGGCGACACAAGAGCTGAGCACCGACGCGCTACTTGCAGCTGAGCATCTCTTCACACCAGAGATGGTGCTAAAGCTACCTTTCGGAACTTGATATCTGGCGCTTCTTTGGTGGCAGCAGTCTAGCTGCTGGTGGATAATGTGAACATTCTCCAGCACGGTCTAACCGCATCAACGATGCGGTAACTGCAAGTTTATGTCATGTCAAAATGATCGTGCTGGCTAAGCCTGATCAACTTCGCGGGATCTTTACCCCGATTCCGAGACAACTTTGCCCCGATTTACAGCCTGCTTAGTGTGTCCAGGCCCCGCGCCGGTTGGTTGCAAAATTCTCTCCGTAGCCGCCGGGCCGGATGTTGGCTTTGCGCGATTTGGGCTCGGTCACGACCGCGTCGATCCCGTTTTCCTTGGCGTAGGCTTGCGCGGCTTCTTTTGAATCAAACGTCAGGCGCACTTGGGTTTGTGTATCGTCTGATGACGTCCACCCCATCAACGGATCAATCTCGCGTGCGCTTTCTTTCACGAAATCCAACACCCATGACTTGGTTTTCGCCGTGCCCGAAGACATGGCCGTTTTGGCGGGTTTATAGATACGTGCGCGCATGGTCAGATGCTCCCTTTTGATGGCGTCTATATGTGCAAAATCAAGCCGTTTCGCAAGTCTTATAGGGGCCTTGGGTTAAATTCCCATCTATGCATTATTTCGCCCGTTTATGCGGGGATGTGGGTGCGGACCCTCCGGGGGAAGTTTGATTGGACAAAGAAAGAGGAAAGTCCCGCGCTTAGGCCCATTCCCCTTTGCGCATTACTGGGATGGTGTCCCCGGTCTTGGTGATCCCGTCGATATCAACCGCGTCCGATCCCATCATCCAATCCACATGGATCAGGCTTTGGTTGCCGCCCTTTTGTTTAAGTTCTTCAGGGCTTAACGTGCTGCCCCCCTCAATCGTGTCCGCATAGCATTGCCCCAACGCGATGTGGCAGGATGCGTTTTCATCAAACAGCGTATTGTAGAATAGCGTCCCCGATTGGCTGATGGGCGAGGAATGCGGCACAAGCGCCACCTCCCCGATCCGGCTGGCCCCGTCATCGGTTTTGAGCAGCGCTTGCAGCACGTCTTCGCCCTTCGTAGCCGTCGCCTCGACAATGCGCCCTGCCTCGAACCGCACTTGGATATTTTCGATCACCGACCCTTGGTGTGCAAGCGGTTTGGTCGCCGCCACTGTCCCGTCGACCTTATAGGCATGCGGGCAAGTGAACACCTCTTCGGTTGGGATATTCGGCTGGCAGGTCACGCCGTTCAGCGCAGGCGAGGCCCCGCCCTTCCAGATGTGTCCGTCCGCGAGGCCCAGCATCAGATCCGTGCCCGGCCCTGTGTATTTCAGCGCGGCAAAGTCGTGATCGTTCAGCCATTTCACCCGGCGCTTGAGTTCTTCGGTGTGGGCCGCCCAATTCGCCACCGGGTCGTCCCCTTCCAGCCGTGAGGCTTTAAAGATCGCATCCATCAGCTTGCCTTGCGCCTCTTCCACAGGGATGTCCGGGAAGACCTTCGCCGCCCAACCCGCGCCCGGGTATGCGACGATATTCCAGTTCACCTCAAACCCGACGATGGGGTTCATGGCGGGTTTGGCGGCGATAGAGGTTGCCTTGGAGAGCCGCGCGATTTTGGCCGGGTCTTGGTCGGCAAGCAACATTGGGTCATCACCCGTGATCGCCATCCGGGCCGCGCCCCCTTTGAAGGCCGCAGCCATCCCTTCGTAAAGCCAGCCCGGCGCGCGGTCGAAGCTTTCGTCGGGGGCATGTTCATAGCGGGCCAGCGTGATCGCGTCGTCATTGAAGAAGGGCGTGACGATCCCGGCCCCGGCCCTGTAGGCATGCACCGTGATGGCGCGCACAAGATCGAGGGCGGCCATGGGCGCTGTGATCACCAAGTCTTGGCCCGGTTGCAGGTTCACGCCAGTGCGCACGGCGACTTCGGCGAGACGGTCAAGTTTTGCGGGGTCGATGGACATGGGGCGGGCTCCTGCATTTGCGTTTTGCATAGCTACCGTGCTTGCGCGCGACGTCAAGGCAGTGAAGTGCGCGCGCCCTGCTTCAATCGCAAGGCGCACGGCTTGGACTTAGACTTCCAGCGGCGTACCGCTGCGTTCCCATTTGAGGGGATGGAACACTTCGTCCACAGGCGTCACGGCAACGTGGTTCACGTAGTTTGACATGGTCTTCTGGGCCAGCCCAAGGATCACATCCAGAACCGCGCGGTGACCATAGCCGGCCGCAAAGAAGGTTTCTATCTGTGCATCCGTCACGTTTCCGCGTGACCGCACCATCTGGACTGTGAATGTCCGCAATGCTTCCAGCTTGGCCGACGGCAGCGGTGTTTCATTGCGCAATGCATCGCTGATCTCGTCCGAGACTTTCATCATTTTTGCGATCCCGGTGTGGGCAGGCACGCAATAATGGCAGGCGTGTTCAACGTTGATAGACTGCCAGACTACGGTCAACTCATCCGCATCAAAGTCGGTTTCCGTAAACAGCTTATGCAGGATTTGATAGGCCTCATAGGCCTGCGGGCTTTCTGCCAGAACCTTATGCAGCCCCGGCAGGCGGCCGAATGCTTTTTGTGAGTTCTCAAGAAGTGGCTTGGAGCCTTCGGGCGCTGTTTTCAGATCGTGTGATGGGAATTCCATAAGGGGCAATCCTTTATTTGTTGCGTGTGGGAGCAGAATTAGGCTTTATTGAGTGATCGTTCAACTATTGGTGATCTCATGCCCCGCAAACCTACCTATGACCGGCAAGACCTGATCGCCCGCGCCCGTGACTTGTTTTGGGAACGCGGCTGGGCTGGAACGTCATTGAAGGATCTTGAACGCGGTTTGCAGATGAAACCGGGCAGCTTCTATGCTGCTTTTGGATCCAAGGACGCCTTGTTTGCGCTGGCCTTGGAAAAATATGCAACCGATGGCGCAGCCCGTCTTAACGACCTGGCCCAAACATACGGCCCGCTTGAGACGTTGAAACGCTTTCCCGGTATTGTCATCTCTGCTGATGACGCGCCCGCAAAGGCGTGCATGCTTTCAAAAACCCTTCTTGAACTGAGCGCTCATAAACATCCGCTGGCCAGCACGGCCAACCAGCATCTTCTTGGCATGGAGGATCAGTTCGCCAAGCTGTTTGCGCAGGCCCAGGTCAATGGCGACATTGATCCCTCGCATGATCCCAAATCGCTGGCACGCCGCTACCAGTCCGATCTTTTGGGGCTTCGGGTGTCTGCGGAACGCGATGGGGTGGATGCCGGGGCAATCGCGACCGAAATTGCAGACAGTCTTTCACGGCGTTGACCACCGCGGCGATTTTCACGCCTTCTCCTGACACCTTCTGTCAGCACCCGGGGTTGAACCTGCCCGCCCGAACGCCAACTATAGGGCAACCACAGGAGCCGCCCGATGCCAAGTGAGCCGCGAACCCTCGAAGATGCTGCCTATCTGTCCAACCCCGCCCCCAACGTGCGCGAGCGCGAGAAGATGGAAGGTGGGATCAAGTTCAAACTCGTAACCGAGTTTGAAGCCGCCGGTGATCAGCCTACGGCCATCAAGGAACTGGCTGAGGGCATCACGGATGGTGAGCGCAATCAGGTGCTGCTTGGGGCGACGGGCACGGGCAAGACCTTCACCATGGCCAAGGTGATCGAGGAAACGCAGCGTCCGGCGATCATTCTGGCCCCGAACAAGACGCTTGCCGCGCAGCTTTATGGTGAGATGAAGGGGTTCTTCCCGGACAACGCCGTCGAATATTTCGTGTCCTTCTATGACTACTATCAGCCCGAGGCTTATGTCGCCCGGTCCGACACCTACATCGAAAAAGAAAGCCAGATTAACGACCAGATCGACCGCATGCGCCACTCGGCCACGCGGGCGTTGCTGGAGCGGGATGATGTGATCATTGTTGCCTCAGTGTCTTGCATCTACGGGATCGGGTCGGTCGAAACTTACGGGGCGATGACGCAGGATATTCATGCGGGCAAGATGTATGATCAGCGCAAGATCATGGCCGACCTGATTGCCCAGCAGTACAAGCGCAATGACCAAGGGTTCCAGCGCGGCACCTTTCGGGTGCGGGGTGACAGCTTGGAAATCTGGCCCGCCCACTTGGATGATCGCGCCTATAAGCTGTCGTTCTTTGGGGAAGAACTTGAAAGCATCACCGAATTTGATCCTTTGACGGGCGAAAAGGCCGCCACGCACGACAAAATCCGCATCTACGCCAATTCGCACTACGTCACGCCCAAGCCGACGATGCAGCAGGCGATTGTAAAGATTAAGGAAGAGCTGCGGATCAGGTTGGATCAGCTTGTCGCGGACGGGAAGCTGCTGGAAGCCCAGCGCCTTGAGCAGCGCACGAATTTCGATCTTGAGATGCTTGAGGCCACGGG
>CAYPVL010000030.1:0-33632 GCA_964414165.1 uncultured Cognatiyoonia sp.
CGGCGAAATCGTCGATATGGCGGCGCTGAACTATGACAATGACGTCTGCTTTACATGGAACGGCACCACATCAGGCGTGCGCATGCCAAATGGTGATGCAATCCCCGCAAACCGGACTGGGCTGACGCTTTGCGATGCAACCTCTGCCGCCTTCGCCCAAGACTTGCCTTGGGACAAACTGGATGTGACGACCTTCTCTTGGCAGAAAGTCATGGGCGGGGAAGCCGCGCATGGGATGCTGATCCTGTCGCCACGCGCTGTGGCACGGCTGGAAAGCTACACGCCAGCCTGGCCCTTGCCGAAAATCTTCCGCCTGATCAAAGGCGGTAAGCTGATCGAAGGGATCTTCCGGGGCGAGACAATCAACACGCCATCCATGCTGGCGGTTGAGGATTACCTTGTCGCGCTCAAATGGGCGAAATCCATTGGTGGACTGGATGCGCTGATGCACCGGGCCGATGCCAATGCACGGGCGATTTTCAACTTTTGTGCACAGCATGACTGGATCGAAAATCTGGCGGTAGATAAGGCGACACGGTCCAACACCTCCGTCTGCCTTAAGTTCACGGATACCCGGATCACCGACGGGGCGACCTTTGCCAAAGCCGTCGCCAAACGGCTTGAAGCTGAAAATGTCGCTTTGGATGTCGGGGCCTACCGGGATGCACCCGCAGGCCTGCGCATCTGGTGTGGCGCGACCGTCGAAACCGCCGATATCGAAGCAATGCTGCCCTGGCTTGCCTGGGCGTTCGAAGCCGAAATCAGCGCAACATAATTAAATTTTCTGCGAAAATTTGCACCCCTCTTCAAAAGGACCAATACAATGGCCCCCAAAGTACTCATCTCCGATAAACTCTCTGAAGCTGCCGTTCAGATCTTCCGTGATCGTGGCATCGACGTGGATTTCCAGCCTGACCTTGGCAAAGACAAGGACGCATTGCTTAAAGTTATCGGCAACTACGATGGCCTTGCGATCCGCTCTGCCACCAAAGCCACCGAAAAGATCATCGCCGCGGCCACGAACCTGAAGGTCATTGGTCGGGCCGGGATTGGCACGGATAACATCGACAAAGAAGCGGCCTCCAAAGCCGGTATCATCGTCATGAACACACCCTTCGGGAACATGATCACCACGGCTGAACATGCGATTGCGATGATGTTCGCTGTGGCACGCCAGATCCCCGAAGCCTCGGCCTCGACCCATGCAGGCAAGTGGGAAAAGTCCAAGTTCATGGGTGTTGAACTGACCGGCAAAACCCTTGGCGTCATCGGTGCCGGGAACATCGGTGGCATCGTTTGCGACCGTGCCCGTGCGCTGAAAATGAAAGTGGTCGCCTATGATCCCTTCCTTGGCGAAGAAAAGGCCGCGCAAATGGGTGTTGAAAAAGTAGAACTTGATGATCTGCTTGCACGCGCCGATTTCATCACGTTGCACGTCCCCTTCACCGACCAGACCGCCAATATTCTATCCCGCGAAAACATCGCGAAGCTGAAAAAAGGTGTGCGCATCGTGAACTGCGCGCGCGGTGGTCTTGTCGATGAAGAAGCCCTCGCCGAGGCCTTGAAATCCGGTCATGTTGCCGGTGCGGCCTTTGACGTCTTCGCTGTTGAGCCTGCCACCGAAAGCCCGCTGTTCAATTTGCCCAACGTCGTTGTGACCCCGCACCTTGGGGCGGCCACGACCGAGGCGCAAGAAAACGTCGCGCTGCAAGTGGCCGAACAAATGTCTGACTATTTGCTGACAGGCGCTGTAACAAACGCGCTGAACATGCCGTCTGTTACGGCCGAAGAGGCCAAAGTCATGGGCCCATGGATCAGCCTTGCCGGACACCTTGGGAACTTTACCGGGCAGATGACGGATGAGCCTATTCAGGCCATCAACATCCTTTATGACGGTGAAGCCTCTGAAATGAACCTCAAGGCGCTGACGGCCGCGACGATTGCAGGGATCATGAAGAAGGTGAACCCGGATACCAACATGGTCAGCGCGCCTGTGATCGCCAAAGAACGCGGCATTCAGGTTTCAACCACCAAGCAGGACCAGTCAGGCACATTTGATGGCTACATCAAGGTCACCGTCGTGACGGGTAAGCGCGAACGGTCGGTCGCGGGGACAGTGTTCAGCGATGGCAAGCCGCGCTTTATCCAGATCAAAGGCATCAACATCGATGCCGAGATTGGGGCGAACATGGTCTATACTACCAACGAAGATGTTCCCGGCATCATCGGACTTTTGGGCCAGACCATGGGCGAAAACGGCGTGAACATCGCCAACTTTACGCTGGGCCGCAAAGAGGAGAAAGGCGAAGCTATCGCCTTGCTTTATATCGACGAACCGATTCCGGCCCCTGCGTTGAAAGCGCTTGAGGACACCGGCAAATTCACCCAAGTGAAGCCGCTGACCTTTGACGTCGGCTAACAGACGTGATCAACCTTGGGGCAAGTCACTTTGCCCCAAGGCTTCCTTATCCAGAATGAGTATTTAACTGCACCTAATCCCTCGCTTTTTCCCAAATACGCCCGCCGGAGGCTCCGCTATATGCAACCCACCCCGCTCTACGTCATCGGAGATATCCACGGCCAAAAAGAGATGCTTGACCACGCACTTGGCCTGATCGCAGCGGACGGTGGACCGGATGCGCAGATTGTTTTTCTTGGGGATTACACAGATCGCGGGCCCAACAGCAAAGGCGTGATCGAAACGCTGCTGGCCGGGCGGGATGCAGGCAAGCCCTGGACCTTTATCAAAGGCAACCACGACAAGATGTTCGCCGGATTTGTCACCACAGGCCAAGAACATGACCCACGCGTGAAATCCCAGATCAGTTGGATCAACCGGCGGCTTGGGGGCATCACGACGCTTGCCTCATATGGTGTTGAGGGGATGCCGCAATTCGCATTCCAAGGCGATGGCCGGGAGGTTCTGAAATCCTACACACTAGGTGATCGGATCATCGACCCTGCAACGGTGCAAGCGCAGGCGCAGGGCCTTATCCCGGATGATCACATCGCTTTCCTGCAAAACCTGCCGCTTACCCATGAAACCGATGATCTGCTGTTTGTGCACGCAGGCCTGCGCCCGGGTATCCCGCTGGACCAGCAAGACCCCGAAGACCTGATCTGGATACGTGATGGTTTTCTGGAAAACCGGGCGGACTTTGGCAAACTGGTCGTGCACGGGCACACCGCCCTTGATGCGCCGCAGCATTACGGCAACCGGGTCAACCTTGATGGTGGTGCAGGTTACGGCAGGCAGTTGGTCCCGGCTGTCTTTGAAGGGCGCGATTGCTGGCTTTTAACACCCGCAGGGCGGCAATCTTTACGCCCGTAGGGTGGGCAATTTGCCCACCAGCTGTTTAAAGAACCCCATGCCTCAAAAATTCAACGCGCTCTTTGACATTTTGAACCACGGCTTTGATACTGTGATCGACGTGCGCTCACCCGCTGAGTTCGCCATTGATCATGTGCCCGGCGCGATCAACCTGCCTGCGCTGTCAAACGATGAACGGGCCAGGGTGGGAACGATCTACAAGCAGGTATCGCCCTTTAAGGCACGCAAAGTTGGGGCGCAGCTTGTGCTGAACAATGTGGCCAAGCATATCGCCGGGCCTCTCAGCGACCATGATGGCGGCTGGCGGCCCCTTGTTTACTGCTGGCGCGGCGGCCAGCGGTCTGGCGTCTTTGCGATGATCCTGCGCGAAATTGGCTGGCGGGCCGACACGATTGCAGGCGGCTATCAAAGCTTTCGGGGCTGCGTGCATGACACGCTTTATGAAACCCCGCTGCCCCATCGACTGATCCTGCTGGATGGGGATACCGGCACAGCCAAGACCGCGCTTTTGCCGCGGCTTGCCGCGCGCGGCATTCAGACGCTGGACCTTGAAGGGATGGCAGGCCATCGCGGATCGCTTCTTGGGGCGATGCCCGGTGGACAGCCCGAACAGCGTGGATTTGAAACCGCGCTTGCGGCTGCATTTGCAGGCCTTGATCCCACCCGCCCCACAATCATCGAGGCGGAAAGCAACAAGATCGGCAACCGCATCCTGCCCCCCTCATTGTGGGCCGCCATGATCAAAGCCCCGCGCATCACGCTGAACATCGCGATGCCTGCGCGTGTGGCCTATCTTGCGTCAGCCTATGCAGACGTTCTGCGCGACCCTGACACCGTGCGCACCCGCCTTGCAGGCCTGCGCCGTCTGCGCGGTCATGCGACGGTGGACCGCTGGCAGGCGTTGCAGGATACCGGGGACTATGCTGGTTTGGCCAAGGCCTTAATGGTGGATCACTACGATCCGGCCTACGCGAAATCACGGGCTTGCGAGGTGCGGGACATACTGACTGAAATTTCATCCGATGCACTTGATGAAGACGGACTAAACCGATTGGCCGACCAGATTACCAATCAGGTCAATTCACTTTGATCCCACTGCCCTTGGTCAGATGGCCAACAACAGCAGCATGCGCATAACCCGCTGCGTGTAATTCCTGCACCAACCCATCGGCCTGATCCGCCGGAACCGCCGCAAGCAACCCGCCTGCGGTTTGTGGATCATAAAGCAGATCGACGGCGGGCGTCGCCGGGCTTTCTAAAGCCCACGCCCCAGCGACATTGTCTGCAAACAGGCTTGACCGCGTCCCGGCCTTTGCCAAGTCCAACGCCCAGTCCATCAAAGGCACATGCGCCAGCGTCACAGTGGCCCCAACGCATGATGCCTCACACATCCCCGCCAAATGCCCAAGCAACCCAAAGCCCGTTACATCCGTCATCGCATGCGCGCCGCGTAAGGTGGATGCAGCCGCCCCCTGCCCCTGACACATCATCTCTAATGCGGCCACGACATCAGCGCCCTGCGCAAGCCCCGCCATTTCAGCGGCCATCAGCACACCAGACCCCAGCGGCTTGGTCAGGATCAGGGCGTCACCCGGTTGCGCACCGGCCAACGTGATGGGCTGTTCCGCAAGCCCCGTCACCGTGAACCCAATGGTCAGCACATCCCCCAGCGACGTGTGCCCGCCAACAATCGCAGCACCCGCATCGGCCATGACCGCATGGGCACTTGTCATAATCTCATCCAAAGTGCGTTCCTGCATCGCGGGCGACATGCGCGGTAGGATCACTTGCGCCAAAGCGGCCTGCGGCGCCGCCCCCATCGCCCAGATATCCCCCAACGCATGCACCGCCGCGATCCGCGCCATCACCACAGGGTCAAGCGTCATACTGCGCAGATGATCGGTGCTGATGACTTGGGCGTGATCACCCATCTGCAAGACAGCCGCATCATCGCCCGCAACAGCCGCGATATCATCGCGCGCCACCGCCGGAAGTGTCGCAAGCGCACCGCGCAGCGCTGCACGCCCGACCTTGGCCCCGCAACCGCCGCACATGGGCTTGTCGCCCAGCGCTTCGCGCACGCCATCGGCAACCGTCAAAGGCACGCTTGGCTGGCCCATCATCGGCAGGCCGTCAAACTGGTTCATGAACGTCCGGTCGATGCGGTCTTTCCATTTCCACAGCAACCGGCCCGCCCGCGCGGTCCCGAACTTTTCGGCCAAGGCGGTCTGCCCCCCAAGCGAGATTAGCTTGAGGTAATCCTTCTGCGGCTTATAGCGGCGCAAACTGCCGCCCGACAGCACCGCCCGCAGGTTATCAAACAGCACAGGCGCTTGGCGCACCGCATAAACCCCGGCCTTCGGCCTTGGGTCAGCGCTGAAATGGGCGCAATCCCCGACGGCGAATAAGGCAGGGTCCGAGGTGCGCAGCATCGCATCGGTCCAGATGAACCCTTCGTGCATCTGCACGCCGATCTCTGACTGCCAATCATGCGGCTTGGCCCCGGCGGCACCAACTGTGAACTCCGACGAGAGCACCCGCCCATCGTCCAACTGCACAGCTTTCGCGATCAGGCCAGTGACAGCCGTATCTTCATGCAATGTCACACCATTGTCAGCCAAAGCCTCAAGCATCTTGCGCCGCGCTGTCGCGCCCAACACCGATAAAACCTTGCCCCGATCAATCAAATGCACGGTCGGCGTCTGGCCTTTGGCACGCAAAGCATGGGACATGGCCATCGCAAGTTCCGCCCCTGCAACACCGCCGCCGACAACGGCAAGGGTCGGGTCTTGCGCGCTTTCCCGATACGCATCCCAGCGAGACGCGAATGTACCAAGCGGTTTAGCCGGAACCCCGTGCTGCGCAAACCCCGGCATCTTCGGCATTTCAGACGTGATCCCGATATCAATCGCCGCCACATCATAGGCAATCGGCGGATGCCCCGGCACAGTAATCACCTTGGCCGCAGGATCAATCGCCGTCACCGCACCATTGATCATCCGCGCCCCGGCAAAGCGGGCCAGTTTGACCAGATCAATGTCCAATTCATCGCGCGTGTAATGCCCCGCAACAAACCCCGGCAGCATCCCTGAATAGGGGGCGGTCGGGCCGGGATTGATGACGGTGACACGCACGCCGGGCAGTGGGTTCATCCCCCATTTGCGCAGCACAAGCGCATGGGTATGGCCACCGCCGATAAAGACCAGATCACGGGTGAGGGGAAGGTTTTGGTTCATGGAATGGGTTTTAGCGAGGCACAGCTTAAGGCGCTAGCCATTCCCCGATCCATTCACTGTCTCGTGTAAAGAAGGCGCGGCGATGGTCTGTGCCAAGGTGGACCACATCAATTGCAATGACCTTGCAGCGCAGGACCGCAAATGCAGTTGGATCGGCAGGCTTGGTATAGGCCAAAGCATCATCAATCGCTGTTCCCGGTGCCGGGTCCGTTCCATAGGCTTGCCGCGAAGGATCAGGGACTTTGGCCCAAAGATCGGCAACGACGTCGCCTGACAGGATTTCAACCTCAGCCCCAAGGCGCAGTTGTAGCTTCTGCTTCTCATCCCAAATGTGGAATGCTGCACGGGACTTGCCGCGCAGGCTTTTAACCTTGTCTGACTGAAAGTCAGTATGCACGTCCAGCGTCTGCACTTGCGCATCAGCCGCGCGCAACACCACCGTGCGCGCCTCTGGCCAGCCATCCGGGCTGACCGTGGCAAAGGTGGGATGCCGGGCCGCGCTGCGCCGGTCTGCAACC
The DNA here is from genome assembly GCA_964414165.1 of uncultured Cognatiyoonia sp. Classification (GTDB taxonomy): domain Bacteria; phylum Pseudomonadota; class Alphaproteobacteria; order Rhodobacterales; family Rhodobacteraceae; genus Cognatiyoonia. The sequence goes on from CAYPVL010000030.1 coordinate 7,086, forward strand.
CCGCGCCCTAGCGTCTGCCACACCCGTCCGCGAATACCATCCAGCGTCTCAAACCATTCACTCATAGCCCGTCATCTCCAAATACCCGCGCCCTGTGTGCGACCCTTCAATCGTAATCGGCCCTTCCCAATACGGCACCGATGTTGCCATCCACGCATCGGGATTAATCGCGCGCACGGTCACATCCACGCCCTTATCGGCCAAACGTACCTGCCACGTCGTCGGGATTTGGCGCCCGTCCACATCGCTGGCTTCCAAGGCTTCGGCCGCGAATGCGCCATCAGGATAGGCGGTCGTTGTGCCATCCGGTTCAATCCAGGTGGCCGAGGAATAGGCGCTCCCATCCCTCTGGCGCAGCAAAAACCCCATCATCTTCGTCCCATCCGTGAAGGACAGCGAAAACCAATCCCAACCGGTCTGGTCTTCGGACAAAGGCTGCGATGACCATTCGCGATCCAACCACGCCTGCCCGGTCACGGGAACCTCGCCTTCGGGTAGGAACAGCGTGCCTGACAAATCAAGGTAAGGATAGGAATAATAGTAAGATGCCTGCCCGCCCGCTGATTTCACCGAATAGCCCGCGTCCCCATGAAAGACCTGCGGCCCGGCCTGTTCCAGATCAATCGCGTAAGCAAAATCCGGTCCTGTGGCGGTCATCCGCAGGCTGTCATCCCAATTGCCCGAAAGCTCCCAGTCATCAATCCACGCGCTGAACGGTTCGGCCACTGCGCCCGCCTGCCCGATCCCACCACGGGCAAGGCGTTCGGTGACAAAGTGCGCCTCTGGGGTTGTGACAGCGGCATGCCCCATCCAAAGCTGCGGCGCGCTCCACCCTTCACCCGCCTCAGGGGCAAGGGCCGAACGGAAAAGCGTCCATTGCAGCCCATAATCCGTTCCATCCGGGCCGGTCATATTCGCCGTCAGATACCACCATTCGATGCGGTAGGCGGGGTGAGGCCCGTGGTCGGCGGGAAAGTCCAGAACCGTGCCGCGTTCAGGTACTGCAAAGCCATCATCGGCTTGGGTTCCAAGGCCCGCAAACCCTTGCGCAAAGGCAACGCAAGGCAGGAATAGCGCGAGGAAACAAACCTTAGCGTTCATTGGAAAACACCTTCAACAAATCCGCCGGCGGCGTGCGGGATAAGCGAAACGCAGGCCAGATCGCGGCAAGGGCGGCGGCCAACAGCGCAAACACCCATAGCCGCGCATAGTCCCACGGGAACAGATACATCGGCAACTCCCACCCGAACGCCGCCACGTTCACAATTGCCAGCAACGCCCACGCCAGCGCAAGGCCAAGCGGCAGCGCCAACACTGCCGTCAAAACCGCCAAAACTATCGCCCGGATCAGTTCCAACTGCCCCAGCTTGCGCCGCGTCATGCCTACCGCCCAAGCAGGGGCCAGTTGCGGGACGCGCATGGTCGCAAGGGTGAGAAGGCTCATCAAGATCGCAAAGCCAGCGACGGCCAAAGTCAGGACATTCAGCGCCGTCGTCACGGTAAACGTCCGCTCAAACACATCCAGCGAAAAGGCCTTGATTGCGGTTTGGTCGATGGTGTTTGTGGCAGGCAACCCAAGATCAGCCTCAAGGTCCGCGACCAGTTGCGGAACGTCCTCAGCAGGCAGGCGCAGGCCGAAATTCGTGGCAGACAAGTCGGGATAGAGCGTTTCAAAAACACCCAAATTCAGGATCGCCTGCCCAATCGGATTGCCATAATCGCCGTAGGTCCCCACGATCGCGAAATCCCGCCCGGCCAATGCGACAGTATCGCCAACACCAATCTCCGCGCGACGGGAAAGCTGTTCATTGATCAGGATCCCTTCCCCGCTTGCCAAATCATCCCAAGGTGCCGCACTCTGCGTCAGCATCACCCAGTTTTCCCGGTACGTGCTGTGATCGCGCGCGCCAAACACCTCGGTCGGCAATCCGGCAAGGTCTGTATCCACCGACAGGATTGGCAGCACCGCATCGACACGCGGCGTGACGTAATCCATCAGTTTCTCCGCATGGGCCGCGTCATCTGCCGAAAGGTACAATTCAGACGACAATCGCTGATCCAGAAACCCGGTAAAGGTCAACCGAAAGCTCGACACCATCGTCGACACACCGACGTTTGCAGCCATCGCCAAAAGCAGCGCCATCAAAGCCAGCGACAAACCCGGCAATTGCTGGCGCGTATCGGCCCAGAACCATTGCGGCGTGACGGCTTTGGCGCGCCCTTGGGCAAAGGCCAAGATGCGGTCCAAGACCAAAGGCAAGGCAAGCGCCGCCCCAATCAACATCGCGCCAAGAAAGGCAAACCCGGCAACAAGGCCGGTTGCGGTGAACCCCAAGATGACAGCGACCACGATCAAGCCCGCCGCAATCACCCCTTGCACCACAGCGCCGCGCCCTGCGGCCATCGCCAAGGCGCGCTTTTGCGCGGCGGCCAGCAAGGGCATCTGCGACAGATGCCAGAACGCCCCAACTGCGGCCATCGCCGTGCCGCCAAGCGCAATCGCCAACCCCGACAACCACCAGCTTGGGCGCAATTGCAGCGTGCCTGCGACGTCTGCACCATACAAACCGCGCAGAGTGGCGGCGACATCGGGCAATAACAAAGATGCGATCACATAGCCCAAGAACACACCTATCAGCCCGGCGACGAAAGCAAACAACGCCAGTTCCATCGCCATCAACCCGATCAGTTTGCGCAACGGCACACCCAGCGCGCGCAAGGTGCGCACAACGGGGCGGCGCTGTTCAAAAGCCAGCCCAATCGCTCCGTTCACGATGAATATTCCCACCGCAAAGGACAGCAGACCAAAGGCGGTGAGGTTGAGGTGAAAACTATCTGTCAACCGCCCAATATCCGCACCACCTTGGGCGCTTTGACGGGCAAGGCCGGGGGCAACCTCGGCCAAGGGCGCCTGTCGCAGCGGCTGGACAGGGACAACGATCAGGCGGTCAAGTTCGCCGTGCCGACCCAGCAGCATCTGCGCAGACCCAATGTCTGTGATGACAGTGCCGGGGGCGACGTCGGGCGAGGCAACCAGATCAGCCTCAATCCTGTCCAAAGCATCCAATGCCGCCTGGTTGCCGAAAAGCTGCACCCGCCCCGTAACAAAGGCCCCGACATCCCCGTCAAGCTGCACCGGGCCAAGCCCGCCGGGGGCCGTCAACGGATCAAGGCCCACAAGGCGCTGCCCTTCCAGTCGCCCCTCAATCACAGGGCTGACCAGCCAGCCCGCGCGGCGCAAAGCCACATAGGTCTCTTGCGCAATCGGCTGGCCTGTCGCGCTTTGCAATTGATCAAACTGCCCCTCACCCAAGGTCGCAGCGGCGGCGTCATAACTCGCGCGGGCCTCTGCATTCACGGCCTGCACACCCGACCAAAGGGCGGTGGCCAAGGCCAGCCCAGCAAGCAGCGTGAATAACTGCAGCGGATTGCGCCACCAATGGGACAGCAACGCGCGAAGGGCGGTGCGCGTCACGCCACCAGCCCTGCGGCTAAATGCAATCGGCGCTGCATGCGCGCGGCCAGACGGTCCGAATGGGTGACCATCAAAAGGCCAGCGTTCGATTCAGCAACCAGTTCCAGCATCAACGCCAAAACATCCTCGGCCGTGGCTTCATCAAGGTTCCCTGTCGGTTCATCCGCCAGCACCAGCTTTGGCTTCGGGGCCAACGTGCGCGCGATGGCAACACGCTGCTGCTGTCCACCCGACAACTGTTCGGGATATTTGCGCAGTTGCGGGGTAAGGCCCATACGTTCGGCCAATTCAGCCACCCAACCCGGATCATGCTGCCCGGCAAGCCGCGCCTGAAAGGCGATGTTGTCGGCCACACGCAAGGACGGGATCAGGTTGAACTGCTGAAACACAACGCCCACCGACCCGCACCGGACCTTGGCACGGGCAGTGTCATCCATCGCAGCAATGTCTTGCCCTTCAATCAGGATCGCCCCCTGATCGGGCACATCAAGACCACCAATCAGATGCAACAAAGTGCTCTTCCCGCTGCCCGACTCGCCCGTCAGGGCAAGGGTTTCACCAGCACCCAAGGCCAGATCAATCCCGCGCAGGACGGCAAACGGACCATCCGCCGTCGCATAGGTTTTGTGAATGTCGTTCGCATCAAGCAGCATGTATTCCCTCGCTTATCGTGCAACTTAAAGCGCCGCGGGCAGAGGGAAACCATCGGGGTGCAACAATCCATATGACCTGACGTTTTCCTGACACGCAAATCGTCACAGGCTAACCTGTGAACAGCAACAGGAGGCAACTATGACCGACATCGTTATCCTTTCGGGCGCGCGCACCGCCATTGGCACCTTTGGCGGGACACTTGCGGGCACACCGCCGATCACGCTTGGGACGACAGTTGCAAAAGCCGCGCTGGACCGCGCCGGGTTGGAGGGCGCACAGATCGCTCATGTCGCCTTCGGGCACGTGATCAACACCGAACCGCGCGATATGTACCTTGCCCGGGTCGCCGCGATGGATGCGGGCGTGCCCGAAACGACGCCTGCAATGAACGTCAACCGGCTTTGCGGGTCGGGGGTTCAGGCGATTGTGTCGATCATCCAGTCCTTGATGTTGGGGGATGCAGATTTCGGCCTTGCTGGCGGGGCCGAGAATATGTCGCGGTCGCCCTATATCGTCTCGGACCAGCGCTGGGGCGCAAAGATGGGGGATATCAAGACGCAGGATATGATGCTGGGCGCGCTGAATTGCCCCTTCGGAACCGGGCACATGGGGGTGACGGCAGAAAACGTCGCCCGTGAACATAGGGTCGGACGGGATGCGCAGGATGCCTTCGCGCTGGAAAGCCAAACACGGGCGGCCAAGGCGATTGAACGGGGCTACTTCAAGGATCAGATCACACCGGTTGAGGTACGCATCAAACGCGAAACGGTGGCTTTCGACACAGACGAACACCCCAAAGCCAGCACGCCCGAAAGCCTGTCAAAACTGCGCCCGGTCTTTGAAAAAGACGGCACAGTCACAGCCGGAAACGCATCCGGGCTGAACGACGGGGCGGCAGCGATCACACTGGCGCGCGCCGATGCGGCAGAAAAGGCAGGACTGACACCTGCCTTCCGTATTCTTGGCTACGCGCATGCCGGTGTCAGGCCCCAAGTCATGGGGATTGGACCTGTGCCAGCGGTGCAAAACCTGTTTGCGAATACCGGGCTAAGCGCAGGCGACTTCGACGTCATCGAAAGCAATGAGGCCTTCGCCGCCCAAGCCTTGGCCGTAAATCAGGAACTGAATTTTGACCCCGCAAAGGTCAATCCCAACGGCGGGGCAATCGCGCTTGGGCACCCTGTCGGGGCGACCGGGGCCATCATCACCGTGAAAGCGATGTATGAACTGCAACGCAGCGGTGGCAAACGCGCCTTGATCACGATGTGCATTGGGGGCGGACAAGGCATCGCACTGGCAATCGAGCGCCTCTAACACATCTTTGGTTTTAAAATATCCCCGCCGGAGGCATGCATTTTTCGCAGAAAAATGGCAAACCCCTCAGGCGGCTTTGGCATCGGGATAGTCTCGGACAAACACCAGCTTATCCCCATCAGACAAATCGCCATCAAACGCATATCCACCCGTGGAAAACCCGCGCAAATCATCTAGATGGGTCACACGGTTCTGGATCACAAAGCGGGCCATGGCGCCGCGGGCGCGTTTGGCAAAGAAGCTGACGATGCGGGGGCGGTCGTCTTTGACCTCCATAAACTGCGGCGTGATCACGCGCAGCTTTAGCGCCTTGCGATCAGCAGCCCCGAAATATTCCTGACTGGCGCAATTGACCAATGTGTCAGCGCCAACAGCCTGCCCCTGCGCATGCAACGCCTTGGCAATCGTATCGCCCCAGTAGTCATATAGCGACTTGCCGCGCCGGGTTTTCAAACGACTGCCCATCTCAAGGCGATAAGGCTGGATCGCATCCAAAGGACGCAACAAACCGTAAAGCCCCGACAGAATACGCAGATGATCCTGGGCCCAGGCCATATCGTCAGCGTCCAAAGTTTTGGCCTCAAGCCCTTGATACGTATCACCATTAAAGGCCAGCGCGGCAGGCTTCACCGCCTCTGCTGCAGGTTCCGCTGCAAAGGCGCGAAAGCGATCGCGGTTCAGGCGCGCAAGATCATCCGAAATGCGCATCAAGCCTTTCAATTCGCCCAAGGTCAGGTTCTTGGCCGTCTTTGACAAACGCACCGCATCGGCCTGAAAATCAGGCTGGGTCGGGATCAGCGATACCGGCTCCATGTCCAAAGACTTGGCAGGGGAAATGACGGTTAGCATGGGCAATCCTCCTTGGCGTTACATCGCAAAATAAAGCGCCACGCAGAAAGGACCAGCCCTAGACGCCCTCAAGCACCTCTAAAAACGCATCGCCAAAGCGTTCGGCGTATTTCTCGCCAATCAAACGCTCCAAATGCGTGCGATCCGCGCTGCGCAATTGGGCGACTTTGGCCAGCATCGCGGCCGACATGCTCATCGGTTTATCTGCGCCATGGGGGCCACGCTGCAATTCGGTCTGAACGGCAAGAAGGCGGTCATAAACCGCGCCTTCATTACGGCCCGCCAGCTTGCGGCGCATCGGGTGCACCTCTTCCTGCGCACCGGCGATGACCTCAAGAAAGGCCGCGCCATAGCTTTCCAGCTTCTTGGCACCGACACCACCAATGCGGGCCATTGCGTCCAAATTGGCTGGCTTCACCTCGGCCATCTCGATCAGGGTGCGGTCATTGAAGATAATGTAGGCCGGCACGCCCGCCGCCTCGGCCAGATAGCGGCGCTTGGCTTTTAGCGCAGACAACAGCGGCGCATCCTCTTCACTGACCATCTGGCGCACTTTCGGCCCCTCGCCACGGGCGGCACGGATGGTATCGCGGCGCAGCTCAATCGTCGCCTCATCGCGCAGGATCGGGCGGGCCTTATCGGTCATGCGCAACGCACCATGCCGCTCAGGATCGGGGCGCATCAAATCATGGCCCATCATCTGCCGAAAAATCGCCTGCCACTGGCGTTTGTCGTATTCCTTGCCCACCCCAAAGGTCGGCAGCGACGCATGACCGCGTTCCTTGATCTTCGCCGTCTCGGTGCCGCGCAGAATATCAATCAGATGCCCGGCCCCGAACCATTCGCCTGTACGCAAGGCAGCCGATAAAGCCATGCGCACCGGGGTCGTGCCGTCAAACACCTCGGCAGGTTTGTCGCATAGATCGCAATGTCCACAAGGGCCGGGACTTTCGCCAAAATAGGTCAGCAAATTCTGACGACGGCACTTCAACGCCTCGGCCAACCCCAGCAAAGCATTCAACCGGGCATGATCCGCGGCGCGGCGTTCAGGCGGGGCAAGACCTTCGTCAATCTGCTGGCGACGATAACGAATATCCTCGGGGCCAAAAAGCGTGAGCGTTTCGGCAGGCGCACCATCACGGCCCGCGCGGCCAATCTCCTGATAATAAGACTCAATCGATTTGGGCAGGTCCGCATGGGCCACCCAACGAATATCGGGCTTATCAATGCCCATGCCAAAAGCAACGGTCGCACAAACGATCAAGCCGTCTTCCTGCTGAAAGCGACGCTCTACATCGCGGCGGTCCTGCGCCTCCATCCCGCCGTGGTAGTGACACGCACTATGCCCTGTCTCACGCAAGGCCTGCGCAAGCGTTTCGGTCTTGGCGCGTGTGCCGGTGTAGACAATACCAGATTGTCCTTTTCTGGCCGCCGCAAATTCAAGGATCTGCTTGCGGGGGCTATCTTTGACGGCAAAAGCCAAGTGAATATTGGGGCGATCAAAGCCGCGCAGGAATGTCGATGGGGCCTGCCCATCGAACAGTTTTTGCACAATTTCAACCTGGGTTTCCGCATCCGCCGTCGCTGTAAAAGCCGCCAAAGGCACATCCAACGCGCGACGCAACTCACCAATGCGCAGATAATCCGGGCGGAAATCATGGCCCCATTGGCTCACACAATGGGCCTCATCGACAGCAATCAGGCTTACGCCCGCCTCGCGCAGCATCCGCTGGGTCCCGCCCGAGGCCAAACGCTCTGGCGCCATATAAAGCAGCTTGAGATCACCCGAGGCGAGTTCGGCCCAAACCTGATCCGTCTCTTCCTCGGTATTGCCCGATGTCAAAGCGCCTGCTGCAACCCCCGCCTCGCGCAGACCCCGCACCTGATCGCGCATCAAAGCAATCAAGGGGGAGATGACGACGGTCACCCCGTCACGACACAAAGCAGGCAGCTGAAAACACAAGGATTTCCCGCCACCTGTGGGCATAATCGCAAGGGTATTTTCACCGGCGATGACGGCATCGACAATCTCTTCCTGACCGGGGCGGAAGGCATCGAATCCAAACACATCAGCAAGCAGCGTGGCAGCGCGCATGGGGAAAGTCCTGTTGGTTTTTATTATTCTGCTCTTACCCTCACTATCCATGATGAAGGGCAAGTTAACAAGCACCCCCATCCTGCTTCTTTTGAATAAAATATGGCCCCCGAAGGGTCCACAGCTTGCCTCCCCCGCACCCAACCCCTACCCATGGCACACAGACAGGAGCGCACATGGGTGAGATCACATTAGTCCGACACGGGCAGGCCAATTCCGCCGCCACGAACGAGGCCGATTATGACCGGCTTACCGATCTGGGGCATCAGCAAGCCAAATGGCTTGGTGAATGGATGGCCGCCCATGATGGGCCCTTTGATGACGTCTATGCCGGATCATTGCGGCGCCAGCGCGAGACAGCCGCAGGGCTGGGCTATACCGATCCAATCATCGACGCGCGGCTGAATGAAATCACATATTATGACCTGACGGCCGAAATGGACGCGCTGCACCCCGAAATCCCACGGCACGGCCCAGAAGATTTCGCAGTGCATTTCCCCGCTACATTGCAGGCATGGAAAGAAGGGCGGATCAAAGGATCTGAAACCTTTGAAGCCTTCTGCACCCGCGTCGAAGAGGTGCTGGATTTGGCCGCTCAGCCCGGCAAACGCATCTTGTGTGTGACCTCCGGCGGGATCATCGCGCGGGCGGTGTCGCATCTTTTGGGGCTGGATATCCCGCGCATGGCACAAGTCGCGCTGCCGATCCTGAACACATCCGTGCACCGCATCCACGTGACGGCCCACGGGCCAATCCTTGCGACCTTCAACAGCGCCCCGCATCTGGATCACGCAGACCGGATAAAGGCGCGGACGAATTATTGATGCGCGCCTGCCACTTTGATGTGCAAAGCGTTTGAAGACCCATCGCGCGGGAAAGCAACAACAAAGGGGGCTCTGCCCCCGCTTCGCTCCCCCGGGATATTTCAAAACCAAAGAGTTATTTTAAGGCGTGACAGAGCGGGCGCTGGCAAAAGCATCCTTAAGGTCGTCATGCACATGCGGCGGAAGCGGGAGGAGCGGGCGCGGCATGACCACTTGCGAAAAGCCTTCAAGCGCTGCGGCTGTATAGACTGTGCGCATCCCGCCCCATGTTTTGAAAAGCGCCCAAAGCGGGGCAAATTTCGCATTCAGGGCCGCAACACGATCCGCATCCCCTTGTTCGGCGGCGCGGGCAAGGATGGCGGTTTCGTGCGGCAGATAGCCAGCGATCACGCTGTACCATGCCTCGCCTCCTGCAAGGGTGCAGTCGGGGCAGCCCCAGTCACCGCTGTAGCCAATGGAAAGGTCATCCCGCAGCGTTGCACGCAGCGTTTTGACGTCTTCCATATTCGCAGGCAAAGGCATCTTCACCGCATCAATCTTTGGCACATCGGCAAGCCGCTTCAATAGCGCGGCGGAAAAATGGAAATGCGTCGTCGTCGGGTTGTTATAGATGCAAAGCGGCAGGTCGGTCGCCGCGCTGACGGTCTTGAAGTGCTCAAAAACCTCATCCTCCATCAATGGAAGGTACGACACAGGGGCCAACAACAACGCATCCGCGCCTTCCTTCGCCGCGTCTTGCGCCAGTTGAACTGCCTCATCCGTGCGCAGCGTGCCAACACCAACGATCAAAGGGTTGGTTGTGATGACAGAGCGGGCCACTTGCACGGTCTGCCGCCGGGTTTCGCGGGACAGATAAGGATACAGCCCCGTACTGCCCAAAAGCCCGATTGATTGCACATCCGCAGCCTCAATCCGCGTCAGAACCCTGCGCAGATCATCTGCAAGCAAGGCCCCATCCGCATCGCATGGCGTGATCGCAAATGCAGACAGCCCCTTGAAGATCGACATCTATTTTGCCCCAAACAGCCTGTAATACATCCAGTCTGGCATAAACTGGGACAGGCGGAACATCCATGAAAATACGGTGGGGAAGCTTTTCTTGAAGTCGTCCGTGTTCATATGCTCAAACACCTCGCGCGCGGCGGCCTCAGGTTCCATGATGAAAGGCATGTTGAAATCGTTCTTCTCGGTCAGGCGCGTTTTGATGAAACCCGGATTAATCACCTGCACCTGAATGGGTGATGTGCGCAGATCGGCCTGCATGGATTCACCCAAAGCCATCAGCCCAGCCTTTGACGCAGAATACCCGATCGCGCCGGGAAGGCCGCGAAAGCCTGACAGGGAACCGGTCAACACGATGTGCCCATCGCCGCGTTCCACCATCGGGCCGATCACAGCACCCACGCAGCGCGACGCGCCAAGGTAATTCACCTGCGCCATCAGGTCGGCTTTTTCATTGTCCCATTCCTGGGATTTCATCGGCCAGTAAACACCAGCAAGGTAAACCATCCCATCAATGTGACCGATGTCTTGGGCGGCCTTTTCAACAGCGTCGCGGTCAATAACATCAACGGTGACATAAGACGCCTTGCCCGGAAGTTCTGCGACAAGCGACTGAAGCCGATCCTCAGAACGCGCAGACACGATTACCTCTGCCCCGGCACGCGACAGCGCGAACGCCACCTCGCGGCCCAGACCTTCACTTGCACCAACGAGCCAGTAGCGTTTGCCTTGCCAAGTCTTCACTTTATTCCCCTGCGTATGCGATTTCTCTGGGGCGCATTGTGGCGACCAATTCGGCGACTTTAAAGCCGAACTTGCGGAATTGGCTACGGTTCATGATCGACCCGTTCTGCATGAGATACATCCAGTCGGTTACATCCAACTCGTGCCCGCCAGCCTCTTCGGTCAGCTTCAGACGGTAGTTCAGCAAAACGGCAGAGCCACGCTGTTCACCCTGCCCCGGACCAATCACATCAGGCGCTTCGGCCTTGAATCGCCCATCATTGCCAAGTGTGAAAGTCCATTGGCGGTTTTGCGTGTTGCCACTGTCATACTCGAACTTTTCCTTCATGACGCAGACGTTCCCGTTCCAGACCGCGTCAAACTCGGCCACAAAACGCGAAGTGACGCGGCCTGTGGGGCCATAAATCACACCTTCGCATTGAATGGGTCCGTTGAACCGTTCACGAATATCAAACTGCGGACCACTGGCGTAATCTTCGACTTTCTGGCCCCAGAACGAAACGTAACGCTCTTTCATAAAGAACGCGACGATCATCAGCGCCATGCCGATCAGGACGTAGGGAAGAAACGACATTGCGTTTAATCCTCCAATTTGGTGGCCGCCAGCAAAGCAATGGCCACCAGTTTCAAGACACACGGCACCACAGCATACAGCACCGTCAACAACGTAAGGGCGTCGGCAGGCACATCGATTGCGCCTTCACCAAAACCCGCATTCTCAAGTTGCGGCAGCAAGAAGGCCGCCGCGATGGCCAGCGTGAACTTGCTGACCAGTGACCAAAGCCCAAACCCTTGACCGCCATTGGGCGAGATTTTGGACATCCGTCGTGCAAACATCGCAGGGAGAAGTGTAAGGTCCGCTCCGATGGTTGCTCCTGATAGTACGCAGACAATTGCAAACTGGATGATATCGCCCGTGCCCAAAGTGGCTGTGAACCCGAATGACGCTACGGCAAGCACCATCGCGACCAGCAAAACCGGCTTGGCGCCAAAGCGTCCGGCAAGGGCAGACCAAAGCGGGGATGACAGTGCTGCGGCCAAGAAGAACAGCACTAAAAGCGGGCCTTCCCAACCACTTGCGTCCAATCGGCTTTCGACGAAGAACAGGAACAGTGTGGACGACACCGCCAGCGGCGTTGCGTTCACCAGTGCGAGGATCAGCAGCCGCCGTGCCAAAACGTCGCGGAGGATTTCTTTTATGGGCGTCGGGTCTGTTTCGGTGCGTCCGCGCCATTCGGGCCACATATAAAGCGTGGCAAGGGCAGTGACCGCGATGAACCCATAGGCGAAGATCGCGAAAGGATCATCCGTGGACCCCATCAACAGCGTTGGCGCCACAGCCGCAATGCAAACGCCCAGTAACGCCCCTGTCTCGCGCCATGCGGCCAATCGCACGTGCCCCGCATCATCATCGCCAACCTTGTTCACCCCTTGGGCATAAAAGTTGATCGTCAGGAAGCTGAACGCGCTGAACAGCCCGGTGATTGTGATGGCGAACCACCAGAACGGATCAATCGGCGGGGTGACGGCAAACAGGCCCAGCATTGACAGCCCAAGGATGACCGCCCCAAAGCTGACCCAGAAGGCTTTGCCAGATCGCAGGCGTTCGCTGATCCAGCCCATGACCGGGTCCTGCACCACATCGATGAACCGCAACACGCCCAGCAACGCGCCAAGTGCAGCAAGGCTGACGCCATAGGTATCGGCATAGTATTTCGGCGCATAGATATAGATCGGCAGCCCGGCGGCGCTGATGATCGCGGCGAACAGGGAATAAGCGGGCAGTCGGTCGCGCAGGGCGCTCACCGTGTGACCTCTTGCTCGGGCGCTTTAGGCTGGCTGCGGAAGGTCGCGCCTTTCCACCACAGCTTCACCGCCTGCCAATGGATTAACGTCAGCACACGACGCGACCCGAAGGGGCGGCGCAAGGCGGCCTTGATGATTGAGGCATTGCTGATCGGTTTGCGCGCGCCTTTCAGCGTCGCGATCACGCCGCCATTCCCGCGGGTGTAGTCGATCACAACATGCACATGCGCAGCATCAATATCAAATCGGAACACATATCCACCTTCAATCGGCTGAAATGGCGAAACATGCATAATTTTCTGCGCAGCAAGGGTTTCATTCTTCGTGATCTCGCGCATGTCTGGATGGTGGCACAAATAGGAATGACGATCCCCAAAGGTATTCGTCACCTCCGCAATCACAGCGCGCAAAACCCCGCCCTCATCATGGCAAAGCCAGAAGGACACAGGGTTAAAAACATGCCCCAAAACACGCGGCTGGGCGAGCAGATCAATACGACCGGTTAGCTGCACCTGATGGGCCTTCAGCACATCCCGGACCCAAACAGCACCGCGCCCGGCCTTCGGGGCACCGCCATGATCGCTGTCGTGCAATGACATCAGCGCAGCCTTATTGCGCGCAAAGAACTTTGGCGTGCTCAAGGCCGCCTCTGCATCGCAAAGCACATAATCAATTGAATAGCGGAACGCGTTTTTCACCGCACCGCGCCGACCATGATAGGTCTCGCCACTGATATGCTCAACAATGCTCACTCTGGGCTCACTCAGCCGCGACTTTCAGGCGTTCAGCAGCATTCAGCGCATGCACAACGTCATAGGCGCTTGCCAAGCCATCCTCGTGAAAGCCATTTTTCATCCAAGCCCCGCAGAACCACGTGCGGTTTGATCCATTCATCGCCGCAGCCTGTTCTTGGGCGGCCAAAGCAGCGGTATCATAGACCGGGTGGGACAGTGACACCTCATCCCAGATCAACGCCGGATCAATATCGCGGGTGGTGTTCAAAGTGACCATATAGTCGCGATCTGTCTGCCAGCTTTGTAGGGAATTCATCCAATAGGTCAGATCAATCTGGTCCGACTGCTTGCCTGCATCCTCGGTATAGACCCAAGAGGCCCAGACCTTTTTACGCTTAGGCATCACAGAGGTGTCCGAGTGCAGAACAATCTTGTTCGGCTGATAACGCACCGCGCCCAGTGTCGCCTTCTCCTGCGCAGTGGCATCTGACAACAGCGCAAGCGTCGTGTCCGAATGGGTCGCAAAGACGACCTCGTCAAACTGTTCCCACGCGCCGCCTTTGGCCTTCACCTCAACACCCAGCGGCGTGCGGCGGACGGCATCAATCGGGGCATCCAGACGCATATCAACGCCGCGCTTGAACATATCGGCACCAAGGCGGGTGACATATTCCTGAGATCCACCATCCACAGTGTACCACTGATGCTGCCCGGTCGCGCCAAGCAAGGCGTGGTTGTCAAAGAACTTCATCATCGCATGGGCGGGGAAGTCCATGATCTTTTCCTTCGGGGTCGACCAGATCGCGCCCGAAAATGGCAGCAGGTAGTGATCAGCAAAGTATTGGGACAGTCCCAGCTTTTCAAGCAAACCACCGATGGTCAGGCCATCCTCCTGAGAGGCCGCAAGCCCGTGCTTGTTGAAATGAAAGATATCGCGGACCATGCGCAGGAACTTGGGGTTTGCATAGTTTCGCTTTTGGGCAAACAGGGCGCCAAGACTGTGCAAGGCATACTCTAATTCGCCACCATTGAACGACGTCCCAAAACTCATATTCGATTTGATGACAGGCACATTAAGATGTTCAAACAAAGCGGTCAGGTTCGGATAATTCGCGTAATTGAAAACAATAAAGCCGGTATCCACCGGCACATCACGGTTCGGGCCAGCCATCTTTGTGCGGGCATGACCGCCCAGACGCTTTTCAGCTTCAAACAGAACCACCCGGTGATCCTTGGCCAGCAAATGGGCGGCCCCCATGCCCGAAATTCCGGCACCAACCACAGCGACCGAACGCGGCGCTGCTGTTTGTGTTGCAAATGGCATGTGGTGTCGTCCCTGTGTTCCAGCAAGTCTTTGTTAAACTTGATACGCCTCAGACGGAAGACGGATGCAAATTTCTTGAAAAAAGATTTGATCCAAGTCAGGCGAAGGCCCGTAATCAACACATGTTAACGGCGACAGATGAAAGTGCGGCGAACGCCAAACGCGTTGTGTTGATCCCAAGAACGGGTCACACAACGGCTGAACCGTGTTCTGTAAAGGCCATAAACGTGGACGAGACATCAAGGGACAAACGCATGCTTTGGGTGAACCAAATGTATGCCGTGCGGGACGGCCAAGACACCGCAGCCTTCGCAGAGCTGTTTGGTCACTTTGCCCCGCGCGTCAAATCGTTCCTGATGAAATCAGGCGCAAACCACGATGTGGCAGAAGAATGCGCCCAAGATGTTATGGCCACCTTGTGGCGCAAGGCGCACTTGTTTGATCCGGCAAAGGCAAGCGTGTCGACATGGATATTCACGATCGCGCGGAACAGGCGCATCGACTTTCTGCGTAAAGACCGCAGACCCGAACCCGAGGAACTGACTTGGGGGCCAGAGGCCGAACCTGACCAAGCTGACGTCCTGGCGTTGGCGGAAGACACCGAAAAACTGGGGGAGGCTTTGGCCGCCCTACCCGAAAAGCAACGCAACCTGATCGAGAAAGCCTACTTTGGCGATTTGTCGCACTCTGAAATCGCCGCACAGACTGGACTTCCACTTGGGACGATTAAATCAAGGATACGGCTGGCGCTGGAACGCCTGCGCCACGCAATGACATGAATGGTAAAATGACACATAATATCAAACATCACCTGACCGAAGAATTGCTTATGGGCTATTCAGCAGGGTCACTTCCCGAAGCCTTCAACGTGGTTGTGGCCTCGCATATTTCGCTGTGCGACGACTGTCGTGCCGCTTTGGCCGAATATGACGCGGTTGGCGGGCAGGTACTTGCCAAAGCCGACGCAGCTTCATTGGCCGAAGACAGCCTTGAGGCGACGCTTGCCAAGATCACAGCGATGCCGGTTGCCAAAGACGTAAAGGCACCAGCCATGGAAAGCGGGATTTTCCCAGCCCCCTTGCGGGAATATGTTGCGGGCGATGTTGATGCTGTGAAATGGCGCAAGGTCGGTGGCGGCGTCAGCCAGATGATCCTGAAAACATCATCCAAGGCAACCGTGCGCTTGCTGAAAATTCCAGCCGGGGCAGCGATGCCCGACCACGGGCACCAAGGGACAGAACTAACGCTGGTCCTGCAGGGGGCTTTCGCGGATGATCATGACCACTTCGCCGCAGGCGATGTTGAGGTCGCGAACGAAGACATGACCCACACACCGGTTGCAGCACCGGGCGTTGACTGCATCTGCCTTGCGGCCACAGACGCCCCGCTTCAGTTCAACGGTTTGATCCCGCGCATCGCGCAGAAATTCATGCGGATTTAAGGTCAAAACGCACGGGATTTGCATCACAAAAGGCCCCGACCTTGGGGCCTTTTTCGGCCTTAAGCCCCGACCAAAGCACGACAAAGGTGGGGCGCATCATCCACCGCATATTGCGACTGCGTCACAAGCCATTTGCCCTTGATACATCTGATAATCGAAAACGCGTTGTAGGGTTTCTGGAGCAAGGTTGACCCTGCGACCAACCGGCTTTGATGGATGGCGCTGACAGTTTTATCATCGCGGAATTCGGCTTTCACACAGTGCCGCACAAGGTCGGTCACGCCTGATTTTTCATAATAGCATCTGACATCGAAAAACACCGCACGCATCGCATCTATATCTTCAACAACGCGCTCTCCATCGAAGGTCTCAATCTTATGTGGATACTGAAAGCACGCTCCGAAAATATCAAAGTCGCCGGTTAGAAGACCGCGTCCAGTTTGATCAAGCAGGTGTTGTGAAATTGATTGTGCAGTCGTTTGTGAAGTCATTTGTCGAGAAACCTTAGAAATAATTACTTTGACGATGAAACGCTGTGGCTGCGCGCGACAAAATTTCCTTCTTTCGGGTGAACTAAGTTCGCTACTCTTCGTTCCAGGCAAGCGGAATAGATCGCCCGTTTTTCACAAGATACCCATCCCCACCGGGGGACAAAAAGAATGTCCGCGCGCCATAGGCACCGCGCACAATCGTGTAGTCGGGGGTCTTCTCGAATGTTCCTGCGCGCGGTCCACAAATCCGCGTGCCATTGTGGCAAGGGCGCAGCGTGTAGGTGTGTAATTCACCATGCTCTTCGGTCAGCACAGACACAGACCCCGCATCAAAGGCTTGGTCCTGAAACTGCTCTGCGTAAAAGCGCTGAACGGAAATTGGAGTCTGCTGCCAAGCCAGCGGCTTGCCATAGCACCCGGCCAAAGCCAGCAACCCAGATAGCATCAGAATTGATCTTAACACACCCCACCCCCCGGTTCAGTTATGGTATCTTGCCCTTAGCCCTTAGGTTGCGCAAGGGGAACGACTGTATCTTCTTGGGTTGGCTCAAGTTCTTCAAAGTCAAAATTATCCAGCCGGTCGGCGCGTTTGCCTGCCCGCGTGGCAGCCGTCAGCACGCCCGACACATCATCACCCGCTTGGCGCAGGTGCGTTTCCAGCTTGCCCGCCTTCTCGCCGATAATCTCAACATCGCGGTGCAATTGGCGCAGGGCCTTGCGAATTTCGCCCGTCTGCTCGCGCATCCGTGCATCTTTCAGGATCGCGCGCATCGTGTGCAAAGTCGCCATGCAGGTCGTGGGCGATACAATCCAAACACGGGCATTGAACCCTTCACGGACAACTTCGGGCAGACGGGCGTGCAGTTCGGCATAAACCGCCTCGGAGGGCAGGAACATGATCGCGCCATCGGCCGTTTCGCCTTCAATGATGTAGCGTTCAGAAATGGCTTTAATATGAACGCGCACGGCATTCCCCAGATCGCGCAAAGCAACCTTTTGCGCTTCGGGCGTTTCCGAGGCCGCAAGCGCCTCATAAGCCTCAAACGGAAACTTCGCATCGATCACAATCGGCCCCGGCGGGTTGGGCAAATGCACCAGACAATCCGCGCGCTTTCCGTTCGACAGGGTCGCCTGCAGCGCATAACTATCCGCAGGTAGGGCCTTGCTGATAATGTCGGTCAGCTGAATTTCCCCAAACATACCCCGGCGCTGTTTGTTCGACAGAATGTCCTGCAAGGACAATACATCCCCCGACAGCTTTTCGATATTCGTCTGCGCCTTATCAATGGTCGCCAAACGCTCTTGCAATTCAGTCAGGCTTTTGGTGGTTTTCTCAGAACTGCCCGAAAGCGTCTCCTTCATGCGGTCCTGCAAATCCGACAGGGACCGGGCGGATTTCAAGGCATTATCCGCAAGCTTTTCCGCCACCTGCGCCTGCACCTCGGCAAGGCGCGCCTCCATCGTCTGGATCACACGCACCTGCGCGTTGGCTTGGGCATCACTGACGGTCTGGATATTCCCGGCAAGTTGGTTCTGCCCCTGACCCAGAACGCTCACATCCTGCGCCAAACGCCCAACCTGCCCCGCCACATAAGTCACCGTTTCAGCCGATTGCCCGGCGCGACGCACAACCATAATAAGCAGGACCAAAAACAAGATCACCAGAAAGGCCACGCCCCCTGCAATGATCACCGTCATCTGATCAAAGGTCTGATCGCCAATCGTAATCATGTGCGCCCGAACAACCGTTCAATATCGGCCAGCTTCAATTCCACATAAGTCGGACGCCCGTGGTTGCACTGGCCCGATAACGGGGTCGCCTCCATCTCGCGCAGCAGCGCGTTCATCTCGGCCCCCTGCATCCGACGACCCGACCGGATCGACCCATGACAGGCGACACGCGACAGGATCGCCTCGATCTTGGCCTGCACGCTGGCGCTGTCGCCCTGATCGGCCAACTCATCCAAAATATCGCGCAGCATTGCTTCGGCATTCACCTCGCCCAAGATCGCCGGGGTCTCTCGCACGGCGATTGATCCACCACCGAACGGCTCTAACGTCAAACCAAGCCGCGACAAATCATCGGCAATCGCCATCAGCGACGCGGCTTCCTCGGCGGTCATATCCACGATCTCGGGGATCAAAAGCGCCTGCGCCGCAACGCCATTCTCGGCCATCTGTGTTTTCAGCTTTTCATACACCAGCCTTTCATGGGCAGCGTGCTGATCAACAATCACAATCCCCGTTTCAGTCTGGGCAATGATGTAATTCTCATGCACCTGCGCACGGGCAGCACCCAAGGGCAGATGGTCAGGCTCTTCTTCCACCACAGGTTCAATCCGGGCGGATGGCGCCTCAGAAAACCCAGACTGAAAGGTCATCGACCGGGCGGTGAAATTCGGGCGATCCATCTGGTACACACGGGGTTCTGTCACCTCTGGCTGCATGGCACCCAAGGTGGCCCCGGCCACAGTGGTTGACGCACGATGTCCCGCACCAGCCAACACATGGCGCAAGCCCGACACGATCAAACCACGCACAGCGCCGGGGTCGCGAAAGCGCACCTCGGATTTCGCCGGATGCACGTTCACGTCGACCAGTTCAGGATCACAATCCACAAACAAGGCCGCAACCGGATGCCGATCCCGCGACAGCACATCCATATAGGCGGCACGCAGGGCACCCAGCAGCATCTTGTCACGCACAGGGCGGCCATTCACGAACAGGAACTGCGCCACAGCCGCGCCGCGCGAATAGGTCGGCAAGGCGGCATAGCCCGTCAGATGAAACCCGTCGCGTTCGGCATCAATCGGCAGCGCATTCTCGGCAAATTCGCGGCCCAAAACACTGCGCAGACGCCCATGCAGCGCATCAAACATATCGCCGCTTTCGGCATCTGCCCGGAACACCGTCCGACTATCCCCACCCGACACATCGCGCAGGATGATCGTGATGAACGGCTCGGCCATGGCCAGCCGCTTGATGACATCCGTGATGGCTTGGTTTTCAGCGCGGTCGGTGCGCAGGAATTTCAAACGGGCTGGGGTGGCATAAAACAAATCACGCAGCTCAACGACCGTACCGGCAGACAAAGCAGCAGGCTTCACCGCAGCCGTCGCGCCACCGGCAACGGTAATCGTCGCAGCCTCACCACCCTTGGCACGGCTGGTAATCGTCAAGCGCCCAACAGCACCAAGCGATGGCAACGCCTCGCCCCGAAACCCAAAGGAATGGATGTTCAACAGGTCCGACCCGTCAATCTTGCTGGTCGCATGGCGGGACAACGCCAGCGGCAAATCACCGGGAGCAATGCCACAGCCATCATCCGTCACACGGATCAGGGTCTTGCCACCATCAGCAATCGCCACCTCAATCCGGGTCGCGCCCGCATCGACGGCATTCTCCACCAGTTCCTTCACAGCCGAGGCTGGGCGCTCCACAACCTCGCCCGCAGCAATACGGTTGATCGCGGCCTCATCAAGCTGTCGAATGACAGGCTGGGGCTTTATCTGGGGGTCAGCAACGGACATGCAACGAGATGTAGCATGTCCGTGCGTGATTCTGCGAGGGAAAGGTTACAGCTCAGGCTCAGATAAAACCGGTGGTTCATACGGCGGAACATACAATTCCTGTTCAGCCGGAACTTGGTCGCCTTGACTAACATTTTTTCCAAAAAATGGAGAAATTCCAACAAGCCCAATCGCCAAAAGGATCGGTGCGGCAACAATGAAGAATGAAATGGACGCTTCTTTAAACGAAAAGTCGAGGTAAACACTCAATGGGTAAATAAAAACAGCCAAGATAAGCGAGATTGCGCCAGCGAACTGAATTGCGTCTCCGTATGTCATGTCAGGGAACATGTTGCCCTCCGATCCCAAGTTGCGCGCCCGACATGAAGTGCCTTGCGCTTTGAGACTAAAGGATAAACAAATTTTGTGAAATACCATTAAATAACGAAAATTATAGAACGGCAGTCCCCTATCTTGAGACTATACACAACATGTAGCCATTTATGCGTGGAGTCAAACAATTCCCCTCTGGCAAAACCTTCGATAACTATGGTCAAGACCGAATCAATTGGTACAAAAAATGTCAAGAAATGAAAAAACAGTATTGAAGGCGATCAATACGCCTCATATCGACTTTGGAATTCTACTGAGAGAGAGCAACCTCACGCCTCAAGAAGCAGCTGACAAAGCAGGCTTGCACATAAATACTGTCAAAAAGTTACTCTCCGGAGCCAAAACTCATCCAAATTCTGTGACAAAACTCAAGAGAGCCTTATTGGCTGCGAAGAATACGGCAGCGGCCGAGATCGCAGAGTTGGGGAACCACTTCTCGAGCGAAGTTAATAATGATTTAGAGTTGGCAGGTGCATTCTCCCAAATAGTTGCATTGCTTGAAGATAGGGTAGCTTCAGCAAAAGAAAACCAAGCTGAATTTCTTGAAACAGATATAGATGCGCTGTGGGTTGAACTTGATCGCGTCGAAGGACTGTTACAGATCTTCGTAAGAGCCCAAGAGCGACTACGCCGCCGATAATTGCTCAAACGATCACTCCAACCCCACCGGCTGCCCAACAACCACAAAATGCAAATCCTCTGGCCGCAGCAATTCGCGCGCCACCCGGTTCACATCTTCCAGCGTCACCGCCTCGATATAGGCGTTGCGGTTGGCGACATAATCGGGGGGCAGATCGGTCATCTGCATCCCCACAAGGATCGACGCAATCTCTCCGTTGCCATCAAAGCGCAGCGGGTAGGACCCAGTCAGATAGGTCTTCACGCTGTCCAACTCTTCCTGCGTCATGCCTTCATTCGCCATGCGGGCCCATTCGGCGCGGGTGACCTCAATCGCTTCGGCAATCGTGTCATTGGCCGACGCGACCTGCCCCAGATACATTTCTGCATGGAACTTCGGCACAAGGAAGGTGCTGATCCCATAGGTCAGCCCGCGTTTTTCGCGCACCTCTTGCATGAGGCGGCTTTCAAAACCACCTGCGCCCAGGGCTTCGTTGATGATGAAGGCTGCAAAGAAATCCTCATCATCGCGCTCGATCCCGGAATGTCCGAACAGCGCCACAGACTGCGGGGTTTCATAGTCAACCACGGTTACACCGCCGGGCAATCCAAAGGCGATGTCTTCAGGAAAAGCGGGGCCGCTTTCAGGCAGGTCCCCCAGCAGTTCATCCAAAATCGGACCAAGTTCTTCGGTTGTGATGTCGCCAACCGCGCCCACATAAACCCGGTCCTTTACAAAGGTCGCCTGATGGGCGTCGATCAAGTCCTGACGGGTCAAGGCATTGATCGTCTCAGCCGTGCCGTCCGGGTTCGTGCCGTAAGGGTGATCGCCAAAAGCAGCCGCATTCAACGCAGCGCTTGCGATGCGGTTGGGGTTCTTGGCATCGCTTGCGATGCCAGACAACACCTGCCCGCGCACGCGGTCAATGGCGTCTTGGTCAAAGCGGGGGTTCACAAGCGCGCTTTGCAGTAAGGCCAAGGCCTCATCCCGGTTCTCGGTCAGAAACTCGGCCGAGATCGACAGGCTATCGTCATTGGCGCGGAAGGAAAAACTGGCGGCCAAGTTCTCAAGCTCGGTCTGGAAGGCTTGGGCATCCATGTCGCCCGCCCCTTCTTCGATCAGGGCCATCATCAGATTGACCGCACCGCGCTTGCCCGGTGCGTCCAGAGACGTCCCGCCGCGGATGCGAATCTCCAAGGCAACGAAGGGAATGGATGGTTCTTCAACGATCCATGCATCAATGCCACCGTCCGACGTGATGGTCTGAATTTCGGTGGCGGCAACCGCCACCGAACCAGCCACGGCGCACCACAATGTCAGAATAAAGCGTTTCATTATTGCGCCTCCTCTTGGCTGGCCACGACCCAGCCGGTCACGGATTGATCGCGGTTGAATACCTTCGCGGCGACCGTCTTGATGTCTTCTTCAGTCACGGCTTGCAGCACATCAGGCCATGCCTGAATGTCTTCAATTGTCAGGCCTTGGGTGAGCCCAGCGCCATAACGGCGGGCCAAACCCGATACATCATCCTTGGCATAAATTTCCGAGGCCCGGACTTGGCTGCGGATGCGTTCGATGCGTTCGGGGTCAATGGGATCAGCCAGAAAGTCTGCGATGACTTGGTCCATCGCGGCCTCGGCCTCTGACAATGTTACACCTTCGGACGGGGCGACGGTGACGCTGAAGGATGTGTCATCAAGCGAGTTACCGGAATAGCCCGTGCCTGCGAAAACAGCCGTTTGGGTTTCAAACTGCAAGGCGATGCCAAGGTCGGACGTGAAGGGCGATCCGCCCAATAGTTCTGACAGATAAACCAAAGCCGCTGCCTCTTCCTGCGCGCCGCTGTCGCGTTCGGGGGCAAGGTAGCTGCGGGTGACGTATGGCTGCGATACGCGCGGGTCGACAAAGGTAATCCGACGTTCGGCACGTTGCGGGGGTTCCTCGGGGCGGATGCGTTCGGGCAGATCAGATTCGGCAGGGATCACGCCATAGTATTGTTCGGCCAGCGCCTTCACCTCATCAGGATAGACATCGCCCGCCACAATCAGAATCGCGTTATTGGGAGAGTAGTAAAGATCGTAGAAATCAAGGGCGTCTTCTAATTCCAACTGCTCCATCTCGTGCTTCCAGCCGATGATGGGCACGCCGTAGCGGTGGTTTTGATACAGGGCCGCGCGGAATTGTTCGCGGGCCAGGGCGTTGGGATTATTCTCGGTGCGTTGGTTGCGTTCTTCCAGAACGACCTGCCGTTCGGTTTCGATATCGCGTTCGGTCAGGACCAGATTGTTCATGCGGTTGGATTCCATATCCATCATCAGCTCAAGCCGGTCCGCGGCGACGCGCTGGAAATAGGCGGTGTAATCATAGCTGGTAAAGGCGTTGTCTGACCCGCCATTGGCGGCGACGGTTGCAGAAAACTCGCCCGATTCAAGCTTGTCGGTCGCCTTGAATAACAGGTGTTCCAGATAATGGGCAACACCGGAAGCCCCCACAGGTTCATCCGCCGACCCGATCCGATACCAGACCATATGCACCACGACAGGGGCGCGGTGGTCTTCGATGACAACAACCTCCATCCCGTTATCAAGGGTGAAACTTGTGACCTCTTCCGCCTTGGCCGCAATGGCAGAGGCAGCAAGGGCGAAGGCCGCAGCAATCAAACGCATGAATTATAGTCCCGCTATTTCGTTAGGGATAATGTGGGCCATCTGGCCCGTGCTTCAACCCAGTTGACGGATATGTCAGCGGCCAAGAATTTTCGCGAACAGGCCCTTTTTCGGCGAAGGGGCAATATCGCCTTGCGCTTCGGCGATCCGAAACACCCGGCTGAAGGCCTTGTTTGTCATGTCAAAGTCATGGCGAAACCCGGCGGCAGCTGATGCCAGTTCAAGCGGGATTTCGATAAAGTGGTCTTTGTCGGGGTCAGCCATTTGCGCAGCGGTTTGTTTTTCCAACAAGGGCGCGAACCCCACAGGCAACGCACCAGACGCCACAAGGTTTTCAGGCTTTGGCCCATCGTCCCCGCGCCAATGTACGCGCCATTTTTCGTGCCCGTTGGCATAGGTGACGATCTGCGCATGCATCGCGGTTTCGATCACGCTGCATGCATAGATTTCGCCGTCATGCGAAAGGCGCAGCAATTCAGCGCTGACGTCATCCACAAAGTCAGCCGCTTCGGACCAAAACACGGTCATGCCGTTGGATTTCAACGTGCCCACCCACCATTCATCATAGGGCAGTGCATCGGTTTCCACGCCAAGCTGGAATCCAAGGGGCTGCACCAAATCACGGGGTGGGATTGCGGTGATGATATAGCTGACACGGAATTCCATCGCGGCTACCTCGGCGGGGCGGTTGGGGTTTGCACCCCTGCGGCGCGGAACCGGTCAAGCTCTGCGTAGGCATCAAGGGATTGGCGCGCGTAGGTGCGGAAATAGCGATCGCCGCCAAGAAAGCTAAAGATCGTCAGCCGTGACCGGCGCGCCCGAAATGCGGCATCTTCGCGGGCCAAGACACTGCGAATACCCGCCTCAAGCCCGTTGCGCCCGGCATGCGCCACCAAGGCCTGATCACTTGCAGGAATACCCCCGGCAAAAGCCGCAGTCGGCGCACCCCCAAGGGCTGCAATCGCATCGGCGTTTGGTGTGGCATCCGTGCGGTTTTGCCCGCCCGGCGTCGGCACTGGTAAGGCAAGCGTTTCAGGCAATTCCAAAGGGGCACCCGGCACGATGGAAAATTCATCAGGCCCGCCGCTTGGATCGCGCATATCGCGCAGACCGCTTTGGCTGCCACAGGCCGTAAGCCCCAGCACTGCAATTAGAATAAACCCACGCATGCCCGTCCCTTCGTCACTTCCGGGGCCTGTTTAGCGCAAACAGACGACACCGTCACGGGGCCTTTTTGGTCTTGTTGGGTTCGGGCAGGAACGCCAGCAAAATCGCCCCGATGAAAATCGCAATGTCGGCGATATTGAAGGCGAACGGGTTGTGGATGCCGCAGCAGGACATGTTCAGGAAATCCGCAACCCAGCCATACAAAACACGGTCCACGATATTGCCCAGCGCCCCGCCGATCAGGATGCCCGCGGCGATATAGGTCCATTTTGTGCCGCCGGTTTTATGCAGCCAGAACAGAACCCCGACACAAATCGCAAGCGCCACCGCGATCAGCACCCAGCGCATGTCATATTCGGCAAACAGCCCAAAGTTTACGCCACGATTGCGCGCCATTTTCAGGACAAGGTAGGGCGGGAAGACGTCCAGCCGCTCGCCCGGGATTTCGGGCAGCTTGACCTGATAGAGCACGATATACTTCGTGATCTGATCGGCCAGAAAGACCCAAAACCCTGTCCAGAAAAGAAGGCGCATCAATTGCTCCTAGTGTTTAAAGTGGCGCATGCCGGTGAAGACCATCGCAATCCCGGCCTCATCCGCTGCCGCGATGACTTCGTCGTCGCGCATTGATCCGCCCGGTTGGATCACACATGTGGCGCCCGCCGCGACGGCTTCGAGCAGCCCGTCGGCAAAAGGAAAGAACGCATCGGATGCGACGGCTGATCCGATGGAGAGCGGTTCGGGCAGGCCCATCGCTTCGGCCATCCGTTCGGATTTCTTGGCGGCGATCAAGGCCGAGTCCAGTCGTGACATCTGCCCGGCCCCGACGCCGACGGTCGCGTGGTCTTTGACGTAGACGATGGCGTTTGACTTCACATGTTTCGCAACTTTCCAGGCAAAGAGCAGGTCTTTCATCTGCGCGTCGCTTGGCGCGACTTTGGTGACGACCTTCAGATCGTCCATGCCCACATAACCAACGTCCTTGTCCTGCACCAACATCCCTCCGCCGACTTGGCGGTAGGTGGTGATGACGGTCTTGGGATCGGGCAAGCCGTCTGTCGTCAAAAGACGCAGGTTCTTCTTTGCTGCGAACACTGCCTTGGCTTCATCGGATGCGCCGGGGGCGATGACGACTTCGGTGAAGATGCCGGTGATTTCCTTGGCGGTCGCTTCGTCCAGCGGTTGGTTCAGCGCGATGATCCCGCCGAATGCGCTTGTGCGGTCGCAGTTGAAGGCGTCTTTGTAGGCCTCAACCAACGTCGCCCCACGCGCCACGCCGCAAGGGTTGGCGTGCTTGATGATGGCGACTGCAGGGCCGTCGGCTGGGTCGAACTCGGCCACCAGTTCAAAGGCCGCGTCTGTGTCGTTGATGTTGTTATAGGACAATTCCTTGCCTTGATGCTGGGTCGCCGTTGCGACCCCGGCCCGGCCTGTGCCGTC
>CAYPVL010000031.1:0-19835 GCA_964414165.1 uncultured Cognatiyoonia sp.
CCCTTCGACGGCGCGCATAGAGCGCGAGACTTCGTAGGCGAAATCCACGTGGCCAGGGGTGTCGATGAGGTTGAGGACGTAATCCTCGCCATTGAGCGCTGTGTAGTTGATCCGCACCGTGTTGGCTTTGATCGTGATGCCCCGTTCGCGTTCGATATCCATGCTATCGAGCATCTGCGCCTTCATATCCCGATCCGCGACGGTTTTCGTCTCTTGGATGAGGCGGTCGGCAAGGGTCGATTTCCCGTGGTCGATATGAGCGACGATGGAGAAATTGCGGATGTGTGAAAGCTCTGTCATGCTTGGGATATGGAGCGGTTTTTGGGAGGGGTCAATGGGGCATGTTGGTTGCGTGATGTGAGCCGTCTTGACCCAATGTCAGTTTTGGCACGTCCCGTTCAAACCCATCCAGCGTCCAAGGCTATTGCCATTGTCCCAAGTGTGAGGCCCTCCACATCTTCTATGAACTTTTTACGGCTCTTGAAGCGGCGCACATCATGGACACTTGTGACGACACGGATGGCTTTGGGCGCATCTTTTTGGCCTTCATAAGCCGCTTCGGGATTGGCAAGAAGCTGCGCCACAGTCATCGTTCGTTCTTGATTTCGACCTTTCCAATCAAACGAAACGCTGGCATCTCCGATTTCTAAATCTGCCAAACTGGCCACAAACCAACTTACTGTTGCTTTTGCTTTTTTGTCGGGAGGCGGAGGGATTTCAAGCATGACGCTTGTGCGACAGGATTTAAGCTCTGCAAGAACACGAAGTCGCGCTTTGGACGTTGAAAACCCGTAGCCAGCCGAGAGTTCGTAATTATCAGCCATTGCGCGACGATCAAAACTAAGGCGATCCTCTGGCGTTGCTTTTGTACCAGCATCATGGCTTAGCCCAACATGAAGACCCGTTTCTTGGATGAGCTTTGAATTAAGGTCTCGCCGCTCTTGCTGCCACCCATGTATGATCTCTGTAATTCCTTGGGTTTTGGCCCCGAACCCCAAAGTAACGCTCGCCGCTTGTACAAAATCTGGCCATTTGGGCGGCATCGCGTCGTAGGTCGCGACCCCGCTTACTGGGTTCCACATGAAGTCGAGGCACGCCTGAACAAGCTGGATTTCCAACTCTGACATTGAATCTGAGTTCAACTGTAGAGCTAGAAATGTCCGAATATCTGCCCATGCAAAATGATAAACGTCGCGCTTTTTACGTTTTGAAACGGGCAAATGGTAGGGCAGTTCGATTGGCGACAATGCGAATTCGTTTGAAATGGTGATAATCGCATCCACATCAAGACTGGCCGCAAGATTTACATAGTCTTGAATCTGCTCAGGCCGGATTGGGCTTTTTTCAGATTTCGCTTCAATGAATGCAGACCAAGTGCTGCTCCCGCGCTTGCAACACAAAAGCCCATCAGGCCTTACATCGCTATATTTTGCTGAGCTGAACCCCACTTCCATATAGCTTTGCAAGGTGCAAGTCCGGCCCGCACCATAGCCACATTTGGAAAGGAACTCGGATCTGATTTGTGGCACCATGTCGAGGAGAGACATGAAAACCGAAAGAAGTCTTCGCTCGGTTTGTTTGTAGTGTGGAATAAGTTTTGGATAATTTTTCGTACTACTGAGCTCTTCAATGACTTTCACGCGCTTCCCCCAATTACTACCAATTTGAATAGAACAACTAAAAAGTGTGCGGTCAAGAAAACAAAGAGTATTGCGTTCCATCCCACCGAGGTCCCGGATCAAGTCCGGGACGCGGGGGCGGTTGACCGCTCATGTTCTCGCGCTGAGGCCGCATGCGTTAAGCCCGACCTCGGGTGGGCCGTGCTGCTGGGTGTGACCGATATTCTCTAAAGCATCAGTGCAACACGTACTGCGGGTGGATCGACAAAAGCCCTCCCGGGGGGAGGGTTGGCGGCGTCTTGGAAACGCGAAAGCGTTTCAGCCGACTACGGGCGGAGCCCCGGACGGGCTTGGCGCATGCGCGCCGGTGTGTGTGCGGTTGTGCTGTTCAGGCGGTTGCTTGATCACAATTGGTCAACCCCGATTGCATCCCTCTCCCCCTCTGCTACAATTCATCCAAAGTCCGCAAAGGGCCACGTTCAGCAGGACATCAGAGGCATCACACCCCATGCGTATCGTCGCCCTTCTTTCCGTTATCGCCGTCCTTGCCGCCTGCGCCCCCCGCGTCAATGGTGCCATTGCCAAGGCCTGTGTCGACAGTGATCGCCGTGCCGCCAATGCTGCTTTGTGCAATTGCATTGGTCAGGTTGCCTCGCAGGATTTATCCCGCTCTGATCAGCGTCGTTTGATCAGTTTCTTTGGTGATCCTGAGCGCGCCAATGACATCAAGATTGATGACAGCCCCTCGGCTGATGCCTTCTGGTCCCGCTATCGCGCCTTTACCCGCCGTGCGGAGCGTTCTTGCCGCTAGAATGCTGCCCTGCCGTCTGCCTAAAAGGCAGCCCTGCCGTTGAACATCTCCCAGTGCAGCTTGATTGACGGGAAGAAGAACAGGATGAACCCCACTGTCATGAACAGATAGATCGCCGCTGGTATCCAAAGCACTGCTGTTGCCAGCCCCACCCCCCCTGTCACCCGTAGTGCTGCCGGTGCTGGCATTAATCGCAGCATCGCCAGATGGAACAGTTTCCCCCCATCAAGCGGTTGTACCGGTAACATG
Source organism: uncultured Cognatiyoonia sp. (assembly GCA_964414165.1). Taxonomy (GTDB): domain Bacteria; phylum Pseudomonadota; class Alphaproteobacteria; order Rhodobacterales; family Rhodobacteraceae; genus Cognatiyoonia. The sequence continues at coordinate 2,680 of CAYPVL010000031.1, forward strand.
TTGAACACGAAAAGCGCGATGTTCAGGAATGCGAAGGTGTTCAGATAGCTCCAGATTTGCAGCTTAAGTTGGTTTTGCGCCATCAGCACGTTCAGCGCGTTTTGATCCGGCACCCCTTGCCCGACGATGCTGTTCATGATCCACCATTGCCCGATCCCCGCGAAGGCCCAAAGCACAAGGTTCACAATTGGCCCCATCGCCACGATCAGTTCCTGTTCGCGCGGTGTACCCGCCCGCGTTGCCTGACAGAACCCCCCGAACCCATGCAGCATAATCCGTGCCACCGGGATCCCCTGCACCCGGTTTCCCCAAGCGTGTCCCAATTCATGCAGGAAGATGGATGCCACCAGCATCAGGATGAACACAACCCCGTTCATCAGTGATCCGTTCAGGTTCACAAACAGGATCAGTCCGATCAGGAACAGGATTGATGACCCGATATCCACCCGAATCCCCATCGGCCCCCGGAAGGAATAGACGACGTTATCGTTTTGCAGCATGTTTGGTCCTGACTTAATTCTTGGTTGGCTATGTGCCACAGCAATGCGCCGGAAGCGAGGCAAATGAAGATCGTCATTTTGACAGGGGCCGGCGTGTCCGCCGAAAGTGGCCTTGGCACGTTTCGTGACAAGGATGGTTTGTGGACCCGCTATGATCTGAATGATGTCGCCACCCCCGAGGGCTTTGCCCGTGATCCGGCCTTGGTCCACGCCTTTTACAATGCCCGCCGCGCCAATGCCCGCGATGCTGTCCCGAATGCCGCCCATGATGCCATCGCCCGCCTACAGGCCTCGGATCATGAGGTGACCCTTGTCACCCAGAATGTAGACAGTCTGCATGAGGCTGCGGGGTCTGCAGGCGTTATTCATATGCATGGTGCTTTGGACGGCGCGTTATGTGCTGCATGCCGTCACCGTTGGCTTGCCCCATTGGTGATGGACCTCACTGATCCCTGCCCGGCCTGTGCTGCCCCAAAGACCCGCCCTGATATTGTCTGGTTTGGTGAAATCCCCTATTTCATGGATGACATTCACGCCGCCTTGCACGGTGCCGACCTGTTTGTCGCCATCGGCACTTCGGGCACTGTTTATCCTGCTGCGGGCTTTGTGCAGATTGCTGATGCCGCAGGTGCTGACACCTTAGAGTTGAACTTGGATCCGTCTGACGGTGCCTCAGCCTTTGCGGATGCCCGTTATGGTCCTGCCAGTGCGGTTGTTCCCGTCTGGGTTGATGATTTGATCAGTCAAGCCTGAAGACTGGACAGCCCATGTGATCCCCGTATGAATGCACCTATGAAACGCCCCGTTGATATTTCCTTTCTCGCCGAGAATGTCACCAAAGGTGACCGTCGTGCCTTGGCCCGTGCCATTACCTTGATCGAAAGTGATCGCGCCGATGACCGCACGGACGCAATGGCGTTGTTGCAGGCTTTGGGCACCCGCCGCCAAGCCCTGCGCATTGGCCTTTCGGGCACGCCGGGCGTGGGCAAATCCACGTTTATCGAACGCTTTGGCCTGATGCTGACAGGCATGGATTTGAAAGTCGCGGTGCTGGCTGTTGATCCATCCTCTGCCCGCTCGGGCGGGTCAATCTTGGGGGATAAAACCCGGATGGATCAGCTGGCCCGCCATCCCGATGCTTTTATCCGCCCCTCGCCCAGCCAGACCCAACTTGGCGGTGTTGCCCGCCGCACCCGCGAGGCTGTCGCCCTGTGTGAGGCTGCGGGCTATGATGTGATCCTGATCGAAACGGTCGGTGTGGGCCAGTCTGAAACACTGGTGTCGCAAATGTCGGACCTGTTCCTGCTGCTGCTTGCCCCTGCTGGCGGTGATGAATTGCAAGGTGTGAAGCGCGGCATCATGGAGACAGCCGATCTGATCCTTGTCAACAAAGCCGATGGGGACTTAACAGCCCAAGCCACCCGCACCTGCGCGGATTATGCCGGTGCCCTGCGCCTGATGCGCAAACGCGCCCAAGATCCCGAAGGCTTTCCAAAGGCGATGTTGGTGTCAGCCCTTGAAGGCACAGGGCTTGAAACCGTCTGGCGCGATATTGCCACCCTTGTCGATTGGCGCCAGGTCGATGGTGTCTGGGTCGAAACCCGCGCAGCGCAGGCCCGCTATTGGTTTCATGAGGAAGTACGCGCCCAATTGATGGACCGGTTGCTGGCAGATCAGGCCTTGGCTGCGCGCATCAAAGCCGCCGAGGTGGCTGTGGCCGCTGGCAAGCAATCCCCCTCGGCTGCCGCCGCTGCGGTGCTGGCCGGGCGCTGAGGTCTGACCTTGCGTTGAAAGGCGCGTTTCATGCTTGACCGGGGGGCTGATTCCTCTTATCCGACGCGAACTGTATTTCGCCTTGATCACGCAAGGCGCTTCACCCTATGGAAGGCCGACCCGCCGCATCTGGCCCGGGACGCCGATTGAGACGAAGGAATATCATATGTCGCGCCGTTGCGAATTGACCGGAAAAGGCCCGATGTCGGGCAACAACGTAAGCCACGCCAAGAACCGCACCCGCCGCCGGTTCCTGCCAAACCTCCAAGACGTCACATTGATGTCCGAAAGCCTTGGCCGTTCGTTCAAGTTCAAAATCTCAAACGCTGCATTGCGCACTGTTGATCACCGTGGTGGTCTGGATGCGTTCATGGCCAAAGCCAAAGAGGCCGAGCTGTCCCCTGCCGCGTTGAAGGTGAAGAAAGAGATCGAGAAAGCGGCTGCGGCGTAAGCTTCCCGTTCGATTGGGAATTTTGAGGCCCGGATGTGCAAACGTCCGGGCCTTTGCTATTGGGGGTGGGCAGATTGCCCACCCTACGGTGTGATGGGTGGCTGGCCGGGGCCTCCGGCGGAAGTTTGATTGGACAAAGAAAGATAAAGGTGTGGCTTGGCTGAATTACCGGTTGATATGGTATTGCCGGATGTTTTGGCCGCCTTGGCGGAGGCTGGCACCTGCGTGCTGCAAGCCCCTCCCGGGGCGGGCAAGACCAGCCGGGTGCCCCTTGCTTTGCTGGATCATGTGCCGGGCAAAATTGTCATGCTTGAGCCCCGCCGCCTTGCCGCCCGCGCGGCTGCAGGTCGATTGGCGGAGCAACTGGGAGAGGCGTTGGGTGCACGTGTTGGCTATCGCATGCGCGGCGACAGCGTTCCGGGTTCGCGGATTGAGGTTGTGACCGAAGGCATTTTGACCCGCATGCTGCAAAGCGATCCAGAGTTGCCCGGCGTCGATGCCCTGATCTTTGATGAATTTCATGAGCGGTCCCTGCAAGCCGATCTGGGCCTTGCCTTGGCTTGGGAGGTGCGTGGTGCCCTGCGCCCGGATTTGCAGTTGGTCGTCATGTCAGCAACACTGGATGCGGCCCCCGTAGCCGCATTGCTGGACGATGCCCCTGTGATCACATCCGAGGGGCGCACCTTCCCGGTAGAAAACCGTTGGTTGCCCAAGCCTTTGCCCAAACCCCGTGGTTTTCATGGCTGGGTCGCGCAGGTCGCTGATTTGGTGGAACAGGCCGTGGGTGAAACGACGGGTGGCGTGCTGGTGTTTCTGCCCGGCGCGGGGGAAATCCGGGCCTTGGCGGGATCGCTTGCCGGGCGTTTGCCCCGCGATTGTGTGGTACGCCCTTTATTTGGCGCGATGCCCTTTGCCGAACAGCGCGCCGCTATTCGCCCTGAAAAGACCGGGCGCAAGGTTGTACTGTCCACATCCATTGCCGAAACTTCGCTGACGATTGAAGATATTCGCGTTGTTGTGGATGCAGGCCGTGCCCGCCGCGCTGCTTTTGATCCCCGTGCCGGCATGACCCGTCTGGTGACGGTGCCCGTCAGCCGCGCCGAGGCGACCCAGCGTGCGGGCCGTGCGGGCCGTGTTGCGCCGGGGGTGGCCTATAAGATGTGGGCGAAGGCCGCCGAGGGGGCTTTGCCTGCCTTTGCCCCGCCCGAGATTGAGGCGGCTGATTTGACGGGTCTTGTGTTGGAATTGGCCCAATGGGGCAGCGCGCCGGAGGGCCTTGCGTTTCTGACACAGCCGCCTGCGCAGGCGATGGCAGAGGCCCGCGGGTTGCTGCAATCCTTGGGGGCTTTGGATGATGCGGCACGCTTGACCGATCATGGTCGCGCGCTCGCCCGTATGCCCTTGCATCCGCGCTTGGCCCACATGTTGCAGGTTGCGGGTAAGGATGCCGCCCCTTTGGCGGCAGTTTTGTCCCATCGTGATAGCTTGCAGACCCGCGAGGCGGATTTGGCGTTGCGCCTACGCCCGCCTTTGCCACGCGAGGTGGCAGCGGATGCGAAGCGTTATGCAAAGCTGGCACCTGCAGGCAAGGGGTTCAGCATCGGGGCGCAGGCCGCGCTTGCCTATCCTGATCGTGTGGGGTTGCGCCGTGCGGGGGATGATCCACGCTATGTTTTATCGGGCGGCAAGGGCGCTGTGCTTGAGGCCAGTGATGGTTTGGCCGCCCAGCGCCTGATTGTCGCCTGCGATCTGGATGGCGATACGCGCGAGGCGCGGGTGCGGTTGGCCGCCCCTTTGCGTGAGGGAGAGTTGCGGGAGATCTATGCTGAGCAGATTGCCTGGCAGGGTGTGTGTGAATGGTCCAAGCGCGAGGGGCGCGTGATCGCGCGTCAGCAGGAACGCTTTGATGCTTTGGTCTTGCAGGACCGGATTTGGACGGATGCTGACCCCGCGGATGTGGCCCGCGCGATGCTGGACGGTGTGCGCCAGTTGGGGCTAACTTTCAGCCCGGCAGCGGCCCGGTTTCGGGCGCGGGTGGCGCTGGTTGAGGGGCTGCCGGATATGTCGGATGCGGCGCTGATGGAGCGGCTTGAAGAGTGGTTACTACCTTACCTAGATGGCGTGCGCACGGGTGCCGAATGGAAGCGGTTTGATCTGCTGGAACCATTGCGCGCGCAGCTTGATTGGGATCAGATGCAGCGGTTGGACGCGGCGGCACCGGCGCATTTTGTGACACCCTTGGGACGTAAAATTCCGATTGATTACAGCGGGGAAGCGCCCGAAGTTCACCTAAAACTTCAAGAGATGTTTGGGCAAACCACCCATCCAATGATCGGGCGCGTGCCGTTGCGGGTGACCCTGTTGTCGCCGGGGCAGAAGCCGGTGCAAACAACGCAGGATATTCCGGGGTTCTGGGCCACGTCTTATGCAGACGTCCGCCGTGATATGCGCGGACGTTATCCGCGCCACCCTTGGCCCGAAGACCCGACGCAAGCCGACCCGACTTTGCGCGCAAAACCGCGCGGGACTTAAGCCTCACACAACCGTGGTTTGTATTTATCCACAGGATTTGTTAATCATTTCGGCATATAACAATAAAAAATACGCAGGTTTTGTGATGATAATGACGATGCGCTCGGTTCTGAGCGAGACTATTCTGCCGTTCTTTCGGCGCCCCCCGGTTCTTCAACTGGCCGCATTGTGCCATCGCCAATCGGCGAAGGGGCGCGAAATTCTGTTGGTGACCAGCTCGCATGGGCGGTGGATTTTGCCAAAAGGCTGGCCAATTGACGGGAAAAGCGGCGGTGAAACGGCAATGCAGGAAGCCTGGGAAGAGGCTGGTGTCAAAAAGGGCAAGGTGGCAAAGGAACCTGTGGGCACTTTCCTGACCGAAAAGCGCTATGACGATGGACGCGCGGTGCCTTGTGAGACGGCAGTTTATGCTATCGCGGTTGATAAAGTCGCCAATGATTTCCCCGAAGCCCATAAGCGTGACCGCAAATGGGTCAGCCCCGATGAAGCTGTGGACCTTGTGGATGATGCTGGATTGCAGCGTATTTTGAAGGCGTTCTGAAACCGGGGGCTTTGAGGACCTGCACAGCACCTTGAATGCCCATCATATGTGGGCTGCGATGATCGACGCTTGAGCCGATTGTCAGTGCGGAGCCTTCGGCGAGGATATTTCGAAACCAAAGAGATGTAAGTTACGCCCCAACGCCTAAGGTCGCTTTGGGCTATAGTCCAAGACAATGGCGCATGATGGCTTTTTGCGCATGCAGCCGGTTTTCGGCTTCATCAAAAATAACCGAGTGTTTGCCATCCATCACAGCGCTTGTCGCTTCGTCATCACGGTGTGCCGGGAGGCAGTGCATGAACAGGCTGTCGGGTTTTGCTTTGGCCATCAGCGCGTCATTCACTTGGTAGCCGCGCAGTTGGTTGTGCCGCCGTTCCCGCGCGGATTGTGGGTCGTGCATGGACACCCATGTGTCTGTCACCACAAGGTCGGCCCCGTCGACCGCTTCGTGCGGGTCGCGGATGATCGTGTAAAGCCCGTCAAGCGCAGGGTCAGGATCAAGGGGCGGTGGCCCTGTGAAGACAAGGTCAAAGTCGAACTGTTTGGCCGCATGTGCGAAGCTGGCGAAGACGTTGTTCCCGTCCCCGGACCAGACGACTTTCTTGCCTTTGATCGGGCCATTGTGTTCTTCGAACGTCATGACGTCCGCCATGATCTGACAAGGGTGGGTCCGGTTCGTCAGCCCGTTGATCACGGGCACATCGGCGTATTCGGCCATCTCAAGGATTGTGTCTTCTTCAAACGTGCGCATCATGATCAGGTCCACGTAGCGGGATAGCACCCGCGCTGTATCGGCGATTGTCTCGCCGTGCCCAAGTTGCATGTCTGCCCCCGAAAGCACCATCGTTTGTCCACCCATTTGCCGCACGCCCACGTCGAATGAAATCCGTGTGCGGGTCGATGGTTTTTCAAAGATCAGCGCGACCATGTGGTTGGCCAGCGCCGGGTCTGCGTCGGGCGTGCCTTTGGGCAGCCCATGGCGCGCGTCTTTCATTGTCCGCGCGTTGTCGATGATTGACCGCAGGTCTGCGGGCGCGGTTTTGTGAATGTCGAGGAAATGGGTCATATGTTTACGTCCTTTGCCCGGCGGGTGGGGGGGGGGGTTTTGGTAATGGCGGGGTAATGGGGTATATTTTTCCGGCCTTTGCCCGGGGGGAAGGGGGCTCTGCCCCCGCTTCGCTCCCCCGGGATATTTTGAAACCAAAGAGGATTAGGGGTGCACCATGACCTGGACGGGGTCGCCGTCTTCGCAGGGCGTGATTTTTGTGGGGCGGAAGCCCGCGCGCGCATAGGTTGCGATGGCGCGCGTGTTTTGCGGGTCGGGGTCGACCGCGACGGTGGGGTAATGCGGCGCGAGTTGGCCAAGCCGTGCACGCAGGTAACCGGTGGCGTGCCCTTTGCCTAAGAAAGCCGGATCGCCAAGGAACGTGTCAAGCGCACGGGTTTTGGCGGGTAGGTCTTCGTATTGCGGCATCGGCCAGTGGTGTGCGTCGTAGTCTTGCACATAGGCAAAGGGTGTGCCGTCATGCGCGACGATCCGCATGTCAACGTGGCCGGTGTCCATGTCGTCTTCAACCAGCCGCGCCTCGACCCCGCCCGGCCCCCACCACCCGTTTATATGCGGGTGAGAGAGCCAGTCTTTGAACATCGGCAGGTCGTCCCGTGTGATTGGCCTGAACGTATAGGTCATGGCGTGACGGCCTTGGCCGCTTGGTCAAGGCGGGTGATGGCCTCGCTGATTTCTTCATCCGAGATGTTCAGCGCGGGCAGGAGCCGGATGACGTTGTCGGCCGCTGGAATCGTGATCACATGGGCGTCGTAGCCTGCCTTAACCACGTCGCCGTTGGTGACTTTGCATTTGATCCCCAGCATCATGCCCGATCCACGCACCGCCTCGAACACATCTGGGTTATTGGCGACAAGCCCTTCAAGCTTTTGCCGCAGGAGGCCTGATTTACGGGTGACTTCGGCGAGGAAAGTATCGTCGCTCACGATATTCATAACCGCGTTTCCGACAGCACAACCAAGCGGATTGCCGCCGTAGGTGGACCCGTGCGTGCCTGCTGTCATCCCGCTCGCCGCGTCCTCGGATGCCAGCACCGCCCCAAGGGGGAAACCGCCGCCGATCCCTTTGGCGACCATCATGATGTCGGGGCTGATCCCCGCCCATTCGTGCGCGAACAGCTTGCCTGTGCGCCCGACGCCGCATTGCACTTCGTCGAAGATCAAAAGCAACCCGTGTTCGTCGGCGAGATCGCGCAAGCCTTTGAGGCATTGGTCGGGGACGGGGCGGATGCCGCCTTCGCCTTGGACAGGCTCGATCAAGATGGCCGCGACCGATGGAGCGGCGGCGGCAGAGGTCAGCCCGTCGTGGTCGCCGAAATCCAGGTGGATGAAGCCGGGCAGCAGCGGGCCGAAGCCTTTGGTCATTTTCTCGGACCCCGCGGCGGCGATACCCGCGCTTGATCGTCCGTGGAAAGAGCCGGAGAAGGTGATAATATCCGTCCGTTCGGGCTGGCCTTTGTCATAGAAATACTTGCGCGCCATTTTGACGGCGAGTTCGCAGGATTCTGTGCCGGAGTTTGTGAAGAACACCGTGTCCGCAAAGGTTGTATCGACCAGTTTGTCGGCCAAAGCCTGTTGCGCGGGGATGTTGTAGAGGTTGGACATATGCCAGACCTGCCCCGCCTGTTCGGTCAGCGCCGCCGTGAGCTCGGGGTGTGCGTGCCCAAGGCAGTTCACCGCGATCCCGGCCCCAAGGTCCAGAAAGCGTCGTCCGTCCGCCTCGATCAACCAAGAGCCTTCGCCTTTGACGAAGGTCAGCGGTGCACGGGAATAGGTCGGCAGGATGGACGAGATCATGGGATCAGCCTTTGCAAGATAGGAAGCCCGATTGGTGCCAATGGCGGCGGGCGGTGTCAATGATTTTGAGGGTTTAGATGGGCGTGCGGGATCGGCAGACGGGCTTAGCGTCGGCGTCGGATCAAAACTGTGGTGCACATCATCATGAGCACGCGGATAGTGCATTCTGCGCTTGGCTGCAAGAATTGCTTTGGGTGGCCCCGGTTTGCATTCCCGCATTCGATGCAAAAAGCCCCGCCGCGATGGGCAGGGCTTTTCCGGTCTGAAAGCGTTTCCCGCCTTATGCAGCTGGCTTTTTGCGCCGCATAGCCGCCAAGCCGCCAAGCCCGGCCACAAGCAGCAGGCTGCTTGCAGGCAGCGGTACGGCTGACACTTCGGCGATTGAGATCGTCAGCAGATTGTTGAAGTTCACATCATTCGCATCCGTTTCGAACATGCTTGCAAAAGGCGGCACGGTCTGACCGAAAAGCGTATCAAGTTCTGAATCCGACGACAGGTGCACAAGCCCGCCCTCTTCATCGCCCAAGAAACCCGGCCCATTGCCATCTGATGGGTTGAAGGCCTGACCGAAGGATTGGTTCACCTCGGTCCCCGCATCATAGACGCTGTTGCGCCCGACGGTGAAATCCCCAAGGTTCAGATTGCCGTTGTCGTCAAACAGATCGAATGTCGCGCTGACAAACGTATCGTTGGATGGGATGATCATCGACAGCAGCGTGAGGTATTGCGAGTCTGGCGTCAGGTCGAGTGTGATTGTCGCGGAATTGCCCGGATCAAACACAGGCGGCCCACCAATGGCCGGGTCACCAACGCCCGTCGGCTCGGTCAGTGTTTGAATGATGCGATTGGGATCCATCATGTCAACTGCTTCAGCCGCTGCGCCGCTTGTGTCGCCCACTTCGGCCAGCGTTTCGATCCCCGCCGAGGCTTTTTTGCCTGACTGAAAGGGTGTGTAATCCCCGTTGTGCACGACGTTCAGAAAGGGCGTGAAATAGACGCCATTTTCGCCGCTGTTATTCGTGATCGTCACCTCAATCGTGGCTGCCGCGGCTGGCATGGCCAGCGTTGTCGTCAAAAGGGTTGCAAGTATGCGTTTCATCGAAGTCTCCTCTGTTGCTGTATGCCCCGATCACATCGGGGTCGTGTCGTCGTCCCCCCCCAAGAGAAAGGTGCGATTGCAAAACCCTAGAAGCAGTTGCCCGCGCAATGGAATGCGCCCAGCCTTCACAAGCGCGTCATGCTTGCGAGAGCTCACTTGAACGTGTTGGCGCGTGCTATTGTTCGTGAACAAATGCGGGGTGCGCTGCCGATTTACGCCTAAAACGGAGGCATCTTTTCGCTTGGCAGGCCTGCGTGAACCGCGCATGAAGCCCCCATGCGCCGCCCGAATCCGCCCCTTGCGATTGCCTTAATGCTGACCGCCACGGCGTTCATTGCTGCGACCATGATGCTTGCCAAACTGTTGGGCGGTGATCATTTGGGTCCTGCGTTGCATCCTTTGCAGATTACACACGGACGCTTTGTTTTTGCGTTTTGTGCGATCTCGACCGCTTTGGCCGTGCTGCGCCCGCGTTTTGGAGTGATCCATTGGCCTTTGCATGTGGGGCGCACTGCATTTGGCGCGGCGGGTGTGACGTGCATGTTTGCCGCCGTCGCCTTCATCCCTCTGCCCGATGCCACTGCAATCAGCTTTCTGAACCCTGTGTTTGGGATGCTGCTTGCCATTCCGTTTTTGGGTGAACGTGTCGGCCCGTGGCGCTGGTTTGCCGCCGCGATGGCGTTTGTTGGCGCGATGATCCTGCTTCGCCCCGGTACGGGTGCGTTTGAGGTGGCCGGATTGCTGGCTTTGGCCGCAGCTGTCCTGATGGGCGGAGAGTTGATCTTTATCAAGAAGTTGTCGAACGTCGAAAACCCCTTGCAGATTTTGTTTATTAACAATGCCTTAGGCGTGTGCCTGTCGACCCTTGCCGTCATCCCGGTCTGGGTCATGCCCACGGGGCCACAATGGGCCGGGCTGATCGCTTTGGGTGTCCTGATGGCCTGCGCGCAGGCCTGTTTCGTCAACGCGATGGCCCGCGCCGAGGCGTCATTCATCACCCCCTTCAGCTATATGACGCTGCTGTTTGCGGCCCTCTATGATCTGCTGATCTTTGATGTGGTGCCCGATGCGATCAGCTGGCTTGGGGCCGGTGTGATCGTGGCAGGCGCGTTGGTGCTTGCGTGGCGCGAGGGGCGCGCTAGGCCTTCAGCCGATACCCCCGGTCCATCCACCGCCAGCAAATAGTCAGCACCACGATGCAGGTTCCGCCCACGACCACAAGCCCGATCCAGGGGCTGCTGTCGCTGACCCCGATCATCCCGTGCCGCACCCCGTCGATGATGTAGAAGAACGGGTTCGCGTGCGACATGGCTTGCATGGCCGGTGGCAGTGCGTCGATGGAATAGAAGGTGCCAGAGAGGAACGCGAGTGGTGTGACGAGGAAGTTCTGGATCGCCGAAAGCTGGTCGAATTTCTGCGCGAAGATCCCCGCGATCAACCCCAGTCCGCCCATCATCACCGACCCGAGGAAGACGAAAGTGATCATCCATACGGGGTTTTGCACGCCAACCTCAAGGAAGACCCATGACCCCAGCGCCATGACCAAAGCGACGATGGCGCCGCGCGCGACAGCGCCAAGGATGTAGCCTGTCACCAGTTCTGCCGCAGACAGCGGTGGCATCAGTGTGTCCACGATATTCCCCCCGACCTTGGCCGAGGTGATCGAAGAGGAGGTGTTCGCGAAAGCGTTCTGGATCACGGTCATCGTCAGGATGCCGGGTGCGAGGAACACCATGAAGGGTACGCCCATCACATCCCCCCGCCCTGGTCCGATGGCGATTGTGAAAACCATCAGCAGCAGACCAGAGTTGATCAGCGGTGCCAGGATCGTCTGCGACCAGACGTTCATGAAGCGCTTGATCTCGCGCTCGACCAGCGTTTGTGTCCCAAGCCAGTTCACCCGCCCAAAGCGGCGCACGCCCATATCCATCTTTGCGGCCATCTTCGCCCCCTTCATTTGCCCCAGACATAGGGGAAAATCCCCGAAGGAACAGCCGTTAATGCGCCAAATTCCGAATCAGGCGGTTGTATCCGCTGTGTGCATGTTTAGTATAAGGGGCTGATAGTTATCCGGGCCCGGTGCGCCGCACCCCGCCCATGAACCAAAGGAATCCGAATGTCCTGGACTGATGAGCGCGTTGAGACGCTTAAGAAGATGTGGGGCGAAGGCCAGTCGGCCAGCCAGATCGCCAAGGAACTGGGCGGCGTGACCCGCAACGCGGTGATCGGCAAGGTCCATCGCCTTGGCCTGTCCAATCGTGCCGGAGGTGGATCTGCGAAAGCTGCCCCCAAGGAGAAGGCGACAAGCAAGCCATCGGCCCCAAAGGCACCGCCCAAGCCGAAGGCAGCCACAACTGCCCCGCCGGCCAGCAAGCCCGCCAAGGAAGAGCCTGAGCTGGACGAGAACGGCATCCCGATCTCGGCCGCCCGCCGCGCGATCATTCCCGCAGGCCAGCCATTGCCGCCCCAGCCCAGCGCCAATGAAATCAGCCCCGAGGCTTTGGCCAAGGTGTCCGAGGTTGAAAAATCCGCCAAAAAGATCGGCCTGATGGAGCTGACCGAAAAGACCTGCAAATGGCCCGTGGGTGATCCGGCGACAGATGACTTCTGGTTCTGCGGACTGCCTGTGCAGCAGGGCAAACCCTACTGCGAGGCGCATGTGGGCGTGGCGTTTCAGCCGATGTCATCCCGGCGCGACCGGCGGCGTTAAGGGGCGTGGGCGGATTGCCCACCTTACGCTGTCTTGCAAAAAGGGTGTGGGTCATCTGATGTAGATCAGAGGACCTCCCCCGCCGCCTCGCACTTCAGCACCCACTCCAATGGCACCCCCTGCCCTTCGATCCCGTGTGCGGCCCCCATCACCGCGCCGATGATCATCGCCCGTCCGCAGCTGTCCCCACCTGCACGGATGTTGCGTTCGACCGCTTCCCGGTAATCCGCGCTGTGTTTGAGGATGTGGAACGCCAGCGGCATCGCCATCGGCAGGTGACAGGCGCGTTGGGTGACTTCGCCGTAGGCGGTGCTGTCAGTTTCCGCGGTTTCAAGCGCTGCGGTAAGATCGCCCGCGCCTTGGGCCGCTGTGTTGAGCGCGCCGAGAAGGTCACCCCCGCCCAGCACATCCCGCAGAAGTCCGGCGAAGATTTGACCGTAGTGGGTGGCGACATCATTCACGTTTGTCACTTGGATCGCGGGGAGTGTGTCCTGCGGCCTTCCAAACGCCACGACCGCGGGCAGCCTGGCGATGGCGGGGAGTTGATCGTCGTCGATGCCCGACGGCGCCATGACCTTGGCGGCGAGGTTTTCCAGCACGCCGTGTGTGGGCCGGTCGATATAGCCTGAATACGTACCGCCGGGGCCAAAATGCGCGGCAAAGCGGGTTTGATAGGCGGTGACGTCAAAACCATCCGGGCCGATGCAGGGACGTGCAAGCCGGAGTGCTTCGCCGTATTGCGAACATTGCCCATCTTTGCGCGCCCCGTGCGCAAAGTAGCTGGGCACACCTGCGAAGTTTGCAGGATCAAGCGGAGTAAAGGCGGCAGTGCCATGCTGCGCGGCGATCGCGTCGATCCGGGCAGGATCATAAATCCAGTGCAGGCCAAGGGCTGCGGCATCGGCCACGATGGCACCAAGGACGGCGGCTTTGTGATATGTCATGGGGGTCCCTCTTTTGGCTATGCGCCAATGATAGACCACCAAAACGCAAGAAGCCCGCACGAATGCGGGCTTCCCGTCAACATACCGTTACTCTTTACGCAGACTTGGACCGCTTGCGCCGTCCGGCAAAGCCCAACGCCCCTACCCCTGCCAGCAACAGGGGCAGTGCGGCCGGAACCGGCACGATGGAAGGTGTGAGCTTTAGGTTATCGATCGCCCCTGAGGCCGAACCGAAATCAAATGTAAGGGATTTGACGCCAATGAACCCAGTGTTCACCTTGGCCCATTGGTTGTTGTAATCCAAAGTGATCGGCGCGCTGCGGTGGTCTTTGTCCGAACGCACAACAAAGTTGTCCACATCGTCAAACACCCGGAAACTTGCGAAATCAACCAGCTGGTCGAAGACGAAAGTGATCGTGCCGCCATCGGCGTTATCATCTGGATCGCTTTGATCACCATCCTCTGAGATGATCAGCAGGTTCTTGGGGTGCGACACGCCGCGTATCGTGTTCGGAATCCCGTTTGCATCAAAGCGCTTGTAGAACGGGGCGACCAGATCGGCGTCTTCCCCGCTGAGCACGCGCGAGTCAAAGATCATCGCCTGACCACTGCCACCCGTCGCCGTGACCGTCCCCGAAATCCCGCCTTTGCTGAAGGACGTCACAATGTCCCCGCCTGCAAAATTCCGTTCGTCAAACGTCAGTGTGATCGCTTGTGCAGCCCCCGCTGTAAGTGTCGCCGCAAGAGCAAGTGTTGTCAGTTTGAGCATTGAATACCTCGGTTACGCAAAAGCAGTTAAGAAAACTTAACCTTGCATAGGTAGCGATCCGCCGACCGTCAAACCCCTTATTTTATTGGACATGAAGGGGAAACAGTCTTGGGGCGCGCGCTATTATTCCGGCCAGAACAGCGACCTATTGGCATAATTTCGCCTAAATTGGGCGTGCGCGCGAAAAATATATCACAGGTTGTGTAGCGCGCGACGAATCAGTGGTGGGGAGTTAACGAAGCCGAAAGCGGGTGCGCAGGCCAAGGCCAAGGAAGAAGAGCAGGATGAAGGCGAGGACGGTTTGGGTGGCGGAGGCGGCTTTGATCCAAATCGGCAATGCTTCTATATAGTCACTTCCGAAATATAGACGTTGGAAGCCAAAAAACGAGAAGGAGTTTGACAGCGAAAGCGCAAGTGCCTCAAAACCCGTTCGGGCACCATCGTATCTTATCGCGTTCCAAGCAAAATTGCTCAGAAACACCAACCAAAAAACTGTTACCAACCCCACGAGTCCCAGCACTGGGCGTTGAATGCTTTCACCATAGTTCGACAAAAAACCGAAAAGTCTGTAGGGCAACCTCCGTTCCCACCCCCCAAGGCGCCCTGCAAATGCCATTTCTCGCCTGAAGAACTGATGTTCTTCTTCAGAGAAGCCTTGCCTAGACATGAGAATTCGCGCACGCGCGCAGAATTCCTTTGCTTCAACCGGCTCTGCAACGGTCACGCTTGGCCAATACTCTTCTTCAGGTGAGAAAATACTGTTGTCGTGAAAGACCGTTCCCGAAAACCGTGGATAGCGTTGCATGAACACTGTTCGCCTGAAATTCACGGGTTTTTCAAAGGTGGTATCGCTAAAGTCGATACGATGCGAACTGACCTCACCACGTCCATGAAACGTGGCATCCCGAAAGTGAACGACACCTTCGAAACTAATTTCTGAGAACTCTGTCATTCCGTAAAAGTCGACTTCGGCAAAATTCGCAAACTTTTCAAAACGTGCAGTTGTTGCAAAGAACCCATTACGGCAGAAGGACTGAAAGAACTCTGTAATCCCCAAGAACTGTGCATCTGAGAATACCACCGGTGCTTTGAATTCGCACTTTTGAAACTTGCAAATCTGTCCGAAAACAGCTTTGCGACCGTGGAGCCGTGCGAGAAAGTGCGATTCAAAAAAGTCGGCGGCTTTTGGGAAGATGAAGCCATCAATGTTTAATGCGTTCTGAAATTCAAGTCTGGTACAGTCGATCTCAGCAGTTGGTGCGGGCAGACGAGGAATATCAAATTCGGCACCGTTTCTTGCACGCATTTCATTCCGATAAAGCGTCTCGATGTCCGTTACCTCAAATTGCCAAGACTCGATCTTTCCTTCTTCCCATCCAGCAAGGCGCTTCAACTTTTCACGTTCTTCGTCGTCGCTAACACCCGTCAGAACCCAAGAATTCCAAGCATGTCTATTTTCTGCGCTTAAAGTGTGGTCAAATCGTTCTTCAACCTGCTCCCCAAACAGAGTCATCAGAATATACCACGGGTTCTGGTTGCGATCTTTGAGTTCAGTCATCCCCTCAACCTACCCCCTTCCCCCAGAACAACAACCCATTCCAAACCCCGCACGCCACCGCTATACGCACCCCATGACCCAGAACCCACACAGCCTCCGCCCTGATCTTGCCCCCGCCCCTAAGATCGCTGAACCCGCCCGTCCCGGCCAGCCGACCATTGGCATGGTCTCTCTTGGCTGCCCCAAGGCCCTTGTTGATAGTGAACGCATTCTCACCCGCCTGCGTGCCGAGGGTTATGCGATCTCGCCTGATTATGCCGGGGCCGAGGCTGTCATCGTGAACACCTGCGGCTTTCTGGATTCCGCGAAGGCTGAATCCCTTGATGCCATTGGCGAGGCCCTTCAGGAAAACGGCAAGGTCATTGTCACGGGCTGTCTGGGGGCCGAGCCCGATTATATCCGTGACCACCATCCCAATATCCTCGCCGTCACTGGCCCGCATCAGTATGAGCAGGTCTTGGATGCCGTGCACAGCGCCGTCCCTCCGGCCCCTGATCCCTTTGTTGATCTGCTGCCTGCCACTGGCGTCACCCTGACCCCGCGCCATTATAGCTATCTGAAGATTTCCGAGGGCTGTAACCACAAGTGCAAGTTCTGCATCATCCCCGATATGCGTGGGCTTCTCGCCTCGCGCCCCGCCCATGCGGTGCTGCGCGAGGCGGAAAAGCTGGTGGCGGCGGGGGTGAAGGAACTGCTGGTGATTTCACAGGATACATCCGCCTATGGCCTTGATCGCAAGTATGATCTGAACCCTTGGCGGGATGGCGAGGTCCGTTCGCATATCACCGATCTGACCCGCGAATTGGGCCAGCTTGGCGCGTGGGTCCGCCTGCATTACGTCTACCCCTACCCCCATGTGCGCGATCTGATCCCGATTATGGCGGACCCGGCCAATGGCGTGTTGCCTTACTTGGATATTCCGTTCCAGCATTCCCACCCCGATGTCCTGCGCCGCATGGCGCGGCCTGCAGCGGGGGCGAAGACCTTGGAGGAGATCGCGGCGTGGCGTGCGATTTGTCCTGATATCACGCTGCGTTCCACGTTTATTGTGGGCTATCCGGGGGAAACCGAAGCGGAGTTCCAGCATCTGCTCGACTGGCTGGATGAGGCCCAGTTGGATCGCGTGGGGTGCTTTCAGTATGAGGACGTTGCGGGTGCGCGCTCAAACGCTTTGCCGGGGCATGTTCCGGCCGAGGTCAAGCAAGAGCGCTGGGATCGCTTCATGGAGAAGGCGCAGGCGATTTCGGCGGCGAAATTGGCGGCCAAGGTGGGCCGGACGCTGGAGGTGATTGTGGATGACGTCGATGAGGACGGGATCGCGACGTGCCGGACATGGGCGGACGCGCCGGAGATCGACGGGAATTTGTTTATTGATGAGGGGGGTGAAGGGTTGGCCGTGGGGGATGTAGTGCAGGTG
>CAYPVL010000031.1:19845-33106 GCA_964414165.1 uncultured Cognatiyoonia sp.
CGCCGGGGGGCGGGGGGGCCCGGGGGGGGCCCGGGCGGCGGCGGAGTATGATTTGGGGGGTGTGCCCAGAAAACACTAGCACAAAAAATGAGAGATTTTCCGTTGTAGCAATTGACCACCAATCAAAAATCGCCCCAAGGTTGCCAAAGGCATTCTGAATTGAGGTGAATTTTGGAAAAGATATCCATTAGATTTGACGGAAAAATTGCAACCACTGGAAAGTTGCACTTCTACGAATATGGAAGATATCAATACGCTACTGCTCGGTTCATTTCGACTATCGAACACTTTCGGCGGACTGGCATAGTTGCTAAGAAAATTTCGGGCAAAGCAAAGATTGAGATTTACGTATCCCCAGCCCAGCAAGGAAGCTTTGTTGAAGATATTTTAGTTCCGGCGATCAAGCAAGGCTCGGCGGCGGCGGTATCTACTTCGCTCACTACACTGATTTCATACATTTGGCACCTGCTTGTGCCAATCTCATCAGAAACAGAAAGTGACATTATTAAAATTGCACAAATTCGCGCCCAAGAGGAAGGTGAGCGTACGAAGCAATTTGAGGCGATGCAACGAATTGTAGAAGTTGGAGCAGCCACGAACTCCCAAGCGCTAGAGTTAGTTCATTGGGCGCAGAGGAGTGGGAACACCAGACTTGGCGGCGAGGGTTTGCTTTCAGGTAGATTGGGTGAAATGGAGCAAGAGCTGTTAGACCATGAGACAAGAGAAAATATTTTCAACGAAGACGCAGAAATATTGAATAGTATTGACTCTGAAGATATCCAAAAATTACTGTCACGAACCGCCTCAATAGTTCCTGACATGGCGCTCCCAATGAGGCGATCGGCGGACACTGCAGTCTTTAGTTCAACTCGTTCAAAGTTGCCGGTGCTCCGCCTCGATCAGAAGACAGCACAAATGATTTCAACCAAACGCCTAGATCCTGAAGTATTTCAATATTCTGGTCGCATAAGAGCTTATGATGTCGACATTGGTGTAGGTAAATTTGTTTCTGACGAGTTTGATAGGCCGATCAATTTTTCTGTTCCGCCACTCCTACGAGAAAGATGGAAAGAACTAATCCTCGAAGCAATGAAAGAACCACAGATTAAACTATTTGCCCAGAGATATCTTGACCGAGCTAATTTGCCGACGTCCATAATTTTAAATTATATTTATAATGACAAAACCCCCCCCCCGGCAGCGCGGGGCCGCGCCCGGGCCGGGGCTCCGCCCGTTCATGCCAAAAGACCACCTTGTCCCGGACCTGATCCGGGACCTCGTTTGCAACCTACCGGGTGCTTGCATTCGGCGAACCGCAAACAAAGCCTGCGCAACGCAGACCCCACGCGCCGCCCCGGATCACGTCCGGGGCGCACCGCTACAATTCATCCAAATACACCCGCACCGCGTCCTGTACGCGGCGGAACCGATCTCCGCCCAGCTTCACACCCCCAAACCACCGCGTCACGACGATGATATGGCCCTCAAGCCCTTCGCGCTCCAACATCCGCAGGATGACCATCCCGGCCCCGCTTTCCCCATCATCGTTTTTCACCGGACCATCAGGCAGGATCACCGCCCATGTGTTATGCGTGGCTTTCGCGAATTTCTTGGTCCGTTTGAGTTGTTTCAGAAACGCTTTGGCGTCATCCAGTGACCCGACCGGCCCACCAGAGACGGCGTATTTCGAACCCCGGTCGCTGAGCGCGGCATCCATGATCTTCACACAAAAAGCCCGATGATCACACAGATCCACGCCACCCCAACCGCAACGCCCGTCACCGCCACTGCCGCCGAGCCGCAGTCTTTCGCCTGCCGCGCCAGATCGCGCTTTTCGAGTGAGATATCGTCCACCACCCGCTCGATCGCCGTGTTCACGCATTCGGCGGCCAGAATCATAATGCCCCCCATCAGCAGCATCCCCCGCACGCCCCAATCAAGCGGCAGGATGAAGGCGAGCGCCCCAAAAACCACATTCACCACAAGCCAGAGCATGATCGAATTTTCGGTGCGCACCACATGCGTAAAGCCGGCCCAAGACCAGATAGCCCGGTCCCTGGTCAGTAACATTTGATCTATTATTTTGCGGCCCATGCACCCGTCCTTTAACTTTTCCTGCGCAGACTGGGCTGCAAATCATCCTCGCGCAAGCCCTGCCCTTTGCAGGTGATGACACAACGTCACGCTAGGTCTATCGCGCCTGTCGTTCTACCTTTTTGTTTATGAAAGGTCCGTGCCTCATGTATCCCGCCTACGCCCGCGCTGAACGGATCGCTGACGGCACATTGCATGCGCTGGGGGTGATGGCCGCCCTTACGGGGACGATTTTCCTGCTGATTTGGGCAACTGGGATGGTCAGCGGCGCGCAAGTCACAGCCCTCACCATCTACGGCATCGCCTTGATCGCGACGTTCACCGCCTCTGCCTGCTATCACATGACCCCTTGGGAGCATTTGCGCCCCACCCTGCGCCGCATTGACCACGCGGCGATCTATCTGAAAATTGCGGGTACTTATACGCCGCTGGTCGTCATGCTGGGCAGTGCTTTGGCCTATACCCTGTTGGCTGTGATCTGGGCGCTGGCCCTGTTTGGCATGGTGCGCAAACTGTTCTTCTGGCAGGTTCCCGGCCCCCTTGGATCGGTCCTTTATCTGGTGATGGGCTGGATGAGTGTTGTGCTGATCTGGTCCCTTGCCCCGATCCTGCCCGGCCTTGCCACGGGGCTGATTATCACCGGTGGTCTGCTTTACACTGCTGGCGTCATTTTCTTTCAATGGGAAAGCCTGAAATTCAGTATGGCCATCTGGCATGGCTTTGTTTTCGCCGCTTCCGCCTGCTTTTTCGCCGCCATTGCGATGGCCGCTGCTGCGGGCGCATAGCACCTTATCAAAGGCGCACGCCCCTGCTAGTCTGTTTCCAAACAGAACACAGTCGGGACATTTTCAATGCATTATTTCAAAATCATCACTGGCCTTGCCGGTCTTTCCCTTGTGGCCGCTTGTGGTGATGGCACGCCATTTGCTGCCGATGATGTGGTGCCCGTCGGCACCGCGACCTTATCAGGTGACGTATTCACCGTGACCCAAGGTGCCACATCCGTGGCCCTCGCCACCGAGGACAGTCTGATCGTCTCGGGTCAGCGGGTCTGGCTCGCCCCCGGCAACCGCGCACAGGCCTACCAAAGTGAAAACGTCCTATCCCTGGGGGGCGTGTCGGAAGATGGCACCCCCTTCGCGGGCATTACGGGTATCGTTGGGGACGCCCCGGCGGCAGATGCCACTTTTGTCGGCGGCTATGCTGTTCTGAGTGGCGAATCTGATTATGACGCAGGTGCCCTGACCCTAAATTATGACCTGAACACCGGGGCCTTATCCAATGATGGCGGCCCGCTGACGGTTGTTGCGACTGCCAGCCCCATTAGCATTTCGGGCACCGTCACTTTTGATGGCAACGATGCGAATTTGCTGGGCAATTTCTACGGCACAGATGAAGTTGCCGGGGCCTTCACCGGTGCTGACATCGGCGGTGTGATTTTTGGGACCCAACAATAGAGTCTTCGCCTGATGAGCCCAAAAAGTAGGGGAAACCTGACCCGGTTTTCCCCCTAAGTCAGGTATGCCTTACCTGACCGCAATCCGCGCCCTGCTTATGACTGTCCCAAGATGTGGGCGCAGGACAAAAGCGGGGGGCCAAACATGGGCCCGCTTTCCTGCGAAAAGGAAGATTGGGACCAAAGATGTTTGACTATATCGCAGCGCTGCCCCCAGAGGTTTATGATGCGATCGGTATCGCGGGATTTGGCCTTTATGTTCTGAATTACAGCCTGCTGACCTTCCAGCGGCTGCGGGCCGAGCAGGTGTCTTATTTCGTCCTCAACTGGCTTGCGGCCAGCATGGTGCTGGTTGGGTTGTTCAACGCCTTCAATCTGGCCTCTGCCCTGATCCAGATCTTCTGGATCGTGATTTCGACGGTCGGGATCATTATCCGCATCAAGCAACGCGCCATCCCGCCCACGACGTTCGAGACGAACCAGCCAGCAGCTTAGGC
The DNA here is from genome assembly GCA_964414165.1 of uncultured Cognatiyoonia sp. Classification (GTDB taxonomy): domain Bacteria; phylum Pseudomonadota; class Alphaproteobacteria; order Rhodobacterales; family Rhodobacteraceae; genus Cognatiyoonia. The sequence goes on from CAYPVL010000031.1 coordinate 23,893, forward strand.
CAGTAGCTTAGGGTAGTGAGGCTGCGACCCGCCGCACTGTCGCGACCCGGTCGGCATTACCAGGATGGGTGCCAAGGAAGGCATCGCCGGGGTCCGGAATACGCTGGAAGAACTCAGCCCCCACCAGCGGATCATAGCCCCCAGCGGCGGTGATCACCGTGCCAAGCGCGTCAGCTTCAAGTTCGAAGTCTTTCGAATAGGCCCGCCCGCCAATCGCCGCCCCGATTTGTTGTGCAGTGCGCAGTGTTTCGGGATCCCTTGCGCCGATGATCAGCCCCGCAAGTTCGGCCCCGATGGATGCATTGCGTTGCAGCCGCCCAAGGTGCCCCTCGATATGGTGCGCGGCTTCATGGGCCATGATAAAGGCAAGTTCATCCTGATTACGCACGGTCGCGATCAGCGGAATTGTGAAAGCGATGATGGGCCGCCCGTTTGCATCCACCGTTTGGAACGCATTGGGCTGCGCGTTCACTGTATCGTCCACGACGATCTGGAAATCACAGTTTAATTGCGGTGATCGCTGGCGGCAGATGTCTTCTGCCACCGGTTCAATCGTGCGCACCACGGTGCGAAAGTTGTTCACGGCCTCAAGCGGCGTCAGTGATCCTGAAAAGGTTGGCACAACGGATTTGGGTGCAGACGGCGGGGCCTGCGGCGGTGCCACAGGTGCCGCACAGGCCGTCACCACCATCATCCCCATGACTGCGCAAATCTGCCGGATCATTTTTGTTTCTGCCTGCCCGTTCATCAATATCCTGAATGTAGCGTCTTTTGCGCCCCTTACCACCCCGCTTGCGCGCACATTTGCGCGAGACAAGGGGGCCGCCACTGCGTTAGGTTGGATGCATGTTTACGATAGAACACGGCTATGACGCCACGACTGTGACCCTTGTGGATGATGGCGAAAACCCATTGCGCGAGGATGTCATTATCAACGCCTTTGAGGATTGCATCACCGTCACCCAGTTTGATCCCCGCACCGACAGCGCCCAGCAAGTGACTTTATCGCTGGCCCAGCTGCGCGATCTCAGCGCGGCTTTGGATTTGCCTGAAGGCGTCTATCGCTTTCGCCCTGAAGAGGATTGAGACCATGACCACAGGATTTTTCTGGGACGAAAAGTGCTTTTGGCATGGGGGCGGCAATTATGCCGGGATGTTGCCTGTGGGCGGGCTGGTGCAGCCGATGGAGGCCGGTGGCTTGCCTGAAAGCCCTGCCACGAAACGTCGCCTGAAGAACCTGCTGGATGTCACTGGTTTAGCAAAAGAATTAGCGATGGAGGGTGCCACCCCGGCCACGCGAGAGGACATGTTGCGCGTCCATCCCGTATCCTATTTGGATGCGTTCAAAGCCAAGTCTGACGCTGGCGGCGGCGAAATGGGCCGTCGCACCCCTTTTGGACCCGGCGGATTTGAAATTGCAGCCCTTTCTGCCGGTCTCGCAAAAGGCGCTTTGTTCAGCGTTCTGAATAGCTTGCATACCAATGCTTATGCACTTTCCCGCCCGCCCGGCCACCATTGCCTGCCCGATTACCCCAATGGATTCTGCCTGCTCAACAACATCGGCATCGCCATTGAAGCCGCCCGTGCCGCAGGCCTTGCCCAGCGCTTTGCCGTACTCGATTGGGACGTGCACCACGGCAACGGGACCGAGGCGGTGTTTTATGACTGTGCTGATGTGCTGACTGTCTCAATCCATCAGGAACGCAACTACCCGATGGATACCGGCGATTTCGCAGATCGCGGGACCGGGGCTGGGATGGGCTTTAACCTGAATATCCCGCTGCCGCCGGGTGTTGGCCATGTGGGGTATCTCTCTGCGATGGACCGCCTTGCCCTGCCCGCGATCCGCGCCTTCAAACCGGACGTTCTGATCATCGCTTGTGGCTTTGATGCTGCGGCCAATGACCCCTTGGGCCGCATGCTGGCCACCGCCCAAACCTTTGCGGATATGACCGACCGCGTGATGGCTTTGGCGGATGAGGTCTGCGACGGACGCCTCGTGATGGTGCATGAGGGCGGCTATTCGGAAACTTACGTACCCTTCTGCGGCCATGCAGTACTGGAGCGCATGTCAGTGAGCCAGATTACTGCACCCGATCCCTTTGCCGAAGTCTTCCCACTGCGCCAACCGAGTGCGGCGTTTGATCGGTTTGTGGAGGGGCTGCTGGATGAGATGGCGGCTGCCTTGTAGCCGCCCGCCTTCTTACCTATCTGATAGGCAATGAATTTTCGAGGTCTCCCATGCCCACCCCAAACCCTGCAGCGCTTGATTTCCTGCTCAACCGCCGGTCGCGCCCCGCAAAGACGCTCACAGCGCCCGTGCCGGATGATGCGACGCTGCGCACTTTGCTGATCGCCGCCGCACGCACGCCGGATCATGGGAAGTTGGAGCCTTGGCGCTTTGTTGTTTTGCGCAAAGCCGCTTTGTCCCGTTTGGCGCAGGCCGTTGTGGCCCATGGTGGAGATGCAGAGAAGGTCGAGAAGATGCGCGCCCAGTTTGCCAACGCTGACTTGGCGGTGATGGTTGTGGCCTCTCCAAAGCCATCTGAAAAGATCCCACAGATTGAGCAGATTTATTCTGCCGGGGCCGCCTGCCTTGCTCTGCTGAACGCCGCTTTGGCAAGTGGTTGGGGGGCCAATTGGTTGTCGGGTTGGGCGAGCCATGATGCGGGGTTTGTGCAAAAACACCTCGGCCTTGCACCCCATGAGAAGGTTGCCGGGTTCATTCATTTGGGTACCGAAACCAATGCCCCGCCCGAGCGTCCACGCCCGGATCTTGACGCCATAACCACGTGGATAGATGCATGATTTTCACCAGCTTCTTCAAAGCCATCGCACAGCTGCCGGATGCGCGGTTTCAGCGGGTTTTGTGGATTGGGCTTGGGCTAACGATTGCGCTGCTGATCCTGATCAGCGCCTTGTTTTTGGGGCTGATCAATGGGTTCACAGCCGAAAGCTTTACCCTGCCAGTCGTGGGCGAGGTGACGTGGATTGATGACCTGCTTAGCTGGGGATCGGTCCTGCTCCTCTTGGTTGCTTCTTTCTTTCTGATGGTCCCCGTCGCCTCGGCGATTACGTCGTTGTTTCTGGAAGACGTGGCCGAAGCAGTCGAGGCGAAACACTATCCGCATTTGCCAAGCGTGCCCCGCACCACGTTTTTTGATGGTTTGCGCGATAGTGTGAATTTCATGGGGCTTTTGATTGTTGGCAACATCATCGCCCTGATCCTGATTGCCGTGCTGACCATTCCCGGGATCATCGTGTTTTATGCGCTGAACGGGTTCCTGCTGGGCCGTGAGTATATTCAGATCACCGCAATGCGCCGCTTGGGCCGCGCGGGGGCCAAGAAACTTTGGCGCGATAATCTAGGGACGGTTTGGCTGGCGGGGTGTTTGATGGCGGTGCCGCTGACCTTCCCGCTGATCAATCTGATCATCCCGATCCTAGGGGCGGCGACTTTTACCCATTTGTTTCATCGGTTGGCTCAGAAATAGGGCTCATCCGGTCGTACCAATCGATGTCGCGCACGGTGATGGCGCCTGACCAGATGATCCCCGCCAATATGACCCAGATGCCAAAAGCCCAGAATGTCGTGATCTTGGCCTTGCGCCCGATTTGCGCGTTTGCGGGCGCGCTTGCGTGGGTGCCGGGCACGATCTCTCCGTCCTCACCCTGACTGACCATGCGCAGGGGGAGCACGACGAAAAAGACCATGAACCAAACGACGGCAAACAGAACGATGGCGGATGTGATACCCATTAGACTTGCTCCAATTCAACAAGGCAGCCGTTAAAGTCTTTGGGATGCAGGAACAGCACCGGTTTGCCATGGGCACCGATCTTCGGCTCGCCCGATCCAAGAACCCGCGCACCGTCAGCCTTCAGCTTGTCGCGGGCCACGATGATATCGTCCACTTCATAGCAAATATGATGAATCCCACCCGCCGGGTTCTTTTCAAGGAACCCATTGATCGGGCTGTCATCACCCAAAGGATACAGCAGTTCGATCTTGGTATTGGGCAGTTCGATGAACACCACCGTCACCCCGTGATCAGGTTCATCCTGCGCCGGGCCGACATTGGCACCTAAGGTGCTACGATACTGTGCTGCTGCGGCCTCAAGGTCGGGGACAGCGATGGCGACATGGTTCAGACGACCGATCATGGGCACACTCCTTGGCTGGGTTTGGCCTTATATGTCGCGCGGGCAAAGAAACAGCAAGACAGGCGCGATAATGCGCCGCGCCTTAACCTTGGATTCATCTCTTTGATGCTTTGATGCGGGTGGCCTTAACCATCATAGGGCATAGCACTTGGAAGGACGGACCAATGGACAGCATTGATGATTTCATGATTGCCCGGCAGCCCACAGCCCTGCGACCGCTGCTTGGATTAACCGTGTTGCTTGTCGAAGACAGCCGCTTTGCCTGCGAGGCGGTACGCCTTTTGTGCATCCGATCCGGCGCACGCATTCGCCGCGCCGATAGCCTTGCCAATGCAAACCGTCATTTGGCTGTGTACCGCCCGACCGTGATGATTGTGGATGTGGGCCTGCCTGATGGCAGCGGGCTGCAACTGATTGAATCCGTGTCTGAAAGTGTGCCGCGCATCAATGTGATCCTTGGCACCAGTGGTGATCCGACGATGCGCGGCCCGGTCATGCAGGCGGGCGCGAATGGCTTTATGGACAAACCCATTGGCAGTATCGCCGCATTCCAATCGGCCATTCTGGAACATCTTCCTGCCGACCGGCAGCCCCCCGGCCCCCGACTGTTATCGGATGAGGTGGTCGCCCCGGACCGTATCGCGTTCCACGATGACCTGTCCCATGTGGCAGAGGTGCTGGATTCCCGCGCCGCTGGCAATGGAACGGTTGACTATGTGACCAAGTTTCTGCACGGCGTCGCCCAAAGCGCGGAAGATGCTGATCTTGAACAGGCCGCTGCGCGGCTTGGCGCATTGAAATCCAAGGGGGCACCGCTGGATGGCGGCATTGCTGAATTAAGCGCGTTGGTGCAATCCCGCCTGCGCGAGGTGGGGCCGATTTAGAGGGCCGGATCCGACATGTGCAGATGGGGCGCGGTAAGGGTGCTGAGTCTTGTGCGTTGCTGCCCCGCTTCGTCGAAGTTCTCTCGCGCAAGCCATGCATCGTAGGCAGGTTTCAGCTTCGCCCAATCCCCATTCGTAATTGCAAACCATGCGGTATCCCGGTTGCGCCCTTTCACCACGAGATGATTGCGGAATATGCCTTCGAATGAAAAACCAAGCCGCTGCGCTGCCCGCCGGGACGGGGCGTTGAGTGCATTGCACTTCCATTCCATGCGCCGATAGCCGTTCGCGAAGGCCCAGTCGGTCATCAGGTAAAACGCCTCGGTTGCGATGGGCGTATGTTGGAGTGCCGGTGACAAGTTCACGTTACCGATTTCGGTTGAACCGGTGGCGGGCGCGTTCGTCCAGAAGCAGACGTAGCCAAGGGGCGCATCGTCTTGCGTTGAGCGGATCACGAGACAGGGATGATCGCGGGAGCTATCAAGCCCGGTCAGGATTGTCTGGAACTCGGCAAAACCAGCAGGGGACGGTTCGTAAAGGTAATCCCACAACCACGGCGCATCCTGCATCTGTACCCAAAGGCCAGGAGCATCTTCGGTGGCGTTCAAAGGACGCAAGTCGGCAAAACGCCCGCGCAGAACGACACCCAAAGGGTCTTTGGCGGGGGTCCAATTGGGAACTTCCGGGCCAAGGGGGCGGTTTGTCATCATTTCAACTTTCTCATCATCCATTGATGATGTGAGACCCAACCGCGCCCCTTGTCAAAGATTGAATTGTACCAATACGCCTAGAGCAACACCCCCGGATCATCCCCCAATTCCAGCCCCGGAAACACCACGCCTTCAAGCGTGCTGCGATCCAGCCCGAACATCCCGCGCATGACCCAAGCCGCCAAGCTGCGCACATCTGCCGTTGGCATGATGTCGCGTCGGTCATAAAGCGCGGCCTCAGCCAGCCCCGGCCACTGCCCCGCGAATTGCCCACCGCGCATAGCCCCACCTGCATAGATCATCGCGCCACCTGTCCCGTGATCCGTGCCGCGTGTGCCGTTTTGCCGGGCCGTGCGCCCAAATTCGGTCAGGCACAGCACTGCGGTTTTCCCCCAATCATCACCAAGCCCCGTGCGCAGTGTCAGGATCGTGTCCGACAAGCGTGACAACCCCCGCGTGATCCCGTTTTGCTGGTTCAGATGCGTATCCCAGCCGTTGATTGAAAAGCTGGCGATCCGTGTCGCGCCCCGCAATCGCGCCGCCGCGAATTGCGCAAGTTGGATGTGTTGCCCGCCGCTTGCAACGCTGTTCATCATCGGATTGGCGGCCATGTCTTCCAAAGCGGCTGCATCCTCTTCGCGCGATAGTGCGACTTGCGATGCGATATCAATGGCTTGCACGGATGCTTCGCGGAACAGCGGGTCTTCGTGCAACACCAGTTCCAGCAGCCGTTCGGCCTGCGGCGAGATGTTCAGCCGCGCTTCGGGCGACCAGCGTGCAGCCGCAAAAGGCCCCGACAGGATCTGCATCTGCTCGCGTCCGATGGCGTATGCAGTTTCCGATTGCGCCCCCGGAATGGTCTGTAAAAGCCGATTGAGCCAGCCGTCGTTCACCGTGCCATCCAGCGCCTGCCCCCCGGCTTCCAACATGTCTTGCCCGTCAAAATGGCTGCGCTTGTCGCGGTAGGGGGTCGAGACGGCGGGCACGACGCCAAGTTCGCCCATATTCCAAAGGGGGCGCAGCGGTTCAAGCGCGGGGTGCAGCGCCCAAAACCCATTGAGATCAGCGGCTTGCCCGTCATTCAGATCGGGGCGCAGGGCCGCATAATCTGGATCGCCAAGCGGGCGGAAGGCGTCGATCCCGTCCATCGCCCCACGCAGGATGATCACAACCAGCCGGTTGTCGAATGGCGCTTGCGCCAGCGCGATAGGCGTGAGCAGCGGACTTGCCGCAAGCGAGCAACCGATGGATGTAAGAAAGGCGCGCCGGTCCATGCTTATCTCCTTTGGAATGCGGGCGAGGCGAGGATGATACCGATGCCATCGCTGCGCTTTTCTGCTGACTCTGCCGCAAAGATCACTGCCTGCGGGGCCAGATCGCCCAAGGCTGTGCGCACAAAATCCCGCGGGTCGGGCAGGTCGGGGGCGAATTGTGCAGGCGCTTGCATCGCCCATGAAATCCGCCCTGCCATCGCTTGCGGGATGATCCAATCGGCAGGGGCTTCGGGCCAGCCGTCAGGCCCAACCGGCGCTTGCCAAGGTTGCCCCATGACGCGCAAGGGGCGTTCGATCCAGCGCCGAATGTCTTGCAGGTCGCGCTGCAAAAGGGTGCCGGGTGCGACGTTCAATGCCCTGAAGGACGCGTTGATGAATTCGATCGGCGGGCGCACTTTGGCCCGCGCGGATGTCCAAGCTGCGGGGTGGTCAAGCATCGCCCCCATGACCGCCAGAAGATCGCCGCCAGTCTGTGCGAACACCTGTTCCAGCCTGCCTACAAGCCCCGCATCCGGCGTGTCGCTGATGAAATGCACGGCCAGCTTGCGGGCGATGTGGCGCGCTGTGTCAGGGTGCCGCGCAAGGCGGTCGATGGCAGCATGGATCGTCTTAAGCGATGCATCGGGGCCATAGCTGACCCCCAGCACGGTTTCTGCCCCCGGTTCGGCCATCTGTTTATCAAATGTAAACCCGCTGAGGGGATGATAGGTCAGCCCGGTAAGCAATTCGGCCAATTCAGTCACATCGGTCTGGGAATAGCGCCCGCCGACCCCAAGGCTGTGCAGCTCAAGCAATTCGCGCGCCAGATTTTCATTCAGGCCCCTACCCCGCCGGATGCCCCGTGGGCTGTTGGGGCCGTGGCTGTCGATCTGTTGCAGGTAATGCAGCATGATCGGGTGCGTTGTGACACTGCGCAGCATATCGGCGAAATTGCCCGTGATATGGGGGCGGATCGCCTCTTCGATGAAAGGTGTGACCATGTGCCGGGTCTGGATGTTGCGCCCTTTGGTCGTGAAGTGATCGGCCCAAAACGCGGTCAGCCGTTCGCGCAAACCCAAGGGTGCTGCGATGCTGCGCGACATCGTGCGCAGAGCGTTTTCATAATTCATCAGGCGCGCGGCCTCGCGCCATTCATCTGTCGCCGCTTTGGTGCGGGCTTTGTCGGCGTCGGTTTCGGCAGCATTCTCGGCCCGGCGCAGGGTCACATAGTCCGCCGGGCTGGGCGTGGCTGTGGCAAAAGGGGCGATGGGGATGGCGGCGACCATCGCGTCAGGGCCTTCAAGCCGTGCCATGATGTCAGCCGCAGATGCCGGGGGGGCGTGCACGGGCGAAAGCCCTGTGCCGAACCGGGTTGCCGCAATGAAAGGGTCGAAGGTCATTGTGTGAGCCTAACGCAAAATGCCCACCCTATATAGGGTGGGCATCCCGCAATTTCAGCGCTTTGCGCAGATTTAAGCCTCGGGCGGCAAAACCCGCAAATGCAGTTCGCGCAGCTGTTCATTGAGCGGCTCGGACGGGGCATCCATCATAAGGTCTTCGGCCCGCTGGTTCATCGGGAACAACATAACGTCGCGCAGGTTGTCGGCATCCGCCAGCAGCATCACGATCCGGTCGATGCCCGCCGCACAACCGCCGTGTGGCGGTGCGCCGAATTGGAACGCCTTGACCATGCCGCCGAAGCGCTTTTCAACTTCGTCTTTGCCGTAGCCTGCGATCTCAAACGCTTTGAACATGATTTCGGGCTTGTGATTTCGGATCGCGCCGGACACAAGTTCGTAGCCATTACAGGCCAGGTCATATTGATATCCCAGCACTTTCAGCGGATCGCCTTCCAGCGCCTCCATCCCGCCTTGCGGCATAGAGAAGGGGTTGTGTTCAAAGTCGATCTTGCCGGTTTCTTCGTCCGCCTCATAGATCGGGAAGTCCACGATCCACGCAAAAGCAAAGCGGTTTGTGTCCGTCAGGCCAAGTTCTTCGCCGATGACGTTACGCGCCTTTCCGGCGACGCCTTCGAATGCTTTAGGCTTGCCGCCAAGGAAGAAGGCCGCGTCGCCGACGCCAAGGCCCAGTTGCTGCCGGATCGCTTCTGTCCGCTCTGGTCCGATGTTTTTGGCGAGTGGCCCGGCGGCTTCCATGCCACCTTCCACGTCGCCTGATTTCAGCTTGGCTTGGGCTTCTTTCAC
>CAYPVL010000032.1:0-290 GCA_964414165.1 uncultured Cognatiyoonia sp.
AAATCAACGCCTCGGTTCACTATCGCGCAGCCGCGGCCCGGTACAAAATCTACCTGATCGACGAAGTGCATATGCTCTCCAAGAACGCGTTCAACGCGTTATTGAAAACGCTCGAAGAACCGCCCGCACATGTGAAATTCATCTTTGCGACGACCGAAATCCGGCAAGTCCCCGTGACGGTCCTGTCGCGCTGCCAGCGCTTTGATCTGCGCCGGATCGAACCCGAAGTAATGATTGCGCTGATGCGCAAGATCGCGACAGCCGAGGCGGCAGAAATCAGCGACGACGCC
>CAYPVL010000032.1:300-24683 GCA_964414165.1 uncultured Cognatiyoonia sp.
GGATCAAGCGATCAGCCACGGTGCGGGCGAAACAACTGCTGACCAAGTGCGCGCGATGCTGGGGCTGGCGGATCGGGGCCGGGTGCTGGACCTCTTCGATATGATCCTCAAAGGCAACGCCGCCGAAGCGCTTACCGAACTTTCAGCCCAATACGCCGACGGGGCTGACCCACTGGCCGTCCTGCGCGATCTGGCCGAAGTGACCCATTGGGTCAGCGTGATCAAGATCACGCCCGACGCCGCCGAAGACCCGACAATCGGCCCCGATGAACGCACGCGTGGGTTGGCCATGGCCGAAGCGTTGCCGATGCGGGTCATGTCACGGATGTGGCAAATGCTGCTCAAAGCCTTGGAAGAGGTGGCGATGGCCCCCAACGCCATGATGGCCGCCGAAATGGCCGTCATCCGACTGACCCACGTGGCCGACTTGCCCACACCCGAAGAGCTGGTCAAAAAGCTGCAAGACGCGACACCGCCACCTTCGGGCGGCCCATCAGGCGGCGCGCGCCCTGCCCCCACAGGAAACACGACTGCTATCGGAACACCCGCCCCGACGCACAGCGGGCCCGCCGGCACATCAGCGCAACTGGCACCAGCCCTCGCGGACGACGCGCTGCAACATTATGCGACGTTTGAAGATGTGGTCGCGCTGATCCGCAGCCACCGGGACGTGAAACTGCTGGTCGAGGTGGAAACCGGCTTGCGGCTGGTCAACTACCAACCCGGACGGATCGAAGTGAACCCAACTGACAGTGCAGCCGCCGACCTTGTCGGTAGGCTTGGGTCGCGCCTGCAGGCATGGACCGGCAACCGCTGGGCGATCACAGTCGTCAACGAAGGCGGGGCTGCGACAATCGCCGAAGTGCGGGACGCAGAAGAAAACGCCCAGAAAGAAGAAGTCAAAGCACACCCCATGTTCCAAGCCGTGCTTGCCGCCTTTCCAAAGGTCACAATCAAGGACGTGCGCACCCCGGAAGACAAAGTTCAAGACGCCTTCGCCGAAGCGCTTCCCGAAGTGGACGACGAATGGGACCCGTTTGACGACGATTAATGCAAATCGGGACACCCCATCTCGCTTTGTTTAAAATACTCCCGCCGGAGGCGACCCCATACCCGCAACGCTTGTTGCCGCCAGCGAAACACAATATCCCGGATCAAAAGCACAGGAGACCTCACATGCTTAAAGGACTAGGCGGACTTGGCGATATGGCCAAGATGATGAAACAAGCCCAGGAAATGCAGGGCAAAATGGCGCAAATGCAGGAAGACCTTGAAAACGTCATGGTCACCGGCGAAAGCGGGGCCGGGCTGGTGAAGGCAACAGCGACAGCCAAAGGCGAACTGAAGGGCCTCGACATCGACCCATCGATTTTCAACGGCGACGAAAAAGAAGTGGTCGAAGACCTGATCTTGGCGGCGATCAAAGACGCGCAATCCAAGGCGACAGCCAAAGCGCAGGAAGAAATGGCGAAAATGACCGAAAGCCTTGGCCTGCCACCCGGCATGAACCTGCCTTTCTAGGCGCCGACAATTTTTCGCAGAAAAATTTTGCCCCCATGCAAAACGACACCGATGATCTCGACAACCTGATCGCGCTCATGGCCAAGCTGCGGGGGCTTGGCCCGCGCTCGGCGCGGCGCGCGGTGTTGCATATGATCAAGAAACGCAGCCTCGTGCTGATCCCACTGGCCGAAGCGATGCACCGGGTCGGGGCGACTGCGCGGGAATGTCTGAATTGCGGAAACATCGGCACGAAAGACATCTGCGATATCTGCAACAGCGAAAAGCGGGCCATCGGGCAGATTTGCGTGGTCGAAGACGTCGCCGACCTCTGGGCGATGGAGCGCAGCCAGACCTTCAAAGGGCGCTATCACGTCCTTGGCGGAACACTTTCCGCCCTTGATGCGGTTGGCCCCGAAGAACTGCGCATCCCTAAACTGCTCGACCGGATCAAGGCCGAAGAGATCACCGAAGTGATCCTCGCCCTCGGTGCCACCATCGACGGGCAAACCACTGCCCACTACATCGCCGACCAACTGCCTGGGGTGACGGTGACGTCACTGGCCCAAGGGGTGCCGGTGGGCGGAGAGCTCGATTATCTGGATGATGGAACGATCACAGCTGCGCTGAATGCGCGCAAGGCGATTTAACAACAAAAAAAGCCCGCCTTAGCGCAAACCAAAGCGGGCCTCCCTATTCAGCGTGCAATCGACACTACTTATCTTCGTCGCCCGCGTCTTCCCCATCTTCGGGAAGGTTAAAGAAGCTATCCGCATCCGACACATCGCGTGTATCTTCCTCGGCCTCGTCATCCTCACCACGCGGATCGGCCAAAGAAAACGTCTCAAGCCCAGCCATGGCGGTCGGCATCTTCGGCTCTGGCTCCATCCCCAGCGACGTCTCGGTCGACACCAGCTTGCGGCGCTCATCATCGGTCATGCCGCCGCCCTCTTTGGCCATTTTGGCCGCGGCCTTCTGCACAGCCGTGTCCAACTCGGATTGCTTACACAGCCCCAAGGCAACGGGATCAATGGGTTCAAGGTTGTTGATGTTCCAATGGGTACGCTCGCGGATCGCCTGAATAGTCGGCTTGGTCGTACCGACAAGCTTGGAAATCTGACCATCGGTCAATTCGGGGTGGAACTTGACCAACCAATAGATTGACGCGGGGCGATCCTGACGCTTGGACAAAGGCGTATAACGCGGACCACGGCGCTTTTCTTCGCCAACGGCGGCCTTGTTGAACTTCAGCTTCAGCTTGTACTTTGGATCTTTCTCGGCCTTGTCCAGCTCTTCCTGGGTCAGCTGGTTATTGGTGATCGGATCGAACCCTTTCACGCCTGTGGCCACATCGCCATCCGCAATGCCCTGCACTTCAAGTTCATGAAAGCCGCAAAAATCCGCGATCTGCTTGAAGGTCAGCGTTGTATTGTCGCAAAGCCAAACGGCGGTGGCTTTCGCCATAATCGGTGTCTCAGACATCTCGTCTCTCCTTATCAAACGACATAGCTGTCCCACGCCCTTGAAGGGGCAGACCACTTTGGGCCGGGTTCGCATTGTCGGGGAACTTGGGGTGTATATAGTCAGGCCAACACGATTAGGAAAGATCGAAAATGCGCAGCATCCTTCTTGCCCTTAGCCTTTCAACACCAGCGATGGCCGAAGACGTCGCGGGAGAGTTTGACTATTACGTTATGGCCCTTTCTTGGTCGCCCTCATGGTGCGCGCTTGAAGGGGATGCGCGGCAGTCACCCCAATGCGATGCAAGTGAAGATCACGGCTGGATTCTACACGGGCTGTGGCCGCAATATGAAGACGGCTGGCCCGCCAATTGCCGCACACGGTTTCGGGCACCGTCACGCAGCCAAACCGGGGATATGGCAGATATCATGGGCACCTCTGGGCTGGCATGGCATCAATGGAACAAGCACGGGGTTTGCTCAGGATTGGATTCGCAAGACTACTACGCGCTCTCGCGGCTGGCCTACGGCAAGATCACGCGACCAGAGGTCTTTCGGCGGCTCGACCGCTCAGTGACCCTCCCCGCCGCAGTCGTGGAACAAGCCTTCCTTGAAGCCAACCCCGACCTGCAAGCCGACCAGATCACGATCACCTGCAAACAGGACTACATCCAAGAGGCGCGCATCTGCCTGACCCGCGATCTGGAGTACCGGGATTGCGGGCGCGATGTGATCCGGGATTGCACAATGACAGACGCGCAATTCGACCCAATCCGATAGCGAAAAGCACGCGATACAACTTAGGGGGAATAAAAGGTCAGGTTTCCCCTACCCACGTTTTCCCAAAGGTAAGGTTTCCCGCACTGTCTTGCTGGCAGCGGGATTCGTAAACAAGGGGCAAGTTAAGGAAACCGGCACTTTCGCCACCAAGACCAGCAAGGAAAAGAACAATGACTACAGCAACTTGGACCGCATCCGCCCCCGTCACACCCGCCCAGAACATCACTGTTCCGGGTACCGGGATCATTGCAAAAATCGGCCGGACCTGTGGCGCAATCCTGCGCAGCATAACAAGCGCGGATAGCGATTATCTTGGGCTGGATCTGAACGGTAACCCTATGTGGATCAAGCGCTAACCCCCGTCCTTTCGACCAGCGCCTGACACACATTGGACTGGGGCGGCAGCGCCCCAGTCGCATCCCAAGATCCGACATGCACAATAGCCCAATTTTCGGGCCGGTTTGCAGACTGATCTCACTCTTTTCGAAATCACATTTTTAGCAGACGCCCGGAGTATTCTCCGGGTCGCGACCCAATTTTTGAGGACCCATCATGCTACACAAGAACTGGCACAAACACGCCCCGCTTCAAACCCGTCTGATTGGCGAAAGACAAATGCTGTCACTCATGGAGAAAGAGATCGCCGTCATTGTTGGTGATCTGGTCGAAGACCGGGAAAACTGGGTGCATATGTGGATCGACACAGGGCATATCGTGACCTCGGATGATGGGGCGATCAAGGCTTTCAGAGGTATTGATTTTGATGGCAAATTGATGTGGATGGTGCGCCATTCAAAGAAAAAGTATGGCTATCATTCGCGCCGGGCAGACCCCTTTGATGCCATCGCCGAAGCCACGACCGCATGGGCAAATCGCCGCCGCGTGCGGGCGCGCTGGGGCTTGGTGGAAAACATTGCGCGCGATTTGATCCTTGGGCGCAAATCATTCGATGTAACACGCGCGGATGCCCACCGCTCGGCGCTTTGCGGCGCAGGGATCGACGCGTTCATGAAACGGATCGGTGCGGCAAAGCGCGACAGGCTTGGCGGGCGCACGGCGGCTTTGTTGATGCTGGTTGATCCACAAATCGGCTTTGCGATCTATGCCGCCTATGAGCGGGTCCAATCCGAGATGCAAAGCCAGCCCGCGCATAGCCTGCACGACAGCCAGCAGGCTTCAGCCTAGCCGCACACCCAGATCAAGACCCTGCAAAACGTCCGCGGCAATCATCGCCTTCTTTCCGGCACGTTGGGCGCGGGTGATCTGCACGGCACCGTCACCGCAAGCAATGGTAAAGTCATGCAGCACCTGCCCCGGCGCGCCTTGCCCGTCCGCCAAACGGCTGCCCAGCAGCTTCACACGTTCGCCCGCAACATCGCACCATGCACCCGGAAACGGCGACAATCCCCGGATCAGGCGATCCACCTCAACGGCAGGGCACGACCAATCCACACGGGCCTCGGCCTTGTCGATCTTGGCCGCATAGGTGACGCCATCCTCGGGCTGCACTTCAGGGGTCAACCCATCCAAACCGTCCAAAGCCTGCACAATCAAACGCGCGCCTAAATCAGACAAGCGATCATGCAAAGCACCCGTCGTCTCCTCGGCACCTATGTCGAAAGCCGCGCGCAGCAGCACGGGCCCTGTATCCAACCCGGCTTCCATCTGCATAATGCAAACGCCTGTTTCAGCATCCCCCGCCATAATCGCGCGGTGGATCGGGGCCGCGCCACGCCAGCGGGGCAAAAGCGATGCGTGAATATTCAAACACCCACGCGCTGGCGCATCCAAAATCACCTGCGGCAGGATCAGGCCATAAGCGACAACAACAGCAATATCCGCGCGCAAATCAGCAAATTCAGCCTGCGCCTCGGCACCTTTCAAAGACACAGGATGGCGCACCTCCAACCCCAAAGCCGCGGCCCTTGCCTGCACAGGTGAGGGGCGATCCTTCTTGCCACGCCCTGCAGGGCGGGGTGGCTGGGAATATACCGCGCAAATCTCATGACCGGCCGCGTGCAGCGCATCCAAAACCGGCACAGAAAACTCAGGTGTCCCCATAAATGTGATACGCATGTCCCAAAGCCCCTGTTTCTTTTGAATAAAAATATGGCCGCCGGAGGCACTCAATTTTCGCAGAAAATTGGTAACACTATTGCTTCGCAGCTTTCTTCAACAACATCGCCCGCTTTGTACGCGACAGATGATCAAAGTACATCTTCCCATTCAAATGGTCGATCTGATGCTGCACTGACGTGGCCCACAAGCCAACAAACTCCTGCCTGTCCCACACGCCTGCGTCATTCACAAAGCGCACAGTGACAGCACGGGGGCGGGTGATCTTAGCAGAGACACCCGGCAAATTGGGCGAGGCTTCCCCGTGATCACGCAACTCAACACTCGCGTGCAAAACGGACGGGTTGGCCAGCCGGATCGCCTGCCCACGCTTGTCACTGGCATCAACAACCGCCAATCGCAGCGAAATGCCCAGCTGCACAGCAGCCAAGCCAACACCGGGCATCGCATCCATCGCTTCAATCATCTCATCCCAAATCGCGCGGATCTCATCGGTGATCGTCTCCACCTCAGCCGCAGGGGTACGCAGGGCCTTATGGGGCCACATCACAAAAGGACGATGATCCGCGCTCAAGACCGGGCCATCTCGCGTTTCAGCTTGACCATCTTGCGGGTGATCAACTGACGCTTCAGCGGTTTGAGGTAGTCAATGAACAGCTTGCCATCCAAATGATCAATCTCATGTTGCACACATGTGGCCCACAACCCGTCAAACTTTTCGCGCTGCTCTTTACCGTTCAGATCAGTCCAGGCAACCTCAACCTCGGCCGGGCGTTCGACATCGGCAAATTGCTCAGGGATGGACAGACAGCCCTCTTCATAGACATTGCGGTCCTCCCCAGCCCAAATGACTGCAGGATTAATCAGCACCATCGGACGGGGCTTTTCGTTTTCTTTCTTCACGCAATCCATCACCAAAATGCGCTGCATTAGGCCAATCTGCGGGGCGGCAAGGCCAATCCCCGGCGCATCATACATGGTTTCCAGCATGTCATCGGCGACACGGCGCAAATCATCCGTAACCTTACTCACAGGTGCTGCGACCTTCTTTAAACGGGGGTCGGGATGGATCAGAATATTACGTATCATGGGCGGTGATCTAGCCGTTGCCCAACATCTTCGCAAGTCATTCGCCCCTTGCACCGCGGCGCGGAACCCGTAACCCTGTACATAATCAAACGAAAGGCTTCCCATGACATTCGACACCGCCCCCGATCGCCGCAACACCCACTGCGTCAAATGGGACGCGATGGAGAAACTCTACGGCGTCTCCCCCGACGATGGGATCGCGATGTGGGTCGCTGACATGGAATGGCCGGCCCCGCCGTGTGTGCAGAAATCCGTGCAAGACATGGTCGACCACGGGGTCTACGGCTACTTCGGCGATGAAAGCAAATACCGCGCCGCGATCCAGTGGTGGATGGACGAACGGCACGGCTGGCAGATCGAACACGACTGGATCTTCACAACCCACGGCCTTGTCAACGGCACCGGTATGTGCGTCGATGCCTTCACCGCCCCCGGCGACGGGATCGTGCTGTTCACACCCGTCTACCACGCCTTCGCCCGCGTGATTGAGGCCGCCGAGCGCAAAGTCGTCGCATGTGAACTGATCAACAACGCAGGGCGCTACGAATTTGATTTTGACGCCTATGATGCACAAATGACCGGCAACGAACGGATGCTCATCCTCTGCTCACCCCATAACCCCGGCGGCCGGGTCTGGAGCAAGGCCGAACTCCACGCCGTCGCCGCCTTCGCCAAGCGGCACGAACTGATCCTTGTGTCGGATGAAATCCACCATGATCTGGTGATGCCCGGTCACACGCACACGCCCATGGCGCATATCGACGGGATCGCAGACCGGCTGGTGATGATGACGGCGACCACGAAGACCTTTAACATCGCAGGCAGCCATTCGGGCAATGTGATCATCGAAAACCCCGACCTGCGGGCGCGTTTTAGCGCGCGGATGGCAGCACTTGGGCTATCGCCCAATAGCTTCGGGCTGTTCATGGCCACCGCCGCCTATACGCCGGAAGGGGCGGCTTGGGTCGATGACCTTGTCGGCTACCTCGACGAAAACCGCAAAATTTTTGATACTGGGATCAACGCAATCCCCGGTCTGCACTCCATGAACCTTGAATCGACCTATCTGGCGTGGGTCGATTTCGCAGGCACTGGCATGGCGCGCGAAGAATTCACCAAGCGCGTCCACGAGATCGCCAAAATCGCACCCAACGACGGGCCGACATTCGGGCAAGGAGGGGAAACATTCTTGCGCTTCAACATCGCCGCCCCACGCGCACAAATCGAAGATGCAGTGGCGCGGATGCAAAAGGCATTCAGCGATCTGCAATAAGAAGCATCGGCCAAAGCGACGCGCCTCATAACGCTTTCTTTGTCTCGAAATACTTCGGGGTGAGCGCAGCGAGGGGCAGCGCCCCTATCCGGCTTTTGCAATCAACCCTACAGGCACCACATCCGGGCGCACAAAATCTGCAGCCGGTTGTGCGGCCACCGGATGAAGCCATTTGAAATCAAACACGGCCTCACCACCTTCAGTGCGGCCATTCTCAATCAAGCACTGATAGACGTGGCGGGCCCCGTCATAAATCTCGACCCGGCCCCGCAGCTTGTCGCCGTGTTTGGCATCAATGGATAAGCCATCAGCCCAGAAACGGCGAATGCGAAACACGTCCTCTCCGTCATGAATACACAGGCGGTCATTGCGTTTCAGCGATGCTTTGCGCGCGGCATCAAGGCCTTCGCGGACGTCCTTTGGCAGATGGTCGATCATGGCAGTCATTCCCTCAGATAAGGTCTAAACTGAGGTGAATACGCTAAAAAACAAGTAACAAAATCCGCTGCAACGCGGCATTTTGCACAATAACCTTAGGAACTTAGGCGATCAGGCCCGCGCTTTGGGACGCAACACATGGGGTTTGGCTGCATCGTAAAGGGCCGAATCCGGGAATCCATGCGAATCGGCCAACGCAGGCCCCACCATAATCAACGCCGTACGCGTGATCTTGGCGGCGCGCACCTTCTCGCGCACATCCGTCAATGTGCCGCGAATAATCAGCTGATCCGGCCAGCCGACACGGTAGACCACAACACAAGGACACTCCGCGCCATAGTACGGGACCAATTGCCGCTCAATCTCGCGCAGCGCGCGCACGCCAAGGTGAATGGCAAGCGTCGCACCGGTCCGGGCAAAGTTCTCCAAAGTTTCCCCTGCAGGCATCCCTGTCGATTTCATCGACATGCGGGTCAGAATAATCGACTGCGCAACCTCCGGCACAGTCAGTTCCGTCCCCAAAGCCGCCGCCGCCGCCGCATAGGCGGGCACGCCCGGAATGATCTGATACTCAATCCCATCGGCCTTCAAGCGCCGGATCTGCTCGGCAATCGCCCCATAAAGCGACGGATCGCCCGAATGGACCCGCGCAACATCCTGCCCACGCGCGTGCGCCGCCAAAATCTCACCATGGGTCTCGTCCAGCGTCATGGGTGCGGTATCCATCACGCGCGCGCCCTCTGGCGCACAAGCAACAACCGCCTCGGGCACCAAAGACCCTGCATAAAGACACACCGGACACTCTCCGATCAGACGGGCCGCCTTAAGCGTCAACAACTCAGGATCACCCGGACCCGCCCCTATGAAATAGACCGTCACGTAAACACCTCTTTGGTTTTCAAATATCCTCGCCGAAGGTGCACATCAGCCACCCGACAAATCCCCATCGATCTTGCGCGCATAGCCCCTTGGGGTAAACATGCGCGGCCCCTCACCCAATTGAGCAAGCCGCGAATTGCTAGATCCGACAAGCACCACGGTCAGCATATCCACCTCATCAACCTCAAGCTGGTCCAACCGCCGATACCTCAGATGCTCGTCCGGCCGGCCAAGGGACGTGGCAAGCATGACAGGTGTCCCAGCCGGTCGATGCTGCAACAAAATATCGCGCGCCTCCGCCAACAACATGCGCCGGGTCTTGCTCACCGGATTATAAAAGGCGATCACAAAATCACCCTCTGCCGCTGCCTTCAAGCGGCGCAGAATATCCGCACGCGGCGTCAGCAAATCGGACAATGAAATCGCACAGAAATCATGGCCCAGCGGGGCACCTGCCCGCGCCGCAGCCCCTTGCAAAGCACTCACGCCGGGGGAACAGACAACCTCAACCCGGCGCGCTGCATCTGACACGCCCAGCGCATCGGGCGCGCGGTCGAGCAGTTCAAAAACCAAAGCTCCCATCGCATAAATCCCGGCATCCCCGGAACACACCAAAGCGACGTTCTTCCCCTT
This sequence comes from uncultured Cognatiyoonia sp., assembly GCA_964414165.1. Lineage (GTDB taxonomy): Bacteria > Pseudomonadota > Alphaproteobacteria > Rhodobacterales > Rhodobacteraceae > Cognatiyoonia. Next base: position 10,429 of record CAYPVL010000032.1, read on the forward strand.
ACCCGCCTGCTCAAGCGCATAGCGGCAGCGATCCTCTTCGCCGCCCAAGGGAAAATCCGATCGATTTTTGCCCACAGCCAAGGGCCCCAGCAGATCAATGTAAAGCCCGTAGCCCACAAGCTCTTCTGCCTCGGCCACAAGGCGCGACACTTCGGGCGTGCGCCACGCAGCCTGACCGGGACCAATGCCTACAACCGACAGCGTCCCCCGCGCACGACCCTTTAAGTCCATCAAGGGCGCAGGGGCCAAAGCCACAGCACAGGTGGCATGCGCCGTCTTGCACTTAGCCACATGCAACACAGCCTGCGACCCTCCTTGCGCCAAAGCCGCAGCCTCTGACACGCCATGCGCACCGACTTCGGCAAAAACGACGTCCGACGGATTGGCCAGACGCGGGGTTTCGGCCTCCAAAGCGTCAGCCGCAAACAGGCGCAAAGGCACGCCCAGATCGCGCGCCAAAGCAATGATCGCAGGCTCATCGGCCTTCAATGCAATCGTATTCACAGAGTGAACGGCAGCAGCTGACAGCCCCGCCTCCGCCAAGGTCTGTGCCACCAAATCAGCCAGTTCTTCGGGCGCACAATTGCGGGCACAGCCCACGCCAAGGGTCAGCACCTGCGGGGCAAATTGCAAATGATCGGCCCCCAAGTCCGCCATCTGATCCATCGTCGCCGAAATGCGCAAAGCATCACCTTGCGGGAGGTCCGCAAGCCAAGGCGCATCCCCCGTGACAGTCGCACCACCGCCCCCCAGCAAAGCCGCCATCGCGCCCTTTGCATCTGCGCGATTGACCAGACGCCAGCCCACGGGTGGTTCATCCAATGCGACGCCCAGCGCGACATCACCAGCGGTCGTCACTGCCGCAACAGCGCCCAAAGCGTCCGATATCTCTGCGGCCAATTTATTAGCCCCGCGATGCCCGCCCAGCAAGGGCACAACAACCCCACCATCATCTGACACAGACACCACCGGCGGCTCGGCCAGTTTATCAGCCAAAAGCGGGGCCACCGCGCGGATCAATATCCCCGACGCACAAACGCCAACCACAGGCACGCCCCCCGCGAATAAATCGCGCGCATGATCAAGGGCATTGGCAAAGAACGCATCCGCCTGATCCACGCGCCCCTCGCGGCCATGGACCTGCGCGCCCAAAACATCAGCCACTCGGTGGGCGGTCGCCTCGCCCGAACGGGACAAGGCCAGAACAACAGGTTTCAAAGCCATGGATCAGCCCCTTTGGTCAGCAGGATCATTGAAAAATAGGGCGCAGTCTCGGGCGCATCCGCCAATGGCAGCACCACCTCCTGCGGCAAGGTCGCACGCTCGACGTAAACGGCCTGCGCGGTCAGACCCAAGGCCTCAATCACGCTGCGAATTTTCGCAAGATGCCGCCCGACCTTCATGATGACAACGCTTTCAGCGCCCTCAATCCGGGCACGCAACTCAGCCTCAGGCAATGGCCCCGGCAACACCGTCAGCCGTTCATTGCGGGCCGCAAGCGGCATACCCGCACGGGCCGCACAGGCGGTGACCGAGGTGACACCCGGCACAACCTCGACCTCATATTCCCCCGACAGGCGGGCAAAAAGATACATGAACGAGCCATAAAAGAACGGATCGCCTTCACACAAGCACACCACATCCTGCCCAGCATCCAAAGCGGCACGCATCGCTGCCGCGCCCGCGTCATAGGCGGCCTGCGCAGGCGCACGCTCTACGGACATGGGTACATCCATGACAATCTCAACCGCCCCCGGCTTGATCAAATCCGCCGCAATCGCGCGGGCAAAACTGTCCCCGCCCGCCAACGTCGGATAGGCCACAACATCCGCCGCCCCAATCAAGCGCGCGGCCTTCAAGGTCACCAATTCAGGATCCCCCGGCCCCAAGCCAACCCCATACAACGTCCCACGGGATGTCGGGTGGGGCGTCGTCGTCAAATGCGCGTCAACCGTCATCTCTTGACCAAGCTCCATTGGGTCACCAGCATCGCAGGCCGCCACCCTGTCAACCGACCCACAGGTTCGGCACGATGCACCGAAATTTTCACCAACGCCCCACCGAATTCCTTGTGCAAAGCGATCAACGCGACTTCGGACTCAAGTGTCACAGCATTGGCCACCAAGCGCCCCAAAGGGCGCAAGGCCGCCCAAGCGGCCTCAAACGTCGCGCGGCTCAGACCACCACCAATAAAAATCGCATCCGGGGCGGCAAGGCCGTCCAAAGCTTCGGGCACCATGCCGTCTACAATCTCAAACTTCGGTGCACCAAGTGCCATCGCATTGGCCCCCGCCATGGCCCGCCTGTCTGCGCGGGGTTCGATCCCAATCGCGCGGGCGTAACGGGCCGCGCGCATCCATTCGATGGCGACCGACCCAGAGCCGCAGCCGATATCCCAAAGCAACGCGCCACGCATCGGCATGAGTTTGGCAAGGGTCGCGGCGCGCACCTCTTGTTTGGTCATTGTGCCATCGGATTGGAACAGGCTGTCCGACAGCCCCGGCACGCGGGGCAGAAGTGCGGCATCAGGTGCCGCGATACACTCCACCGCGAGGGTGTTGAAAGCAGGCACCACATGATCCCAGTCAGCCGCAACCCCCTCAAAGCGCGCCTCATCCTTGCCACCCATCGCGGCAAGCACGGTCATCTTAGATTGCCCAAAGCCGCGCATTGTCAGGAAGTCCGCAATTTGGGCAGGGGTATCTGCGCCCGTGGTCAGCACCAATAGCCGCGCATTGGGTTGGATGAAGGCGATCATCTGTTCGACCGGGCGACCATGCACGGTAAGCGTTTCCACATCCGCAAGCGACCAACCCATCCGGGCGGCGGCCAATTGAAAGGCCGAAAGTTGCGGATGATAGACAATTTCGGCAGGGTCAATCGCGCGCCCGATCCGTGCACCGACCGAAAACCATAGGGGATCGCCGGTGACCAAGATCACCACCCGCTGTCCGCGCAAATCGGTAATCGTTTTGATCATCGCATCAAAAGGTGACGGCCAGGCGATGCGTTCCGCGCTGATCTGCGGGGCAAGCGCGTGGTGACGATCACCGCCGATGATCACCTCGGCGGCTTCAACCACAGCACGGGTGGCCGCCGTCAACCCATCCAACCCGTCTTCGCCAATGCCGACGATATGCAGCCAAGGCGCACTCATGCCCTATCCTCGGGCAGGCCTGCGGCCAATGCGTTTACTGCCGCCGACGCCATCGCCGACCCACCCCGCCTGCCGCGCAGCGCGACAAAGTCGCAGCCGCGCGGGTTTGCGGCCAGTTCGGCTTTGGATTCAGCCGCCCCGATAAAGCCGACCGGAAAGCCAAGAATAACGGCAGGTTTGGGTGCCCCTGCTTCGATTTTTTCGAGCACGTGATAAAGGGCGGTCGGCGCGTTCCCGATGGCGACAACTGCGCCCTCCAGATGCGGAGCCCAAAGTTCCACCGCCGCGGCCGACCTTGTCGTGCCCAATTTCTTGGCCATCTCGGGCACGCGTGCGTCGTTCAGCGTCACGATCACATCGTTTTCTGCGGGCAGATACCGCCGGATGATCCCGGCCCCGGCCATTTCGCAATCACAGAAGATCGGCTTGCCTGCCTGCAGCGCTGCGTGCCCGACTTTATAGGCATCTTGCGACCACACCAGCCGATCCGCGATTTCGACCATCCCGCAGGCATGGATCAACCGCGTGATCATCGGGTGCATGTCCGATTGGAATCGCTCTAGCCGTGCCTCGGCCCGCACGGTGGCAAAGCTCGCCGCATAGATCGCTTTGGGGTCTTTTTCGTAAGGGCGCAATGGGCGGGCCTTTGTGTAAGGAGGTGGGTGCGGAGCCTCCGGCGGGGATATTTTAAAACCAAAGAGGTGTATTAGGCGGGCTTCTTGGATTTACGGGCGCTTTCCGGGCCATGGGGGTGTTTGGCGTGGGGATAGGGCGCGTGGTGGTGGTGATCATGGTCGTGGTCGTGATCATGGTGGTGATGATCGTGACTGTGTTGCGTCTCAAGGCGGCAGACGCCGGTGCAGAACGTATCACAGAAGGTGCAATCGGCGACGTTTGATCCCGGCGCATGCGCCCCTTGTCCTTCGACATGGTGGTGATGGCTTTCCTGAACCGCGCCGACCTCGGCCTCAAAACCCAGCACTTGGGTGCGGTATTTGCACAGGACGCACGTGGGCGGCGGGGTGTCGCCAAAGGCCGGGTGCTGGCGGTCTTCGGGTTTGATATGGCGGTGTTCACCGTTGTCAAAAGCCAGCACCTGTTCGCGGTAGGCACACAGCCCGCAGTTGGGCGGCGGGTTCTTGCCCGTCTGTTCGATGATCCGTTCAGCAAAGGTTTCCAAAACTTTCGGATGATCCCCAAGGTAGCCAGCTTTGATGAATGTTAGCCCCGGATACTGGGCGGCAACTTGGTCGGTGAAGCCATAAATCCGGTCGATCAGAATGCCGGAGAAGAGGAAGTACGGGAACACAATGACACGGCTGTAAGGGAGCCGGGCCACATGTTGCAGGCAGGGTTCCACCAGCGGGAAAGTGACGCCGGAATAACCCACCTCGGCCCAGCCAAAGCCCATGCCTTCCTGCAGCATCCGGGCGATTTTGGCGACATTGCCGTTCGCGTCCGGGTCCGAGGCACCGCGGCCAATAACCACAAGACACGTCTCGGCCAATGGCAGGTCACCATGTTCGGCATTGGCGCTTTCAACAGCATCCTGAATGCGCCCTGCGGCGGCGGCGATCATCTTTGGATCAACGCCCAACTCGCGGCCATAGCTGACCTGCACGCCATGTTTGGCCGCATATGTATTCAGCACGGTCGGAATGTCATTCTTGGCGTGCATGGCGGCAAACAACATGCCCGGCACGGCCAGAATACGATCACAGCCCGCTTCGCGCAGGGTGTCCAGCCCGTCACGGATGACGGGATTCGCAAATTCAAGGTAGCCATAATCACACAGCCAATCATCGGGCAGATAGGCGGGCAGCTTTTCGGCCAAAGTCGCAAATTCATCCACCGCCGATTGACTGCGCGAGCCATGGCCGCAGATCATGACACCGGTTTTCATGCAGGCTCTCCTTCGGTTTCTTCTTCAGACCCGGCCTCGGCGTCTTTGCCTTTCTTGGCACCCAGCAGCCCGGCAAGGATGATCGCACCAATCCCGGCCCCGATCATCCAGGGTTCATGCAGGCCAAGCAATTCAGGATGGCCTGGGTGGGCGCTTGCGCCGGTACCGGTCAGGATCACAATGGTGGTCATTAAGTGGCGCATCAGTTTCCCCTTTTAATCATCCAAACAAAGAGGGGCCGCACTGCAGCTTTGACGTGTGTCGCCTCTTGGCCCCCGTTGTGGGTCGACCGCAGCATCACCAACCTCTCTGGCCCATGCGGGCATCGTCAAGAATAGCTATAGGGGAGGAGCGCCAGTACAGCAATTGGATTCACCATGCACGCACCCAGATCTGTGATCATGTGCGCAAGTGCACGTTACTTGCGCGGTGGCTGGGCTTTGATCAGATGCGCACATCGCCTAACTGCAAGGCAACAGCAGAAAAGGAATATCCCATGGGTCAACTTGTTGACGGCGTCTGGCACGATGTTTGGTACGATACGAAATCCACAGGCGGGGCGTTCAAGCGCAGCACGGCCAAGTTCCGCAATTGGATCACAGCAGATGGATCAGCCGGGCCTTCGGGCAAGGCGGGGTTCAAGGCCGAAAGCGGGCGGTATCATTTGTATGTATCCTATGCCTGCCCATGGGCGCATCGCACACTTGTCTTTCGGGCGCTCAAAGGCCTGACAGATCATATCAGCGTCTCTGTGGTGCACCCGGATATGCTGTCTGATGGGTGGACGTTTGAGACGGATGATCACGGGGCGACGGGCGATACACTTTATGGGCTGCCGTTTGCGCGGGATATCTACCTCAAGGCGGACCCGCAGATTTCAGGGCGGGTGACGGTGCCGATCTTATGGGACAAACAGCAGGAAACGATTGTGTCCAATGAATCCTCTGAAATCATTCGGATGTTCAACGCGGCCTTTGATGGGATCACGGGGAACACGGACGATTATTGGCCTGAAGAGATGCGAGATGACATCGAAAAGGTGAACTCGCGGGTCTATGACACAGTGAACAATGGCGTTTACAAATCCGGCTTTGCGACCACGCAAGACGCCTATGACGCCGCCGTCGGGCCATTGTTTGACAGTCTTGATTGGCTGGAAGACCGGTTAAGCCAAAACCGCTACCTGATGGGTGATCAAATCACAGAAGCCGACTGGCGGCTTTGGACAACGCTGATCCGGTTCGACATGGTTTACCACCTGCACTTTAAGTGTAACCGCAAGCGGATCATCGACTATCCGAACCTTTGGGGATTCACACGCGAACTTTACCAATGGCCGGGCGTGGCAGAGACGGTGAACATGGATCATATCGTGCGGCACTATCACTACAGCCACGACACGATTAACCCCAATCGGATTATCCCGACAAACCCCGTTCTGGCGTTTTCTGAACCGCATGGACGGGGGTAGGTGCTGCGCCATAATGCTGGACAATCGCCGCCAGGTCACTTGGCGGCGTATTGCTTTCAATAAAAGCACGGGCATTGGCGCTGTGATGAAAGATCGACCCATCTGAAAAGAAGGTGGTATCGGTCACATAAATCAGATTGGCATCAGGCTGGCGGAAGAAGGCGACATCGCCAACGGTCAGGGCGCTACCTTCACCCAAGACAAGATCAAGAACGATCACATCAAAGGTTGTTGTCTCAATCATTTTGACGGCGGCCGAGCCGGTCAATGCGATTTCAACGTCAGCCCCAAGACGCTCGAGATGGCGGCACCAGATATTGCCTAGGGGGACGTTACTCTGGACGATCAATACACGCATGGATGCTCCAGTTTGGCGGCTAAGACTGACACCCCAACGCCGAGAATTTGAATTAGTTCCATATTAATTCCATCTGCTTGAATCGTTAATGAATCGTTAACCGCCAAGGACTGGCTTCAATATCTACCATTTTCCGCCCATCCCCTTGTACATCCGTCCAATTTCCGATTGAAAACCCTGAAAGGAAGGGCCCTTCATGACGACTTGGATCACAATCTGCGATACCTGTAAGCGGGAAAATTGGGCAGAAAGTAACACCGAAGCGACAGATGGCGCGGTGTTTGCTGCCAAAATCGAAGCCCTCGCTGCAGATATCCCACACATCAAAACCCGCCGCACGTCCTGCCTGATGGGCTGCACCCGCGCCTGCAATGTGGCGATCCAAGGGGCGGGCAAATTGAATTATACGTTGGGCATGTTTGACCCTGATGACGAAAGCGCGGCAGGCGTCGTGGCCTATGCCGCTTTGCATGCCGAAAGTGAAACCGGCCAAGTCCCGTTCCGCACATGGCCGGTCGCCATCAAAGGCCACTTCGTGACCCGCCATCCCGCCCTGCCCGAGGACACATGAGACAGCCATCCCGCGATCATGGCGGCGGATTGGACGCGGCCATCGCCCACTACGGGGGCACACGGTCGTCGTGGCTGGATTTGTCGACGGGGATCAATCCGGTGCCCTATCCGATGCCAAAACTATCGGCCGATGCTTGGACCGCGCTGCCCGATGAGGGCGCGTTGCATCTGCTGCTTGACCGCGCGCGCAGCTATTGGGGTGTCCCGAAAGAGGCAGGGGTGCTTGCCGCCCCCGGTGCCTCTGCCCTGATCGCGCAAATCCCGCGCCTTGTGCGCGCAGGGCGCGTCGCCATTCCGGGACCGACTTATAACGAACACGGCGCGGCCTTCCGCAATGCGGGCTGGAAGCTGGATGACAATGGCATGGATGCTTTCGTCGCCGTCCACCCCAACAACCCCGACGGGGTGATGTGGGATGAAAAGATCCTGCAAGCACCCCTGACGGTGATCGACGAAAGCTTTTGCGATGTGACGCCCGATGCCAGCCTGATCCATTTGGCGGCGCGTAAAGGCACCATCGTTCTGAAAAGCTTTGGCAAGTTCTGGGGACTGGCAGGCATGCGTCTTGGGTTTGCCTTTGGCGATCCTGACCTTCTGGCCGAACTTTCAGAAACGCTTGGGCCTTGGGCCGTCTCTGGCCCCGCGATCCAGATCGGGGCCGAAGCGCTGGCCGATCCGCAATGGGCCGATGATGCGCGGGCGCGACTGACAATTGATGCCAACCGGCTGGACAGCCTGCTGCTTGGACAAGGGGCCAAAGTGGTTGGAGGCACGACGTTGTTCCGGCTTTACGAAGTGGATAACGCCAAGGCCGCGCAAGACATGCTTGCCCAAAAACACGTCTGGTCACGCGTCTTTCCCTACGCCGACAACTGGATTCGGCTTGGGCTGCCGCACCCCCTGCGCTGGGGGCAGTTGGAGGGGGCCTTTTGACCCTGATCATCGGGATGATCCTTGATGCACTGCTGGGAGAGCCGAAATGGCTCTGGTCGCGCGTGCCCCACCCCGCCGTGCTGATGGGGCGGCTGATTGGCTGGGTAGATACGCACTATAACAAGGGCCAGCACCGTTTTATAAAAGGGCTGATGGCGATGATCTGCCTTTGCGTTGGGGCGATCCTGCTTGGCCTTGCCTTGCAAGCGATCCCCGGGCAGCTGGTCGATGTGAGCATCATCGCGATCCTGCTGGCCCAAAAATCCCTTGTCGATCACGTAAATGCGGTGGCCAAAGGCCTGCGGCTTTCCCTAAGTGAGGGCAAGCAAGCCGTGGCCATGATCGTCGGGCGGGACACGGGCAATATGTCCGAAAGCGATGTGGCACGCTCTGCCATCGAAAGCGCGGCCGAGAATCTGTCAGACGGCGTCATCGCGCCCATCTTCTGGTACGCCATCGCCGGGCTGCCGGGGCTGTTGCTTTACAAAATCACCAACACCGCCGACAGCATGATCGGCTACCGCACGCCGCGCCATGAACGGTTCGGCAAGGCGGCGGCGCGCTTTGACGACCTGCTGAACCTGATCCCCGCACGCGCAACCGCCCTGATTATCTGGGCGATTTGCTCGACCAAAAACATGGCCGGCATCCTGCGCGACGCGCCCGCGCACCACTCGCCCAATGCAGGCTGGCCCGAGGCGGCGATGGCCTATGGGCACAGCATCGCGCTGTCGGGGCCGCGCAGTTACGATGGTGCAATCAAGCAATTTCCTTATGTGAACGCCGCAGGCCGGGTCGCACTTGGGCCGCAGGATATCACGCACGCCACCCAGACGCTTTGGGGCACATGGGGCGCGACACTTGGGTTGGTGGTTGCCGTAACGCTTCTTCAGGCACTGTTCTAGTCGGGCTTGCACCGCGCCTTTCCCCTGTTAGGCTGTGATAAAACAACAGGAAATTCTATGCGCCTTGCACTCGCCCTTTCACTTTTTGCCACAAGCGCCACAGCACAAACTTGCGGTGGCCCGCTGCCCGCATTCATCGCAGGGATAAAGGCCGAGGCGACAGCGCAAGGCATTGCCGCCAGTGACGTCGACCGCTTCTTCCAAGGAGCCGCCATCGACCAAAAGGTGCTGCAGGCCGACCGTTCCCAATCGGTGTTCCAGCGGGATTTCATCGACTTCTCACGCCGCTTGATCAGCCAGAACCGGATCGACAACGGACGCCGCTTTGGGCAACGCTATGATGCCACCTTCGACCAGATCGCACGGGACTACGGCATCCCCCGCGGGGTGCTTCTGGCGTTCTGGGCGTTCGAGACGGACTACGGCCAAATCCAAGGCGATTTCAACACGCGCAACGCGCTGCTGACCCTCGCGCACGACTGCCGCCGCCCCGAACTTTTCCGCCCGCAACTGATCGCGGGGATCAAGCTGATGGCGCAAGGCAACTTCGACCCCGCCACAACCACCGGGGCATGGGCAGGCGAAATCGGCCAAGTGCAAATGCTGCCCGCCGATATAATCGCCTACGGGCGCGATGGTGACGGCGACGGGCAGGTCAGCCTCAAAACCTCCGCCCCTGACGCCTTGATCTCGGGCGCAAACCTGCTGGCCAACCTCGGATGGAAGCCGGGCGAACCATGGCTGCAAGAAGTCACAGTGCCCAGTACCCTCGACTGGTTCGAAACCGGTCTGAACCACCCCAAACGCACCTCCGAATGGGCAGTGCTTGGCGTGACACCAAAGCAAGGCAGCCTGTCGCAAGACCTTGAATCCACGGTGATCCTGCCCATGGGCCGCAACGGCCCCGCCTTCCTCGCCTATCCAAACTTCGAGGTCTATTTTGAATGGAACCAATCCTTCGTCTACGTCCTCACAGCCGCCTATTTCGCCACGCGGCTAGAGGGGGCCAGCGTCTATGACGCAGGGAACCCCACGCCCGGACTATCCGGCGATCAAGTCCAAACCTTGCAACAAAAGCTCACCAACCGCGGCTACGACGTCGGCGGGATCGACGGCATTCTGGGGGCGAAAACGCGCGAAGCGGTGCAATTGGAACAACGGCGGCTCGGACTCCCGGCGGACGCATGGCCCACGGCAGAACTGGTGAACGCGCTGTGAAGAAACTACGCATCCTACTGGGCATTCTCGCGCTCGCCATCACCGCTGTCTTCATCTTCGCCCCCGGCTATGTCGAGGCCGAACGCAACGCCGTGCGCCCCCATGACCCCTACCCGGTCAGCGACGCGGCGGCAGCGCTACACAACGACATGATCATCGGCGACTGGCACGCCGACAGCCTGCTCTGGAAACGCGACCTCACACAATTCGGCACACGCGGGCATGTGGACATCCCGCGGCTGATCGAAGGCAACGTCGCAATTCAAGTGTTCTCGGCCGTCACCAAAAGCCCGGCAGGCCAAAACATCGAAAATAACTCCGCCGATGCACCCGATAATATCACGCTGCTGGCAGGCGCACAGCTTTGGCCGCCGCGCACGTTTGACAGCCTGCTGGAACGGGCGCTTTACCAATCCGAAAAGCTGCACGGGTTTGCAAAAGAAACCGACGCGCTGCGCATCATCCGCAGCCGCGCTGACCTTGAACAGCTGCTTGCGGACCGGGCCAATGGCACGCCAGTGATCGGCGGTATCTTGGGGATCGAAGGGGCGCACGCTTTGGAAGGAAATATCACAAATCTAACCAAGTTGGCCGATGCAGGCTATAAAATTATCGGATTACATCACTTTTTTGACAATGAACTCGGCGGGTCACTTCACGGGGAAAGTGATGGTGGGCTGACGGATTTCGGGCGCGAGGTGGTAAAAACCATTGAGGCCAACAACCTGATCCTCGACCTCGCCCATTCCTCAACGTCCGTTGCGCGTGACGTGCTGGCGATGACGGATATGCCCGTCGTCGTCAGCCACACCGGCATCTATTCGGTCTGTCCGGTCAAGCGAAACTACCCCGACGATCTGATGCAAGACATCGCCGCAACCGGCGGTGTGATCGCCATCGGCTACTGGCGCACCGCAGTCTGCGACGATAGCCCCGCAGGCATCGCCAAAACCATCAAAGCGGCCATTGAGCTGCTTGGTGAAGACCACGTCAGCCTCGGCTCTGACTTTGACGGATCAGTGACCACAGCACTCGACACCTCAGAACTCGCCGCGATAACCCAAGCCCTGATCAATCTCGACGTGTCTGATGCCCAAATCCGCAAAGTCATGGGCGACAACATGCTCCGCGTCCTGCGCCAGCGCCTGCCCTAACTGCTTCTTTTGAATAGAAATATGCCCGCGCGGCGCGCACACGGGATGGTGGGTGGGGCGTCGTGCGCATCACGCGCGTCACGCCACCATCGCCGCCGCTTTCTTGAGATCAACCGACACAAGCTGCGACACACCCTGTTCGCCCATCGTCACCCCAAACAAACGATCCATCCGGGCCATCGTCACTGCATGGTGGGTGATGATCAGGAACCGCGTATCCGTGCGGCGGGTCATCTCATCAAGCATATCACAAAAACGGGTCACGTTCGCATCATCCAAAGGTGCATCCACCTCGTCCAAAACACAAATCGGGGCCGGGTTCGCAAGGAATACCGCAAAAATCAACGCCAGCGCCGTCAAGGTCTGCTCCCCCCCTGACAAGAGCGACAATGTCGACAGCTTCTTGCCCGGCGGCTGGCACATGATTTCCAAACCCGCCTCAAGCGGATCATCAGACTCAACCAAAACCAACTTGGCCTCACCGCCCCCGAACAAGTGCTTGAACAGAACACCAAAGTTCTCATTCACCTGCTCAAACGCAGTCAACAACCGTTCGCGCCCCTCTTTGTTCAGACTGGCAATGCCTGAACGCAACGCTGCAATCGCAGACTCAAGATCGGCCTTTTCATTGACCAAAGTGTCATGTTCGACCTGCACCTCTTTGGCGTCTTCCTCGGCCCGCAGGTTCACCGCGCCAAGCGCGTCACGCTGGCGCTTGTAGGTGTTCACCTGTCCTTCGATCTTTTCAGCCCCCGGCATATCTTCGGGCAACATATCAAGGCTTTCCAGCAGATCAGCCGGGGTCACATCCTGGGCCTCCATGATCCGCTCGGCGGCATAAACAACTGTCTCTTTGGCCGCATCCGACCGGGCCTCTGACCGGGCGCGCGCCTCGCGCGCCTCGGACGCCAAACGCTCTGCATCACGCTCTTGCCCGGCGGCGTCGCGCAGGGCCGTATCAGCCTCAGCCAAAACATCCGCCGCCTGCTTGCGCCGCGCTTCGGCCTCATCAATCGCATCGGCCAATTCGGCACGTTGAGCGGCGATCTCTTCAGGGGCCGCGACAGCCGCCGCCAGTTCTTCCTCGGACGCTTCCTTGCGTTCAGCCAACTCAGAAATTCGCTTATGCGCCGTCTCCAAACGGTGCTTCCAACCCGACACTTCCTTGGTAATTTCCTGAGACCGCTTCAAGCGCGCCTCACCCTCGCGCCGCGCCTCATCAAAGCCCGACCGGCGCGACATCATTGTGATCCGGGCCGCCTCAACGGTCATCTTGATATCTTCAACCGCACCGCGCGCCGCCTCCAGATCGCCCAGATCAACTGACGCTTTTTCGGCCTCCACCAAAGCCCGCCGCGCATTCACAGCCTCATCCGTGTGCCGCTTGACCGCCAGCCCAGACGCATCAAGCTTGCCCTGCGCAATGTTGCGATCCGCCTCGGCGCGGGATGCGGCGCGGTTCGCATCCGCAACTTGGCGGTCGGCATCGCGACGCGCCTCACGGGCTTTGCGATCATCCTCGGTCAGCTTGGTCAAAAGCATTGTCAGCGTTTCATGGGCGCGCTTGGCCCCTTCCGCCGACGCGCCCACATCTTCCAGCGCTTTCTTCAATTCAACCAACCGGTTCAACTGCTGAAGGCGCAGCGCCGCCGCTGATGGCGCATCCTCGGATGCAGCCCGGAACCCGTCCCAGCGCCACACATCCCCTTCAAGCGACACAAGGCGCTGGCCCGGCTTCAAAACTGCCTGCAACTGCGCGCCTTCTTCCTGCTTCACAAGGCCCACTTGGTTCATGCGACGGCCCAAAACTTCGGGCACCTCAACGAACTCGGTCAACGGTATAACGCCATCTGGCAAGCCCTGCGCCGTCAAATACGGCGACAAGGTCGTCCAGCCCGAAGCCGCCGACGGCCCCACAGCCGGTGCGCGCAGATCATCGGCCAAAGCCGCGCCCAGCGCCTTTTCATAGCCGTTTTGGACGTTCAGCAAATCAAGAACCTGCCCGCCCTCTTTCGTATCCCGCTCAACCAAGCGCGCCAAAGCCGCGACCTCCGCACGCAAAGCATTCGCCTCGCCCTCGGCCTCGGACCGGGCAGCCCGTGCATCGCTTTCACGCGCCTGCGTTTCCGCCCGCGCCGCCTCGGTTTCAAGCAAGGTCGCATCGGCCTTCGCCGCCGTCTCAACAGCCGCAGCTTCGGCCTCTCCTGCCTCAGCAAAATCCGCCTCGGCCTTGGCCAAAGCCGCCTCTGCCTCCGCCATCGCGGCCTCAACAGCCGCCTCCATCGTGCCACAGACCTGCGCATCCACCTCAAGCTGCATGGCAAACCGGGCTGCCTCGCGGCCAATGACATAGGCCTTCTTCACATTGCCCGCCGCAGCGCCAAGCGCCTCCAGCCCGCCTTCTTTCTGCAAGCCGCCGCATATCCAGCGGATGTTGTCAAAAGCGGCCAGCGCCTTGACCGCGCTGTCAACATTGGTTGCCTTGCTGTCGTTAACATAGCGCACGCCGTCCGCCTCTGCGATGGTCTGGCTGCGATGCGGAAGGCCGGCAAAGCTATGGAACGCCTGCTCGATCACTTTCGG